>CAYLLP010000007.1:0-39012 GCA_964384955.1 uncultured Gammaproteobacteria bacterium
TACCGGAATCGTTACACACGGTGCGTCTGGTTGGAGTGGATGTTGTGAAGAATAGATCGGTGCCGTTGAACTCTATGGCTCCAGCTTCCGGGGTCGTAAGATTTGTGCCTGAGGTGAGCTTGAATGGAGCTACGGTAGCTGTACCTGCTGCAAGGTGCAGGAGGGCTGTGGGGGTGGTGGTGCCGATGCCCACGTTCGTGCCGTCGAAGAAGAAGTCGTCGTCTGCGGCGATGTTGGTAGCCGTGGTCCAGTAGGCTACACGATTGGCAGTGCCGGTGCCTGACACGGTGCCTCCTACTCCCGCACAGTTACCCACGGTAGAGCAAAGGTCATACGTGCCTGCCGCGGCATCTGCCAGGCGGTAGATAATGTCTGCCGTAGGATTCACGACCGTGAGAGATGTCTCAAAGTCATCGGCTGTGCTGCCTTCCCACACAAGGCTTGTGTTGGCTGCTCCATCAATGCCGAAGAGGTCACCATTGCCGACGGTCAATAAGTATGCTGGAGAGGCATCACTAATCCCCACGTTGCCGCCAAAGTAGTTGAGTCCAGTGCCTGCCGAGTACAGGTTGTAGTTGAGCGTCGAGGCGACACCGGCTTGATCTTGGATATATAGCCCATAGTTATTGGTGAATGACCCGCTACCGGTATCTACTGCCGTTTTGACACGCATGCCGTAGGCATTCTGAATAATACCGCCTGTAACTTGGAGCACCGTGGAGTCAACCCCCACCGCCTCGGTGACATTAACGTTCTGACTCCCGGCGGCTCCGACCACAGCACTAACACCCGTAACGTTATCGGTAACTCCGGTAGTGTACGTTAAAGCTCTGCCGCTGACTCCGATCAGGGTTCTCACATCAACCGTCTCGGCCGCATCAGTAAAGGCATTGAACCAGCCACCGCTTATTTGGGCAGTAGAAGCGGAAGCGGCATTTAAAGTAGCGTTACCGTATACTGCCGTACCAAAACCGCTAGTGGCTGTCCAGGTTTCTGCGGCATACAAAGTGATTGTACTGTTAATGGCCGTACCCACACCCATACGCCCAGTAATGTTGGCGTTGCCGCTGACCGTCAGCCTGTTGGCCGGAGCCGTCGTGCCAATCCCCACGTTGCCATTCTGAAGGATGCGGACTTTCTCCACTCCTGCTGTCTCGAATGCGAGATCAAAAGCATCATTGGTACCAAGCGTAGCTAGAGCCCCGAAGCTGTTGCCGTTTTGTACGAAGGCATTCGCACTGGTGGTAAATGCGCTAAAGTCTGTCGCACAGTTGGTCTCACCGTCTCCTGTACAGAATTGTGTTGCCTCTATGGTGCCATCTGAGACTGCTGTGCGGAAGGTAGAGAGTCCTGAGGTGAGGTATATATCTCCGGTGACGTCCAGTGGTGCGATTGGTGCGGTATTCCCAATCCCGACGTTGCCTGCCTGATCAATCACAAAGGCGCTTGTGTCTGTGAAAGTGCCATCGTCATTCACTCTAAAGGCAAATGCTCCATCTGTACCAGCCTGGGTGATCTCAAAGGTGGTGTCTGTGGCAAGCTCAGCAAGCGTGATCTCTATGTCTCTTGCCGTGGTAGTGGTGATGGTGTTGCCGTTGTCATAGGCGTTTTGCAATGTAACCGCAGGTCCTCCACCGGCGCCAGAACACGGTGCAAGCTGGGTGCTGGCGTTGTAACACACGGCAGTGGTACCGGCTGTGCCGGTGAAGTCGCTGAAGCGGATCTTGCCCGCCACGTCAAGCTTGTCCAAAGGTGTGACAACACCAATGCCGATATTGCCGGAGCTGACAGTCAAGTCAGTGCCATCAATGCCTGTCCCAAAGATAAGGTTGCCGATATTGAGCTGGTTACTGCCGGTATCAGACGGCGCATCAATATCGAAGCCAATTACAATGTTGTTTGCTCCTGTAGTAAGCGCATCCCCAGCCTGGAAGCCCAGCAGAATATTGTTGGCGCCGGTTGCAACATTATTTCCCGCCTCAGCGCCAATTATCGTATTGCTGTTTGCAGTTGTCATAATAAGCCCAGCCGAGCGGCCAAGCGCCACATTGTATATACCAGTCGTGTTTGACCAGCCTGCCTGCAGTCCGATAAAGGTATTTGAACTTCCGGTGGTAGTTGCTTCACCAGCATTTGCGCCGACAAAGACGTTTAAGCCTCCGGTCGTATTGACGAGACCCGCATGGTAGCCCAGAAAAGTATTACTAGAGGCGATCGTGTTGGCTCCGCCAGCGTCTGCCCCGGCAAATAAGTTGCGGAAGCCGGTGGTGTTGGCGTCTCCAGCTTGGTAACCAAGGAAAGTATTGTCACTTGCGGTACTGAAGAATCCTGCACTCGTACCAACAAAAAGATTGCGTGTACCGGTGGTGTTAATACTGCCGGCTTGATAACCGATAAAAGTGTTGTCAGAAGCGGTAGTGTTATTGTTACCGGCTAGATTGCCTACAAAAGTGTTGTTGGTACCAGTGGTGTTGAAAGTACCCGCCGTATAGCCAAGGAAGACATTTCTGATTCCTGTGTTGTTGGTGAGACCTGCCCAGGTTCCGGCAAATAGATTCCCGCCTCCGGTGGTATTGGCTGTGCCGGCTTGATAGCCGATAAAGGTGTTGTTGGAGGCGGTAGTGTTAGCAAGTCCCGCTTGATAGCCCACAAAGGTGTTTTGCGAACCACTAGCGACATTACCGGCCTGGAAGCCCAGGAAGGTCGACGTCAGCGTGTTATCAAAGTTGATAAGGTTCGCCACCTGGATCGTGTTGTTGGGCGCTGTCGTACCAATCCCCACATTCGTGCCGTCGAAGAAAAAGTCATCGTCCGCGGCAATATTGGTGGCGGTGGTCCAATAGGCAACCCTGTTGGCCGTACCTGTTCCGGTGACTGTGCCGCCGCCGCCGCAGTTGGCTAGGGTGAGTAGGCAGAAGGTGTCGGTGGCGACTGTGGAGTTGGGGATCGTGTAGGTGCGGTCCGCGGTCGGGTCTGCGGGAGTTATTATGAATTCATTGGCATCATCTGTGGTGCCTTCAAAGACTAGCTGCCCTGAGGCATTGATTGCAGTCAGCATAACACCGCTGGAGTTTTGAAGCTGAAGAAGATCTGCAGTCTGAGATGCTACAGCCCGTATCACTTCGGTGACTTCTGTGGTGGTGTCCCCCACGATAGACAATTTTCCCAGAGACGTAGCCGTGCCGATAGCCACATCATCTGAGGCTGTCGTAAGTCGCACGACCGTGCCGTCATCAGTCCATCCGCCTGTGGTATCAGTGAAAGAGGAGGCGATTGTAAGCTTTTTATTTGTGGTGTCGGCTGTAAGCGTGATGTTTGATCCTGCTGCGACTTCAATGGTGTCTGAGGTGGAGGAGGCCGTGATATTTGAGCTACCGACTTTGACTACGCCAAATGCATTACCACCTGCGCTGACAGTGGAAGAGATCGTGGTGCCTGAAATTGCAATACCCCCTCCTGCTGTCAGCGTGACCGCACCGGAAGCGCCCTGGAGGCTCAGGACTCCGGTGGAAGAGATCACTGGCCGCTGACCCGGAGTGATAGATATACCACTACCCGCGATCACTTCATAGATGATGTTGGGCGCGGTGAGGATGCCTTCCACGGTGAGGGCTTTGCGGGCAAGCACAAATTCGTCGAACTCAGCCTCGGAGCGAAATAGGGTAATGGCCATGGTCGCCTCGTCGATCTGCGCCAAGACCTCTCCGGAGGCCGGAGGCACGCTTGAGGCAAGCTCCCACCCGGAGCCTGAGATCGGGAAAGTGAGCCCCAGTCGCTGCCCCAGAAAATATCCCCCCACTATAATACACAATAAGGCAGTAGTGACGCCAGCCACCACCGCACCTGTCCCGCTTTTTCCACGCCCGTTAATGGTATCTGCCGACGGGGCCTGTCCTCGCTCCCCTCGCTCCCCATGCTCGGGAGTACTCTGCGGCGCGGCAGGGTGACCCTCCCCTCGGCCACCCGTCGCATACGGACTACTGACTACTTGCTGGTTGCTACTTGCTACTAGCTTCTGGCTACTAGTTATTGGCTCCTGACTACTAATTTTAGGGCCTTTGAGCGGCTTATTCCGAATCTTTCTCGTCAGGCGCTTTTGGTGTATTTGCAGTACTTCCTGCAGACTGCTAAAGACTGGGTTATCGATTACGCCCCGCCCGCGGGCCCACAAGAGGAATTTTTGGAGCGAAATAATTTTTTGCGATATGAGCTCTTTTGAGTCTCCTTTGTCGACAAAGTCCTGCAGATACCGGTCGACAGCCGTCGGAGTAAGGACGGGAAGCTTGCCCGGGGAATTTTTGGGTGGGACGGAAGAATTATTCATGGTAAGCAGGGGTCAAATTATTCACGTTCAAGAATTGTGCTACGTCGGCAAGGATCGAAGTGCGCGCCTCTGGCGCTTCACGAAGATCAAGGGCGAACTGGTCAAAAATCGACGCCTGATTGGCAGTGCTACTCACGTTCGCTACCCCCCGCGCTGGATTGGCAGTCGTAAGGCCCCAAATCATAAGAAAATCACCAAAGCGGCGTAAGGTGGAGAGCCTGCGGTTGATCGTCTTGACCGGGAATTGAGAGCTTTTGAGGTAGTCCACATACTCATTGACGCTCTGCGCGTCAAAAATAGTCTCAGCTGCAGGGGGTTGTGTGGGGTCTGGGGCCTTGACAGAAGCCGGCTCAGTGGCCGCCGCCGCACGGGTCAGCGAGAGCCTTTTTAAATATAGGTTATTCCAACAAGCAAAGTGACGTAGGTCTGATAAATAGTTCTTTCTTGAGACGCGGGCAAGATTTACCGCACTCAAATAATTCCCGAATAAAGGCACGAAATAGGCAAGATTATACCTTTGGGGCATGGCACTATCATCATAGATTAATTTCAATAGCGGTGTCAAGTGCAAATTGATAGTATTCTGATCTAGTTAGACCGATTATTTTGGGCAGCCCATGACCGCGCAAAGGAGTGTAGTATTATAATTTAATTAAATTGTTATGATTAACCGCATTCACATTTACGATGACCTTTCTAGCTCTAACTAGATCATTAGACTTATAATAAACGGGGCGACTTTGTAGAACACTTTAACTTTCTGCTCTTGAAACCCTCAAAATTTACTTTGATTAATACATGCATGTCCTTAAATGCACGTTGGCATGATTTAGAGACCTTAGGCACGGACCACCGAGCTACTATAAGATATTGGCGAGCTTGAGATGCCGTATTTTTTGTATTATTTTGGGATAGTGAATTAGCCCAATTGAAGCTAATTATCAATGCTTGCGATTGATTGCTAAAAAATTCTGGGCTTCCTGCGGACCATAATAATAGCCTAATCCCTCAAAATGTAAGAATTTTTAGAAAGGCAAAAAATGAACTGTGGCCCTCACCCGCTAGAGCAAGGTACAGTAGGAAGGAGTGTTTGGGAGTCTCTTTAATTATTTATATATCTTTTTTTGTGCTACGACCGTAGCAATCTGCCACGCAGCTTGACCGAAGGAGCCAAAGCAGACCACGTTCTCGCCTTAGGGCTCCACAAATGCACGACCGTAAATCAGGTCTGACCCAGCCATATCTTCCCGTTCGAACCCGTCAGACGGGTCTCACGGAGCGATAATCGGCGGGTCTGCGCGCAATATCTATCGAAGGAATTACTGGAATCACGCTTGACAATAAAAGTCCGTCTGTTACAATGATCCTGAAATGGGAATTAAAGAGAGACGAACGAAAATATTATCTGCACTTTTCCTCATGAGCGATGTGAGCTTCAGCTACGTGCCACTGGACGAGCGTGTGGAGACCGTATTTGACATATATCGCAATCAAAAGACGAAGGGGACACTTGCGGCTCTGGTGCGGGACAATCTCATCGAACGTGAAACAATGCCAGAGCCAGCCGGCACGAACGGAACAAATGTGTACAAGCTTACATCTCTGGGCTTTAAGAAGCTCTGCATGGATTTCCCGTATTTTAGATATCTAGTGGAGAGCTGGGACGGCAAGTGGAGGATTCTTTCGTACGAAATCCCTGAGAAGAAAAGAGAGCTCCGCGACAAGCTCAGGCGCGAGGTGGCAGGGTGGGGCCTGGGCCCGTGGCACAGATCTTTCTGGCTTACCCCGCATCCGATTCTTGAGGGCTTGCGCGATCTTGTGACCGGCCGCGAGGAAGAGAAGTATGTGCAAGCCTTTGAGTCTTCCCACGTGTTTGGCGATAAGGACGTGCTTATCGAGAAGGTGTGGGGCAAAAGCGCGCTTGAGGCACAGTACCGCAAGCTTTTCAAGACGTGGCACGAAATACTCTCGACTGGTCTTGACAAAAGGGAGAAGTATAAGCGTGTGGTGCGCGAATATATTACGGTCGTGAAAGACGATCCAGGGCTCCCCAAGGAGCTAGTAGGGGAAGCATGGATAGGACTGGAGGCCTTCAATATCTACAAAGAAATCCGCGGCATCCTGCTGCCATAGGTGTTGGGCGCTCAGCCCTCAATGAATTTTGTTGTTTGTGAGGAAGAATATTTGTTGCAGCTTTGATATTCTGGACCGCTCGTTCACACATAAAGCATACAATCCTCGTCTTGGATGCCACAAACTGCCAAAATGCATTTCGGGCCTCGCACAAGCTCACAGTCGCAGTCACATCAGGAGCTGCGCGCAGGTTGAGTTATAAGCTCCCACACACGCACAGCTTCGTTCGACTAAAGCAATGTCGCAATAACTCACCTCGAGGCTCAGATTCATCCGTAGGGGTTCAACCTCTAATAGAGGTTGAACCCCTAAAATCGGGTTGATATTATGCTCTAAGCTGAAAAAACTCACCTCAGAGCTCATGCGACGGGGCAGGCCCCGTCGCATGACAAGCCCCATAGCATTTAGGCTGTCAAAAGGGCATAATTTACCTGAGTAAGCCTAATTTGGCCGACGGAAGCGGTATACGATATCGCCTTCAAGATCGGTGCGTCGAATTTGTACCTTTGCGGCCCTCAGAAGGTCTAAGATCGCCTTACTTGGGTGACCGTAAGAATTGCGTTTGCCTGCACTTATCACAGCAACGCTGGGGTCTGCTAACTTTAAAAAAGTGCTAGATAGCCCGTTTTTAGAGCCATGATGGGGTGTTTTGAGAATATCTACATGACCAATAGCCTGTCTTGATAATCCCGGCAGAATATCAGTCGCGACATCTCCGGTGAAAAGTATGCTTTTATCCCCTTGTGACAACTCAAACACCTGAGAGAAATTGTTGGGATCAAGGGAAGATTCCTTAAAGTACCTATCGTAAGGCCCCGAAGCGCTATGCGGGCTTGTTGATGCAAGCTGAGGGATGGTGGTATTTTTACGGACGTAAGCGGAATCTGGCCACATGAAGCGGAGACGCGCGTCCGCCACCTGCACGCTGTCACCCGCGTAGAGAGCCTGAATGCGCACTCCTTTTTCGCCAAGCTTCTTGACCAGGCTTTGAAAGCTCTCTGCGGGATTGCCCACCGGGGAGGCGATAAAGTGACGGATTTTATAGCGGCTCACCACCTCAAGTAACCCGCCATAGTGATCCTCTTGCGGGTGAGAAAGTAAGACAAGCTCAATGGTGCGATCATAAAAGGGCATGTGGCGGCCAAGACAGGACAAAACTTTGCCGTCGCGACCGCCGTCAATCAGCATATCGATCTTGTTGTTTATCCGGATATAGGCTCCGTCGCCCTGGCCGACGTCGCAAAATACCACGACCGTGTCATGATGAGCGTAAGCGCGCATAAAAAGAAATGTCGTGAGGGTGAGGGCGGCTAGGGCGGCAATCAGTAGCTTATTTTTCGAAATTGGATTATCCATGTGGCACTAAAAGGAAAAGAAGGCAAATGGTAGGCTTGAGGTGATTTTCACGACCGCCAATAAATAGCTTAAAAGCCCGAAGCAGATGTACGAAGGCACAAGGCCAAGCACGAAATGAATCTTGCCAAGGACGGCCGTGGCAAATCCAAAGACCATAAGTGGCGCCACCACGGGAGCCACCAATACATTGGAAAGCGGTGCCACAAGAGAGATCTGACGGAAGTAATAAAAGATAATTGGGGCGGCAAACAAAGAAGCGGCAAGACAGATCCTTAGCTCAGTCCGAATCCCAAATATCACACGTTGGAGCAGAGTATCCCTTCTAGACTGCCGGGACTTGCCAAACAAGATAATCCCCAATGTAGCGCCATACGAGAGCTGGAAAGAAATAGTGCCCAGCCACTCAGGCCAGAAAAGGCCTATCACAACAGCACTCAATATAAGAGAATACAGCGCCAGATTCCGCTTTCCAAGCAAGACTGCCACGACCGTGAGTACCCCCATAAATCCGGCTCGTATGATTGGGGCTTGGGGGCCGACAAAAATGATAAAAATTATGATGCCAAAAAGAGTAAGCAGCAAAGATACCCTTTTGCCAAGTGAGGCTGTGGCCGCACCCAGAATTGCGGCCAAAATCGAGATATTCATGCCAGACAACACCACGATGTGTAAAAGGCCCGCGGCCTTCAGCTGCTCGTAAAGGACCTTCG
Source organism: uncultured Gammaproteobacteria bacterium (assembly GCA_964384955.1). Lineage (GTDB taxonomy): Bacteria > Patescibacteriota > Microgenomatia > UBA1406 > GWC2-37-13 > CAYLLP01. The sequence continues at coordinate 8,524 of CAYLLP010000007.1, forward strand.
AGGTCTTGAGGCTCTGCCCAAAAATGATTCCGTTTAAGAGAGATGCGTGAGGCTCAGGGAGGTAGCTATTGATGACGGACGTGAATAGGGATGGAGAGACCATAATTCCAAATGCCAAAATCCAAATGTCAAATCAAACCTAAATGTCAAACTATTTCTTTAAACCAATAGCAGAAAATATCAATGCAAGTTCTTTTGCTTCTTGGTAGTGAGTGCGACATTCAACTTTTCTATTAGAATTTGCCTCTCCAATAATATGAATCCAATACATTGATTCTTTTGATTCCTTCTTACAAAGGCCTATTTTGTGGAAAAAATCTTTCTTTGAAACAGCTCCGTCTGCTTCCATATAATTTGCACCTATACTAGTCGCCGCTCTCACTAGTTGAACGATGATGGGCTTATTTATAGTCGTTTCCGGCAATGTTTTAGCGAATCTAATAATAGAATGAGCGAATGTAGAGGTTCTCAATTGCAGGTCGTATTTGTTATTTTTATTTGGATTTTGAACTTGATTTGACATTTGAGCTTTGAAATTTGAACTTCAGTTTATCGATATGAGGTCTTTTATCTTGTCAAAGACGCTTTGGGAGAGGATTTTGCGGCTTACCAGCTCGTCGATGGCCGAGTAGGGCCTGCCATCGATTATTTTGCCCGCGGTCACCGGTCCCACACCGGGCAGCGTGTCAAGCTCGGCGGCAGTGGCTTCATTGATGTTAATGCCACGCGCGGCTTGTGAGGAGCCCGTCGTGGAGGACGCGCCTTGACCTGAGGCTACTGTCTCTTGTGTGGGAATATACATCTTTTCTTGATCGGTCAAGAGGTGCGCAAGATTAAATGAGCGCCCAAAATATTCTTTGTCGGCTTCGGAGGTGAGCCCGCCGGAAGCACGCAAGAGATCGGCCAGCCGTGCACCAGCGGGCAGCTTATACAGCCCGGGCTTGGCTACAGCTCCAGCTATATCTACATATATCGCACGATCGTGTGTGTCGGATTTATTGAAGCTAATTTCGTCTGATTGAGCGGGACTAGCGCCAGATGACAAGAAGATACCTACGGAAGCGACACTCGTCAAGAGCGCCAAGCCCAGGAGCCCAGCCTCGATCTTGTAGGCTTTCAGTAATGGAGAAAACGATGAGATAAAGCCTCGCATGGCCCTCAATAATAATAAGTCCTGCTATAAATTGCAAGCGCAAAAAGATTCCACACCTTGTCATGCGACGGGCGGGTTTCGCAGCGTTTCTTGAACGAGCGAAGCTGTGCGTGTGTGGCGACTTGGGCGTTTGTGTCGCCCAACAAATGCACAGCGAGTAAGACGTGCTTGAGTCAGGGACTTTCTGTGTTACAATAGCTGTATGCAGAAAAAGCCGCAAGTGGCCCCAACATTCGTGACCGACACGGTCTCGGAGCTCAAGAAGGTCACCTGGCCCACGCGCGCTGCGACAGTGAGGCTCACATTGGTCGTGATCGTGTTGAGCTTGATTATAGGTACGTATCTGGGTATAATTGATGTTTTGATGGCAAAATTACTCGAACTTTTGACAAAATAAGCTAAAAATCCAAATTACAAAGCTCAAATGACAAATCAAATCCAAAGCTCAAATAATTAATGGGTTTTAGTTTTGGATTTTGAACTTGATTTGACATTAGGATTTTGACATTTGAAATTAAAGAACATGGATTCCAACGACACAACTCAAACTCCTGAACCTCAGGAAGCTGATCCTACGCAACAAGCACCTGAAGAGCAAACAGCTCCTGCGGCGCCTCCTAATGCCAAATGGTATGTGGTGCACGTCAAAACCGGCTATGAAGGCCGTGTGAGATCGGGCCTTGAGCAGCGCACCAAGAGCTTGGGTGTGGATGACAAGATCTTCGACATCGTCATCCCACAGCGGGAGACAGTTGTGGTGAAAAAAGGCAAGAAATCCAAGATCAAGGAGAAAGTCTTCCCAGGATACGTGCTGGTGAAGATGGTGCTGGACGATGACTCATGGCTCGTGGTGCGCACCACCGAGGGCGTAACAGGATTTGTGGGCGCAGGTCTCAAGCCTACTCCAATCTCGGACCGCGAAGTGGCAGCTATTATGAAGTTCATCAGCCAGGAGCAGCCCAAATTCAAGACCAAGTTCTCCACAGGCGAGGCCGTGAAGATCATCGAGGGGCCGTTTGCCGACTTTTTGGGCACTATTGAGGCCATCGATGAGCAGCGGGGGAAGGTCAAGGTCCTCGTCTCGATTTTCGACCGCGAGACACCTGTCGAGCTTGATTTTTTGCAAGTCGCAAAGCTCTAAAATCCAAATTTCAAAGCTCAAATGACAAATCAAATTCAAAATCTAAATGACTAAATTTAGGCTTTGTGCTTTGAACTTGAATTGACATTTGGATTTTGACATTTGAAATTAAAATAATATGGCCAAGAAAGTAAAAACTGTAGTAAAAGTCAATTTGAAGGCGGGGGAAGCCACGCCGGCTCCTCCTGTGGGGCCAGCCTTGGGCCAGCACGGCGTGCCGATCATGGAGTTTATCAAGCAGTACAATGAGCGCACACAAAAGCTCAAAGGAGAGGTGATTCCGGCCGTGATCACAGTCTACGAGGACAGATCATTCACGTTCGTGACCAAGCTTGCACCGGTGGCAGATACAATAAAAAAAGCTTTGAAGATCGAGAAGGGGAGCGGCACCCCCCACACGGTCAAAGTGGGCAAGCTCAGCGCCTCGCAGGTGGAGGAGATCGCCAAAGCTAAGCTCGGGGATCTTAATGCCAACGATGTTGAAGCCGCCAAGAAAATTGTCGCCGGGACCGCGCGGAGTATGGGCGTGGAGATAGAACAATAAATCCAAATTTCAAAGCTCAAATGCCAAATCAAATCCAAAGCTCAAATGAGGTTTTGGATTTTGGGCTTGAATTGACATTTGGATTTTGACATTTGAAATTAAAATAATATGGGAAAAGTACGAACGAGAGTTTTGGGTCTTGAAGAGCTCGAAGAGGCTCAAAAGAAACAACAAAAAGTCAAAGCCGACGAGAAAAAGGTAGAAAAGAAGGCTACGAAAAAAGCTGATATAGCAGCCGATGCTCCCCCTGTGGCTCCCACAGAAGAAGCTGCTGCACTGGTTGAAAAGAAAGAAAAAAAGGCTTCTGCGAAAAAATCACGTCAGGCAGGCTCAGTGCAGACCGGCGCACCTAAGCGCCGAGGCCAGAAGTATAACCTCAACAAGCGCCTGGTAGACCGCGCCAAAAAATATTCGATCGAAGAGGCCATAGCCGCTCTAAAAAAGATGACGCCGGCCAAGTTTGATGAGGCCGTTGAGCTTCACCTGAATGTGGATAAAGCGGGCCTCAAGGGTGAGGTCGCCCTTCCCCACAGCACAGGTAAAGCTGTGCGTGTGCAGGTCGTGGACGATGCGGCCTTGGCGGCAATTGCCGCAGGCAAAATTGAATTTGATGTCTTGGTTGCGCATCCAAGCTTCATGCCTAAGATCGCGCCCTTGGCTAAAATTCTAGGCCCGCGAGGGCTTATGCCTAGCCCAAAGTCAGGCACCATTTCAGACAAGCCGGAATCGCTGGCCAAAAAGTTCGCGTCCGGCACGCTAAAGTGGAAGACCGAAGGCAAAGCGCCTCTCATCCACCAGATGGTGGGGAAGCACTCGGCCCCAGACAAGGCGCTTGGGGAGAACGTGGCGGCTTTCATCGCCTCAGTGGGACCAAGTCATATAGCCTCAGCCTATCTCACGTCCACCATGAGCCCATCGGTACAGCTTGAAATATCATAGAAGTCCAAATTACAAAGCTCAAATGTCAATTCAAGCTCAAAATCTAAAATCCAAGGGAGTTTTTAGACATTTGGAATTTGGATTTGATTTGGAATTTGGATTTTGGCATTTGGATTTATGAAGGTAACTTCCATCAAGACTCATAAAATCACCTCGAAAGACACCGATCTTCTCAGCGTTCTTGACCAATACGTGCCGGCCATGGCCGAGGGCTCGATCCTGGCGATCGCCTCCAAAATTGTCGCATTCTGCGAGGGGAGGATCGTGAAAGTGGGGAAGCGCCCTAAGCACGAGCTGGTGAGAGAAGAAGCCCAGTATTATATCGACACCCCCAATACCTACAATATTACGCTTGCCATCAAAGACAATATTCTGATCGCCTCGTCCGGAATCGACGAATCAAACGCGGACGATCACTATATTCTCTGGCCTAAAAATAGTCAAGACACGGCCAACAAAGTGCGAGAATCACTGCGCCAAAAATTTGACCTCAAGAAAGTGGGGGTAATCATCGTGGACAGCCGTACCACCGTGCTGCGGTGGGGCACCACAGGTGTCGCTTTGGCGATCAGTGGCTTTAAGCCTTTGAAAGACTACATAGGCCAAAATGACATTTTCGGCCGCCCCCTCCAGTACACCAAGGCAAGCATCATGGACGGATTGGCAGCCGCAGCCGTAATGGTAATGGGAGAAGGGGACGAGCAGACCCCTCTTGCGATGATCGACGATCTCACAGGCGTCGTGGAATTTGTGAATCATAATCCCACGCCAGAGGAGCTAAAAGAGATATATATTGATATAGATACAGATATATACGCACCTCTTTTGAAGAGCGTGGCGTGGAAAAAGGGGAAAAATAGAGGTTGAACCTCTATTAGAGGTTCAACCTCTAAAAGCAGCTCGCTGGAGAAGCATATTCTATTGACTGGAGCCTAGGATGGGAGTATACTATATACATGAGCAGACCCGAGGATATATCCCACAGTCTTATTCATAGTCACGTATCTAAAGCTCATGAAGGGCTTGAGCTTCCTGTCGAGACCCCCAGAATAACCCGACTCCGGGACGAAATAGCAGACCTAGAACATCAATTAAACATAAAAAGAGGAGCATTATCAGACGCTCTACTCGCCAAGGCAGGGTCCAAGCAATCGTCACCAGCTTGTCAGGTGGAAAACCTGTACTCAGAGCTGAACAGATACACTGACTCCAAGCTCAAATAAGAGCCAATTACCCCCATCCGTATTCTCTTCTTCCCCGGTTGCACCATTCATACGTGAGTTGCATGGCTTTATGTTTTATGTTTCATGCTCTATGATGTATATATATATGGACCAAGCGAAGCTTGATATCTTTTGGGCCGATCTTTCACCCGGGCAGCAGGAGCTTATTACAGAGGGCAAGTACTTAGCCGAAGATGTGCTCAAGGAGCACAAAATGAGCTTCAAAGACTACTCCTTTCTCATTTTCCCTTTTGCCAAAACCTATGAAGGCTATCTCAAGAAGCTCTTTCTTGACGTAGGTTTTATCACCCACCTCGACTATATCTCAGATCACCTTCGCTTGGGCAAGCTTTTGTCGCCCAACCTCATTGGCCGGCTCGGCGACCGGTCGCTCTACCAAAAAATCACGGAGAGAGCGTCACGCCAGCTCGCCCAAAAGATTTGGCAAAGCTGGAAAGTGGGTCGCAACCAAGTGTTTCACTATTTCCCCCACAACTATAAAGCGGTAAGCTACGAAGAAGCGCAAGTCATCATTAATGGACTTCTTGAAGCAATGGCAAGTGCGTATAGCCAGTTAAAACTCGACCCAGAATCGCAAAATCATAACAAATCTCAATGACAAAATCCAAATGTCAATTCAAGCTCAAAGCTCAAAATCCAAATAGTTTTTTTCTGGATTTGATTCTTTAGATTTTGGATTTGATTTGGCATTTGAGCTTTGTAATTTGGATTTTTAGCCTCAAAGAAGCAAAATAATGCATAAAGTAGTATTAGTTTGATATTTTTTATTACAGTAAAGCATGCTTAAAGGTCTCACCAGTCAAGAGGTAGCGGAGCAAAAAGCCAAGTTCGGGCCCAATGTGATCTCGGACCGCCCCAAAAAGCCAAAGCTCCTTAAATTTCTTGAACAATTCAACAATTTCCTCATCTATTTGCTACTGGCCGCCGCCGCTATTTCATTCTTCATAGGCGACACACTTGACGCGGTACTAATACTTTCAATAGTGGTCATCAACGCATTTTTCGGCTTTTATCAGGAAGGGAAAGCTGAGGATGCTCTGGCGGTACTCAAAAAAATGACCACCACCCGGGTGCGGGTCTTCCGCGACGGAGCGCCCGAGGAGGTGGACAGCCGAGATGTGGTGCCCGGCGACATTCTTTTTCTTGAAGAAGGCTCCAAAATCCCGGCAGACGCACAGGTCCTTGAGGCCGTCAATCTCGAGGTCAACGAGGCGTCGCTGACCGGCGAGTCGATGCCTGTGGTGAAGGCCAAAGATCACCCGATCTTTCTGGGGACTGTGGTAGCGCGCGGCCGCTGCCACGCGCGGGTCACTGCAATTGGGATGGGGACTGAGTTTGGCAAAATTGCAGAAAGCCTGGCTGCGGTGGAGAACGAGAAGACCCCGTTGCAGAAGAAGCTCGAGGGGCTCACGAGGGTTATAGGTATTATAGGGATCGTGGCGGGAATCGTGGTATTTGGATTGTCGTTTGCTCAAGGCGGCACGCTGCTTCTGGCTTTCATTCTCTCAATCTCGTTGGCTGTGGCGGTCGTGCCCGAGGGACTGCCGGTGGTGATGACCTTGACGTTGGCGATCGGCGTGCGGGAGATGGCCCGCCGCGGCGCCATCGTGCGGCGGCTTGCGTCGATTGAGGCCTTGGGAAGCGTCACGCTGATTGCCACAGACAAAACCGGCACCTTGACCGAGAACAAGATGAGCGTGTCCAAAATGTTGGTATCAGGCCGCGAGTACTCCAATGGGGAGCTTGCTTCCCGCGTACCCACCGACGAGATCTTCCGTATTCTTGAGAATGGGATTTTGTGCTCTACCGCAACACTTGTCCCGATGCATAGCGATGAAAAAGTCAATGGGTCAGGAAGCGAGTTAGGAAGTAGTCAAAAAGAAGTGGAAAATGGTGCCCACTCACCAGCCTCCACTTCTGCGGACCTGCCTGCCGGCAGGCAAGGCCAAACCAGCTTCCAAGCCCATGGACTATCACCAAAGTTCGAGGTCTTAGGCGATCCCACAGAAGGAGCGGTGCTTCTCCTGGCCGCGTCCTACGGGGTAGACGTCGAGGAGGCACGCCGAGGGTGGGAAGTGGTGGACGAGATTCCTTTTGATTCCAAGACCCGCCTCATGTCTGTGCTCGTCAAAAAGGGGATGGAGGGTCATGCATTTGCCAAGGGGTCGCCTGAGGCGATTTTGAATCTATGCTCGCATATTGAGCTCGGCCGCGCCCGGCCAGCCATGTCGGAAAAGCATCGAAAAGAGGTTCTCACGCTTATCGAGCAGTGGGCGAGTCAGGGCTTGCGGGTCTTGGCCTTTGCATACGTGCCCAAGCCGCATGAATCGCTTGGGGTCTTGGGAGAGAAGAAAGAATACGTGTTTCTTGGGCTTATGGGGCTTCATGACGGGCCCCGCCCCGAAGTGCCTGCGGCGATTGCCAGGGCGCTTGCTGCGGGGGTGAAGGTCGCGATGGTGACCGGCGACAACGAGGCCACGGCCCGTGCGATCGCAGCCCAATGCGGCATCATCACGGCTGGCGAGGAGGCCATTACCGGCGCGCAGCTTCAGGAATATTCAGATGAAGAGCTTCTCAAGATCTTGCCCCGCGTGCGGATCTTTGCAAGAGTCAAGCCTGAGGACAAGAGCCGCATCGTGAAGCTCTACCAGCGGCTTGGGGAGATTGTGGCGGTCACGGGAGACGGGGTCAACGATGTCGTGGCGCTAAAGCAGGCCGAGGTGGGGGTGGCGATGGGCAAGATTGGCACGGACGTGGCCCGCGACGTGGCCGATATTGTGGTGACTGACGACAACTTCGCCACGATCGTGGACGCGGTCGCTCAAGGCCGCAACATAATCAAGAACATGCGCAACTCTATCAAATATTTGCTCGCCGGCAATTTGGCCGAAGCCGCGGCTCTTATTGGTGGCTTTTTCCTCGGCGTCCCCACACTATTTATTGCCATCCAAATTCTCTATATTAATTTGATCTCAGACAGCGTGCCTGCTTTGGCTCTGGCTTTTTCGCCGCCAGAGGAGGGACTCATGAAAAACAAGCCGGACCGCAATTTAGAATTGATTGGGAAGAATGATCGCAGCTATATCTTGACAGCAGGAGGGCTTGGAGCGGCGCTCGTCCTGGCCTCATATCTGTGGTTTGCCCGTGTCGCGGGCGCGGAGGTAGGGCGCACAGCCGCCTTCTGCGTGCTTGCCATGATGCAATCTTTTATATTTCTTGACCTCTGGCTCAACCGCCGAGCGATTATAGGGAATGCGCGGCTTCTCTTGGTGCCTATGTTCTTCGTCGCCTTTTTGCTGCCGTTTGTGCTTCAGGCGGCGATCCTCTACACGCCTGCCCTGACCGCGATCTTCAAGATCACGACAGTCCCGCAGAGTACCTTCCTCGGGTTCGTAGCAGCATCTGCGCTCATGCTCATCCCGCTAGTTCTCATGCGCCCTTTCTTGCGCCACCACAATCCCGACCCGAATTCCAACACGCAAAATCAGAAGAAGGAGTATGGGGGCAATCCACATTAGGGGTTGAACCCCTAAAAGTGCCCCAAATCATTGCTACAGCGCAAGGTATTGCGCTGTGCCTAACTCCACCTGCGAAGTGTAAATAGGCTACCACGACAGCCCAAAAGTAGATTTTTATTCTTCTTTGACTGCTTTGATGATAGCCGCGGCGTCGATTTGCTCGTAGGCGAGGAGCTCCTCGGACTTGCCCGAGCGCGGAATGCGTTTTACAGCCAAATGCGTAAAACGCAAATTCGAAATCCGAATATCGATCCCGCCATGGCGGGACGAATTTTGGTCATTTGAATTTGTTTCGAGTTTCGTGCTTCGTGCTTCGAGTTTCTGTGCGCTCAGCGCACTCAGCACGGCCTCTCCTAAGCCGCCTTCAGGATAGTGGTCTTCGACGACTATGACATGTTTAACTTCATTGCTACATTGCTTCACTGTTTCGGTGTCCAGGGGTTTGACGCAGTACAAGTCAACGATCCGAATATTTATGCCTTCTTTTTGAAGCAATTCGTGCGCTTTCAATGCTTCATGGACGGTGATTCCGGCGGCAAATACGACTGCTTTATCCGAGTCACTTTGCTTTAGCACCTTGGAACCTGCTATATTGAAATTCTCGCTATTTTGATAGATTACAGGCGTTTTGGGGCGATTGGTGCGCAGATAATATATACCCACGTTGGCGGCCATCAACTTCGTGCACGCGGCCGTAGACACGCCATCTGATGGATAAAAAATGGTGCTTCCCGCAATGTTGCGCATCATCGAAATATCCTCGAGTCCCATTTGGCTGGGGCCATCTTCACCGATTGAGACACCGGCATGCGACCCTACGATTTTGAGGTTGGCCGCGCAATACTGGCTCATGCGGATCTGGTCGTGGGCGCGGGTGAGGAAGCAGGCGAAGGTGGAGGCGAAGGGGATAAATCCGAGTTTAGACAGCCCCAAGGCGGCACTTATCATATTCTGCTCGGCAATAAACATCTCAAAGAAGCGCTCGGGGAATGCTTCCTTAAACTTTTCGCTCATGGTGGAGTTGGAGACTTCGCCGTCAAGCGCCACGACAAGCGGATTCTCTTGCCCAAGCGCGGCCAGAGCGTCGCCGTAGGCCTCGCGGGTGGATACAAGCTCGCCACGGTTGTAAGTTCTCGGTTCACTGTTCACGGCTGACTGTTCTTGGTTTTCTTTTTCTACTGTGAACTGCGAACTGTGAACTGCGAACGGTTGTGCGACTTCTCCACGCGCCTTAAGGTCTATCTCCCCTAATTCTTTCAAGGCGGCCTGTAATTTGTCTTTTGGGAGAGGCTTGCCGTGCCAGCCGTCCTTATTTTCTAAAAACGATACACCTTTGCCCTTCACGGTTTTTGCAATGATCATTGTCGGAGCCTCATTGTTCCATTGTTGTCGCGACGGGGCCTGTCCTCGCTCCTCCTCACCGAAGCTCGCCCCGCCCTGGCGGGGCTCCGCTCGGCCACCCGTCGCTATTTCATACGCTTTCTGCACTTGCTCGATGTCATGTCCATCGCCCACGGTGATGGTGTTCCAGCCGAAGCTCGCTACGCGTCGGGCGTATGCGCCCGTGTCCCACCCCAGCATTGTCTCCCCTCGCTGGCCGAGGCGATTGACATCGATAATTCCTATTAAATTGTGCACCTTGTAGTGGGCTGCCAGCTGGATAGCTTCCCAGACTTGCCCCTCGGCCATTTCCGAGTCCCCAAGGAGTACAAAGACTCGGGGGACTCTGAGTTGAGAGTTGAGAGTTGAGAGTTGAGAATTTTCAACTTTCAATTTTCCACTCTCCATTCTCAATTTGAGGCCGAGGCTCATGCCGAGGCCGACAGACAACCCTTGGCCTAATGACCCAGTCGCCACGTCGACGTATGGAAATTCGACAGAAGGATGACCCTGAAGGGGTGAGCCCATGGTGCGAAGCTTCATGAGATCTTCCGCGGACAGGACACCTGCGGCGTGATACAGAGCGTAAAGAAGCGGGCTCGCGTGGCCCTTGGAGAGGATAAAGCGGTCGTTGCTCAGATCATGAGGTTTGTGAAGGTCCGCTTTGAGGAACCCATTGAAAAACAACACCGTCATGAGCTCTACCGCGCTCAAAGAGCTCGTGGCATGTCCGCTCCCGGCCGCGGTCGTAGATGTTATAATACTATGGCGGATGAGGCGCGCTAAGCGCTCAAGGTTCTCCTTTGGCATGATTAGTTCCAGTATAGCATCTATGAATTCTGAAATACGTTATAATCAAGGCATGACAGACGGCACAACTGCGGAAATGGGCACGCCAGCAGGTGTAGTGAGGCACGTGAGAGAGCTGGGTATATTAGAGCCCCAGGTAGATCTTAAGAGTGGCCTTATTTTTGAGACAGACGATGTGCGCCAAGCGCTCATACAGGAATTTACTCAGCAGCTTAAAGCCGGGCATAATGTGGCGACTATTCAAGGAGATCTTGATCAGCTCAAGACATTAAACGATAAATATAGTCGGGCAGTGGGGGACAAAGGACTTGCGTGGACCGCACGGGCTCTTGAAGACAGCGTTACGAAAGCTGGGCTTCATCCCGATACGCGAGTATATATCTTCAGGAAAAAATCGACGGGAGACGAGATGGTCATGTGGTTTTTTAATGTGGACCGCGCGGATCAGCCTAAGCTTGCGAAGATTAAAGAAGATCTCAACGCGCTCCGCGAGCAAGATGAAAGTGGCGCGCACTTTTCGGTGTCTGTCGGGCTTGTGCAAAACGATGGATTATACGCACCACTTCAAGACTTTGAAGATGCCAAGGATCTTGTCCAAAAAGGGAAGATCAGTACGGCCTCCAATCTTTTTCAGGAGCTGGAGGAGCGAGCCGACGCCGTAGCAGTATTTACCAAGTCGCTGCGGCAGATTAGGGAGCTGAGCGAATCAAATATTTTCGCTGAGCGGAACGTGCGCAATTTGATTGATCTTGCGGTAGACGAATTTGGTGGCCAACGAATTACCCCCACCATACAGCACATTATTACTCGCACGGTGAGCGTGGCCTCGGCCATTAATTTCTTGAGAGAGTCGGTGGATACGGCCACTTTTGAAGCCACACTTGTGAAAAAGGGAATCGATCCAAACGATCTTGAAAACGTCAAAGAACCCTCAGACATCTTACATCTTTTCAATAAGCTCTTCCCAGCAGAAGAAATGTCTCCAGCCAAAGCCCACTCCGCCTCAGAATAAATGCTTTACAAACCCCGGGATTTGTAGGCCTGCCTGCCGGCAGGCAGGCACGGATTGGTCAGCAATCGTCAATTTTCGAGCGTGGAAGTGTCGCCTTCAGGCTGGCCAAGCTCGCGGGCTTTGAGTACACGGCGCATGATTTTCCCTGAGCGAGTCTTGGGAAGCTTTTCTACAAAATCGATCTCGTCTGGAGTGGCAATTGGGCCAATCATCTCCCGCACCTTCATCACTAATTCTTTTTTGAGCTCGTCTGACGGCGTGTGACCGATCTTAAGGATTACAAAAGCCTTAATCGACTCACCTTTCACTTCATGCGGCTTGCCGATCACAGCGGCTTCGGCCACAGCAGGGTGCGCCACAAAAGCACTTTCAAGCTCGGCGCTTCCTAAGCGGTGGCCCGACACCTTAATCACATCGTCGTTGCGGCCGATGATCCAGTAATAGCCATCATCATCGCGCTTGGCCGAATCGCCGGAGAAATAGAGAAAGTCGGTCGTTGTACGAGTAATACTTTCATTCTCAAAATAGGTCTCTTTATACTTTTTGGGATTGTTGAATACGTCAAGCAGCATCGCAGGCCACGGCCTCTTGATCACCAAGTACCCCTGCCTGCCGGCAGGCAGGCTTCTTCCGTGCTCGTCCACAATATCCACTTCAAGTCCCGGGAAAGGCTTGAAGCAGCTGCCAGGCTTGAGGGGCACAGAGGGCAAAGGGGTCATCACGAACATCCCGGTCTCAGTCTGCCACCACGTGTCCATAATGGGCACCCGGCCGCCACCAATCACTTTGTGATACCAGAGCCACGCTTCCGGGTTGATCGGCTCACCGACAGAGCCGAGGATCTTGATGCTTGATAGATCGTATTTCTTGGGCCACTCGTCCCCGAATTTCATGAGCGCCCGCACAGCGGTGGGAGCAGTGTAGAACTTCGTGATTTTGTATTTGTGCACCAAAGCCCACCACACGCCTACATCAGGAAAGTCTGGCGTGCCTTCGTACACAAAGGTAGTAATTCCGTTAATTAGCGGGGCGTACAAGACGTAGCTGTGGCCGGTGATCCAGCCGGCGTCCGCGGTGCAGAAATAGATGTCCCTCGCCTCAAGATTAAAGACCCATTTGAGGGTCTGATAGACGCCCACCATGTAGCCGCCATGGCCGTGAAGAATGCCTTTGGGGGTGCCGGTGGTGCCTGAGGTGTAGAGAATAAAAAGGGGATCGGCCGCGTCCATCACTTCGGTGGCGCACTCTGAAGATTGTTTGGGGACAAGCTCGTCCCAGTAGAGGTCGCGCCCAGGTTGCATCGTGACCGGTACATTCGCGCGGCGCACCACGAGGACATGCTCGACGGCTTGAGTTCTCTGTTCACTGTTCTCGGTTCTCTGCGTGGCACTGTCAACTGTGAACGGTGAACCGTGAACCTCTAAAAGTGCAGCGTCTACATTTTTCTTGGACTCGATGGTCTTTTTGCCGTAGGGGTAGCCGTCGGCGCAAATCACCACTTTGGCCTGCGCATTTTTTATGCGGGTTTCTAGGGCCGCGGCCGAAAAACCCGAAAATACCACTGAGTGGATCGCGCCGATTTTAGCCACGGCAAGCATAGCGATAAGCTGCTCGGGGATACGCGGAAGATAGATCGATACTCGGTCGCCCCGGCCCACTCCAAGGCTTTTGAGGGCATTTGCGGCGCGGCAGACTTCTGCATTGAGCTCCCGGTAGGTGAAGCGGCGCTCACTCATGTCTTGAGCCACCCAAATTAAAGCAGTTTTGTCGGCAACTGGAGTCTCCAGATGCCGGTCGAGCGCATTTGCCACGATGTTGCACTTCCCGCCGGTGAACCACCGGGCGTATGGGGGCTTCTCCTCGAGTACTTTCTCCCAGGGCTGGTACCAGGCCAATTCTTTGGCAGCTTTCTCCCAAAACCCCTGCGGGTCAGCGACAGCCTCTTTATAGGCGGCCTCATAATCCTTCACATGCGCAGAATTTGTAATCTCGGCGGAAGGCTCAACAAACATAATTTCATTGTGGAGGATAATTTCGCAAAAAGCAAGGAGGAAATCAGTAGGTAGGGGATCAAAACCAACCTACGCGGTTGGTGAACGGCCCATCCCACCAAGCCAGCCCGAACATCGTAGGTTCGGGAAGGGTTTTTTTTATTCTTTAGGAGATTCTTCCACAACTGAAAGATTTGGTGGGGGAATGTATCTTGATTTTGCACGCTCAAGAAGCGATTGATTTGCCTTCAGTTCATCCTGTTTAATCCCAAGTTTGAGTTTTACATCAAAAATTTCTCTTTCTAGACGTTCTATCTGCGCTTGATAGTGTTCAGGAGGCGAAAGAGGCACTTCGGTTATAAGTGCATGAGGGTCTTTGGGAGGTGCTTCAACAGCGCGGAGCTTGGGCGGTCGTGGACTTTGATCTTCTGGTGGCAGTTCATTATCACTCATGCTATTTTATTTTACAAATTAACGAGTAACCTGGAAACTTCTTACTCGCGTAAGGAGCTTTTTTGCTTCTTCGTTTTCTTCAAAATGGCGGCGGACTGGTTCAAGGAGCTCGTTTACATGCGCGGCGACTGCAGTTTTTAGATCCTGGGGGTGGATTTCTTTGCTCCTGAACTTGCCTTCAACCTCATCGTATGAGGAAAATTCAATTGACCCGCCGAATTTTTGATCTCGCTCAAGCTTAAGCTTGTCGAAGGATTCGAAAAGAATATATTTGCAGTATTCTAAAACCGGATTTCCTTCAACCACGCCTTCGGGGCACCACGCACGATTAATTTTTCGCTCAACCTCCTCTGCAGAGTCAGTCATGAAAATTGCTGAATTCGGATGGGACTTGCTCATCTTGTTCGCAATAGTCGTCAATAGTTTAGACTTTTCCGAAGCTCCACTTTCCACTCTAGACGCGGGGTCTAGAATAGATTTCTGCAATCCCATAAGCATATGGTGCGAGACCACGATCGGCTTCCAAAATCCGAGTTGGGCCCCGACCTCGCGGGCCAGCACGTTGACTTTGCGTTGGTCAAGGCCAAGCTGGGTTATTTTGGCGCCTAGCGTAAAAATGTCGGCGACTTGCATGCAGGAGTAAATTATTTGGGCTCCTGTGATATTCTCGTCCTCGGAGCGTCCCATAATTTCGGCAGTTCTGATGAACCGTTTGTACGAATTGGTGGAGGCGATCCGCAGCACAAGATTCCAGTAATTTGGGTCGCGCGCAAGGTCAGAAGCCCACACAAACTCCACGTTGTTCATATCCATACCAGAGGCTTTCCACACCTCTATAAAGTAGCGGCCCACAGTCTTGATCTTCTCCAAGTCGCCGCCCATTTTGCGGTTGGCCATCGCGTGCCAGTCGGCCACCAGCATCTTGAATTTCACGCCTGCACGCGTCATCTTGTTTACATTGATCGCGCGCAAGATCCCTTGGGCAATGTGCATTTGGCCTGAAGGCTCAAAGCCGTCATAGGCCACAAGGGGCTCGCCGGATTCCAAAAGCGCCTTTAGCTCTTCAGGAGTAATAATTTCTTCGCCGACACTTGCGATAAGCTTTAATTTTTCGTCAGTAGTCATAGCAAGCTAATTTGAAATTTTCATTTTTCAATTTTCAATGTTTTAAACAATTCAAATTAAGATTTCAATTCAAATTTCGAATTTCAAATTGAAAATTAGTCTGTTTAGTAATTATACATAACATCTTTTATTACTGTGAGATATAATTGGGACATGACAAAAAAAAGAGTCTTATCAGGTATTCGAGCGACTGGCAGATTGCATTTGGGCAACTATCTGGGGGCGGTGAAGGGGATGCTGGAGCTTCAGGAAAATCCTGACTATGAGTGCCTCTACATGGTCGCGGACGCTCACACCCTGACTACGCCCTATGATGTGGCAGAACTCCGAGCCAACAGACGCGAGGTCGTAATCGATTATCTGGCTGCGGGCTTGGATCCTGACAAAAGCATTATTTTCATGCAGTCGGCGGTGAGTGCGCACTTTGAGCTGGCGTTTTATCTCTCCACTGTGGAGACTGTAGCGCGCATGCAACACTTACCCACCTACAAGGAAAAAGTCAAACAGCATCCAGAAAATGTAAACATGGCTCTTCTTAACTATCCAATCCTAATGTCCTCAGACATACTGGCCTACAAAGCGAGTCATGTGCCGGTGGGGATTGATCAGGAGCCCCATCTCGAGGTGGCCCGCGAAGTGGCGCGCAAGATGAACGAGCGCTACGGCACCGACTTCCCGGAGCCTACACGGTTTAAAACTAAAGGAGAATATATTGCATCGTTGAAAGGGGAAGGTAAGATGAGCAAGAGCGTGGAGGGAAGCTATATCAATCTCACCGATTCGCAAGAGCAGATTCAAAAAAAGGTCCGCTCGATTCCGACCGCAACCAAGGCAGGTGGGCAGATGTCGCCGGGCGTGAAATCGCTTTTTGCCCTCGCTAGCCTCTTTTTGCCCTCGCAGCTGGACATGCTGGAGAGTCAATTCAAGGATGGAGCCCTGCAATTTGGCACCATGAAAGACGCGGTCGCGGAAGCTATTTACGCCGAGCTGGCTGACGTGCGCGAGAAAAGAGCAGAGCTTGAAAAAGACCCTTCATATATAGAGAAAGTAATCCAAGAAGGAGCCGCGAAAGCCTCCGAGATCGCCGCTCGGACCGTCCAGGAAGTAAAGGAGAAAATGGGACTCACTTAATCTAGAATATTGAATATAGAAGATAGAATGAAAAAAATCACGTATTTAATTCCATATTCCACATTCCATATTCTACATTCTAATGCCGCCTCATTTTTATAAGGCGCGATGTCGTTTGGGGCTTCTCAACATTCCCTTCGGGAGTCATGAATTCAATAGGGGAGTCGAAGAGGGACCTGACGCGATTTTATCCCCACAGTTTCTGGCCAGTCTTGGCAATCCATCTACCGATAGCTTCGACTTCTCGAACCCCGATAAGATCGATAAAAAAAAGTATCAAGAAATAATCGCCAAAGAATATTCCGAGTTTGCCACTTTGATTAATCAAAGTATAAAACCGGAGGAGACACAGGTAGTCATTGGCGGAGACCATAGCGTGACGTTTTCTTCGTTCCTCGCTCTGTCGCAGCGGGTTGATCCAAAAGACATGGCCTACATTCAGTTCGACTCCCACGCCGACATTCACAGCTTCGCCACCTCCCCCTCGGGCAACTTTCACGGCATGTATGTGCGGGCTTTTGTTGACGATGTAGAGTCGGAGCCTGTACAGAATCTTGTGAATCGCAAATTACCGCCGCAAAACATGCTCTACATCGGCAATCATGTGAATGAGCCTGAGGAATGGGAGTATCTACACAAGAATAATATACGGATAATTTCACGACAAGACCTTTTAAAAAATACGGAAAAAATCCACAACGAAATCAAATCGTTCGCCCTCTCCAAAAAGCATCTTCACATCTCGTTTGATGTGGACGTATTTGACAAAAGCCTCACCCCAGCCACGGGCATACTGGTCGACAATGGGTATTTCCCAGAAGATGTATTGCCGATTCTCAAGATATTGTCGGCCGCCCCATCATTGTCTATGGATCTTGTAGAGGTGAATCCCCAAAAACCCGGAGCTGCCCCAACGATTGCCCTCGCCCGCACACTTATCGAGGCAGTCCTACAATAGGCTGTCCTGTCAGCCCGTACTAACCTGCCAGGTTAAATCGGCCCACCTAATCCTCGTGTGTAAATTCACTATTCATGCCTGTCAACTGCGGCGGTTGCCAGCCTCAGGCCTCTAAAATTCCGAGTGCGGCACTCCGTAAAACGGCCTGTTGCAGCAGCCTTTTGTTAGCCTTGAAGGGTAGTAAGGTCTTTTTAGCCGTCGAAGATGCTGCCGCCTCCGGGGGCGGGCCCAGACCCAGGCGCTGGGGCCTTGCTTTGGTCCACGGTGCTGATTCCCAAGAAAACCTCAAGAAGATTGCGGGACACCCGTAGCAAGCCGCGGTCGATCGGAATCTCTTTTTTGCGGCCTCCAGCTTCGTGCACCACAATTTTTTTCTGCAATATCGCGATGAAGTTGGCATGGAACGGGAGGATATCAAAAGGACCGGCCTCATTTTCAGAGCTAAAAGCGTCTGCATGCTCATTCTCGTAGATCACCGTACCCACCTCGTAAATCCGCACGTGGAGCTTGGCATTGCGATCGAATTTAGGATTTTTTATGGCAACCATGTGTTTAATTCCTAATTACCAATTCCTAATTACCAATAAAATGCTCAAATTAATCAATTTTAAATTCATTGGAAATTGAGTCTACCCTTTCATCAAATCTTTCAGGCTTCCCAGATACAGGAATGTCTCTGGCGGCACGTCGTCGTACCGCCCCGAGAGGATACTCC
This sequence comes from uncultured Gammaproteobacteria bacterium, assembly GCA_964384955.1. GTDB lineage: Bacteria > Patescibacteriota > Microgenomatia > UBA1406 > GWC2-37-13 > CAYLLP01. The sequence continues at coordinate 26,638 of CAYLLP010000007.1, forward strand.
CTATATCAGCGACCGTCTCCTTGAGCGCCACATACTGGCCCGGCTTGCCCGACTGGGCCTCTATCACGAAAAAATTCTGTGTGAGGTAATTGCGTAGAATCCGGGCGCGCTTGTAGGCCCGCTGGTCGTCGAGCGAAAGCTCCGACTCCCCAATCAGCGACACGATCCGCTGCAAGCTATCGGCCCGCTTCAATAGCGTCTGCGCACCAATCGCCGCTTCATAGTGCTCTTCCCCAGCGATTTCAGGCGTGATTGCCGAAGAGGTGCCTGCCAAGGGGTCTACGGCCGGCAGCCGGCCTTCTTGATATATGCTCCGGGACAGCACCACAAACGCATCCAAAAACGGAAACACCGACTGCACGGCGGCGTCAGTCATGTCGTCAGAGGGCACGTAGATGGCCTCCACTGTGGTGATCTGCCCCGAAGTGGTGGACACCAACCGCTCCTGAAGGGCCGAGGTCTCAGACGACAGCGTGGCCTGATAGCCCCCCTCAGACGGAATCGTTTTCATCAGCGTGGAGAGCTCATAGCCAGCCTGCGCAAACCTAAAAATATTGTCTATGAAAAAAAGCACGTCACGCTTGGCGGTATCGCGGAAGTACTCCGCGATGGTGATTGCGGCCTGCGCCGTGCGGAACCGCACCACAGGATTCTCGCCCATCAAGCCGTAAATAAGCGCGACCTGTGGGAGTACGCCTCCCTCCTCTAGGGCCTCCAGAAGCTCCTGGCCCTCCCGTCCGCGCTCACCAATCCCGGCAAACACCGAAAGACTCTTCCCTTTGTGCAAAATCACCACGTTGTGTATGATTTCGGTCAGCAGCACTGTCTTCCCCACCCCGGCTCCTCCGAAGATCCCTACCTTGCCACCTTTCAGAAGCGGAGAAAAAAAGTCGATCACCTTGATCCCGGTCTCCAGAATCTGTGACGGTGGCACGACCGAATCAAAGGGCACCGGCTTGTGGAGGACCTCCTGTTTGGCGTGTTTGGGAAGAGGCCCCCGGCCATCGTGGGTAGTGCCAAAAATATCCATCACGCGGCCCAAGGTGACATCCCCCACGGGGATCTGAAGAGGCCGCTTGGTATTAACGACCGCGGCCCCACGGTGAATTTTGCGGGACGTGGTCAGAAGAAGGCAAAAAAATGACGTAGGGGAGCTGGAGCTGAAGACCTCCATCATCACCAATGGGTCCTCTTGAAGGACCAATACATCGTGAATCGAAGGGGGAAGCTTGGCAAACACCACCTCGACAATATGTCCGCGCGACGCCACCACTTTGCCAGTCATTTAATTAATTTTCATTTTTCAATTTTTAATTTTCAATGAATTTTCATTGTATCAATTTTTAAACATTGCAAATTAATATTTGATTGAAAATTGTAAATTTCGAATTGAAAATTTTGTGCGTTTTTCACTTCCACAGCGAGTAGCCGGCCATTTTTTCGGTCTGCCGCTTATTGACCTCTGCCTTCCTCGCCCGGCGCCACCGTTGATTGAGCTGTGCTGCGATCTCGTTGGTCTTCTCCAGCGCCTTCTCCATGGCGCGGATCCGGGACGCGAACCGGGCCAAAGCCCCCTCGGAGACTGCCTGATTCAAGAGGAGGCTGGAGACCTGGGTCTCAAAAAACGTCACAATCTCTTCTAAGGTAGGCTCAAACAAAAAATCCATCGCCACCTCTTGCGCGGGATCCGACTTTTGGATACTAAGGTCACCGGTCACCGAAGTCGCATGAGCATTTTGTGTAAGAATCGTGTCGAATTGTCCGTGAAACACCACCACGTGCTCGTACTGCACGAGATGAAAGGCAATCTGCCGCAGATCTGAAGGCTTGGAATCAAGATCCGGAATCTCAAAGTAAAGATAGGGCTTCGTGAGGCCAGCTTCGGTGAAAAGGCCGCGGCCCACCCGGCCAATTATCATAATATCGGCCTCGTCCCCCACGTCGGCCAGGGCTTTTTTGAAGCTACCAAAGACCTTGGAAATAATCTCTCCGTAGAGCTTGGTGTTGGCCGAGAGGAAGATGTAGAGTGGCTTTTTTTTCTTGAGAATAATGACTGGCGCTTTGCCGCCAGGGCCCTTTTTCTTCTTCTTTTTCTCTTCTTCAAGAAGCTTCTCGATTTTGCGGCCGTGGGCGGCCTTGACCTGGAAGTATACATGTGAGAGGCGGTCCAAGAAATCGCGGGTCTGAATTACTCCCGCCCGTATCTTTTTCATCTTGAGCGTCGAGATCTCCTCAAAGCCTTGCACCACGCCCTTAAAAGTTTGGAAGAACTCGATCTCGTCTAAGAGCTCATGTCTTGTAGCCATAGGGCCTCCAGTTTGTCCTTTTCGTGGGTAATTCGTAATAGAAGGTCATAGAGAGTGGCGACTTTCACGATGCCTGTCATGAGCTCGCGCGCCTTGGGGTCTTTCTCAAAAGAAGTGACTAGCTTCCGGCGCACCGCGTCGATCTTGGCACCCTTAAACTCATTGAACAGGTTGATCCAAATGAGGCCAAAGAGGATAAGCTGCACCTCTTCGGTGAGTGTGAGGCTGCTGGGCTGGTCGAAAAATGTGTAGAAAGCGCGCCCCTTGGCCAGCACGTGCTTGACCTTGGGGGAGAGTTCGCCTCCAAACTGAGAATAGTTCTCCGCGTTTTCATATTCCGTGAGGAAGCGCATCACCTCGGCGGTCATCTCGCGCTTGAGCTTCGACTGGGTCTGGCGGCCCACCCGCGTCACGGACGTGTGGATATCGATTGGCGGCCGGCGCCCATTGACAAAAGCCTTCGCGTCAAAGTAGATATAGCCGTCGGTCATACCCATGATATTGGTCGTCATGTAGCTATTGAGGTCCCCCTCAACCGTCTCCATGATCGGTAGGCAGGTGATAGCCACCTCCCCCGTGCCGTGGCGGAAATTGCCCGCCCGTTCCAGCAGCGTGGCATAACGCCAGAACACGTCTCCGGGGTAGGAATCGCGACCAGGGAAGCCTCCTGAGATGAGGCTGATTTCGCGGTAAAACCGCGCGTGGATGGAAAGGTCGTCGAGCACAAGGAGCACGTTGCGCCCTTGGTCGCGGAAGTACTCCGCGATAGTCATTGCGGCGTAGGGCGTGAGGAAGATGAGGGTGGGGGATTCGTCTGAGGAAGTGGCCACAATCACGGTATTTTTCGCGATTCCTTCCCGCTGGACGTCTTCATGGAGCGCTTTAATGTCGCTTCTTTTCTTGCCGATTGCCGCAATCACCACGATCGTGCCAGATTTGGCTTGATTTTTGGCCGCCACATAGGCAAACGAGCTCTTGCCGGTCTTGCGGTCGCCCAACACGAGCTGGCGCTGCCCCTGCCCCAGAGGAATCAGGATATCCACGATCGACACACCGGTCAAGATCTGCGTCTTGATCCGCATGCGCTCGTAAATCGGGGGTGGGGGGACATAAAGCTCGCGCAGCGCCGTAGGGGTGCCTCCTGAGGCGGTCTCACTCAGCGGCTTGCCCAAGGGATCTATTACTGCGCCCAGGAGCTCCGAGCCCACCGGTACCTTCAGAAAGTCGCCACACCTGGTGACCCGCGTCCCCACTTTCACGATGTGGCGAGACAAGAGTAATATCTTGACGCAGTCCTCCTCCAGCACGAATATCTCGCCGTGCTCACCGCTCTCAAACGCAACCATCTCGTTCAAACGGGCCCCGGGTAGCCCCCTGGCCGACACCACGGGGTAGTTGACCTCCGTTACATCGGCGTACTCGCCTGATTTTTCTAAATAGTGTTCGTAGGTATTCATGATGCTGCAAGTAGCAAGTAGTAAGTAGCAAGTAGTAAGCAAAAGTGTGGGGGCGACGGGTGGCCGAACGGAGGGTCACCCTGCCGCGCCGCAGGGTACTCCCGAGCACGGGAGGGGGGAGGGAGGGCAGGCCCCGTCGCAAACCAAGTTGCGGGAATCTGGGACGAAAACGATGTATGCATATTGATTACTAACTACTCACTACTATCTAGTTGCTTTAGCGAAAAATCGCGGTAGCGGCCACGGGCCGCCACCAGAGCGCCTGCCGCGATCGACCGGTCTACCTTAATTTCAAGAATCACTTTCTTCTCCACGTGCCGCTCAAACCATTCGTAAATGCCCGCGACTTCTTTCTCAGCGTAGGTAGTGGCGATCGTGAGCTCCACGACAGGCACCGATTTCAAGTGGGCGGCCAGCCTTTGAATAAGCGCGCGGGTTTCGGTCGCGTCGTCATCCGCGACCTTGCTTTGCGTGGCTGCCATCAGCAGGGCCTGCGCGTTGTCATGCGAGAGGCATCGGGGGGCGAGTGAGGAGAGCGGAGATTTCTTGTCGAGGTGAGGGTCAAGCTCCTCCAGTTGGGCTACGAAAAGATCACGTTCGCCCGTGGTGCGAATGTGCTCGAGGGGGTACTGCAGCTCTCGACCTACGCCTTCTTTTAGTGTAGTGTTGCCGTTATGGACTGATGGAAGCATACGATATTCAAATAAAATCTAAAAATGAAAAGTGAAAAATGACAATGCCAAATGCAAAATTCCTTATTCCTTTTTTAATTTTTATATGTCGTTTTTATTTTTGAATTTTGATTTTTTATTTTAAAACTCAAACATTCCTTCTTTTTTGGCTTTTTCAAGGGCGTTTATTACGATTTCTTGGTGTTCTTGTGGCGAAAAGGATTTGCCCAGCACTTCTTTGGCCAGTCTGGTGACGGTTGGGAGGGTGAGCGCTTCAATTTTTTGGATCTGCGCTAGGCGATACTCCTCGATTTGAGCCTTGACACGGGCGAATTCTTCATCGATCTTTTGCTTGAGATATTTTTCTACATTCAAGCGGCCCTGACCCAAAGATTTCTCCACATCGCCAAAGTACTCAGTCTCAAGCCGGGTAAGGAATTTTTTGTACTCGGCCGGAAGTGCGGTGACCTCACCGTGGAGCGCGGCAGCATCGCTTTGGACCGCCGCTTGCAGAGTATGCTTGGCGTCGGTGTCTAGCTCCTGCTTGAAAGCCTGCGTGTTGGCCACAATTGCGTGAGCTTGCTCGCGGGCGCTTTGCAGGATCCGGTCAGCCTCATGCTGGGCCACAGCGATTGGGTTAACTTCAGGTTTTTTGGCCGCTTCCCGCTCGGACGTGCGTTTTTTAAGGTAAGACACTACGAGCTGAGCCAAAAGAAATGCCAAGCCCAGTCCGGAAGCTCCCATTACATAGGGCAAATATGGGCCGATCAATGCGAGAAAATCCATACTCTCATTCTGGGCTATTCCGCGCGCAAATGCAAGACCATTAATTGTTAGTAGCTAGTAGCAAGTAGACAGAAGCAAGGGGTGAAAAGGTATTATTTACCCTAACTACTTACTACTAGCTACTTTCTACTAATGTGAGTGAGCTATAGTCTGATAATCACGTAGGCCAGCAAGACGCCGACCGCGATCACCACCAGGGCCAAGAAGACGTTCACGAAGATCCCAGTCTGGATCATGCGCCCGGCCAAGGGATTGCGCCCCAGCGAGTCGACTCCGCTCTTGGCAATTCTTCCAAAGTAGAAAAATCCGATAAGAAGCGAGGTCAAGACCACAATCGCGGCAATCAAGTATTTAAACACGACGAGCGGCTGCTCGTAGGAGGCCAAGAGCGAGAGATTGAAGATGTCGCCCAAGGCCGAGGAGGTACCGCCGCCGCCGGAGGCGGCGTAGTAGCGTATTTGCACGGCCACCCGGAGCAAGCCTATTTTTTTAGGATCCTTTTCCGTGTAGCTTCCCAGAGCAGTCCCTATGGCATAGCCCGATTTGAGAGCCTTCATCCCAACGCCAGGCTCGGGTGAAGAGGTCACGGGATCGCCCCCCTGGATCGCACCATTGGCGGTGGAGACTCGCACCAAGACCTCGCCAGAATCAAGCACTGTCCGCTTCTTGGCCGCCTCCGCCGTGGCTTCTTTTACCGTGAGGGTCACCGCCGGCCGGCCCACAATGACCCCGATCATGGTAGGGTCGTAGGCCACGCGCGTGCGCACATATCCTTTCCTGGAAATCGAGATGATGTCGCCTTCGCGCAGGGGGCTATCGGCAATCAGAATAGCGCGCGCCACGCCAAGGGTGAATCGTTGCGCAAGGGCCGTGGGGGCAGTCCAAAGAAACACGGCCGCGAGGGCTACGGCAAGAGCGGCTGTGACTGGTATTGGCTTGGTAGACATGTCCTTGAGAGTCAGTATAGAGAAAACAATGTCAACTAACAAGTAGTCAGTAACTATTAGCGATTGTTTTTTATAGGCTTTATTATTTCCCGCATCAGTATTCTATTATAGGTTCCATATATAGGCTCCCCATGAGGGGACATCCAGATGGCCTATTCCCACAGCCCGTACTAACCTGCCAGGTTAAATCAGGGCTTGACAAAGGGCTAAGGTCGATCCGAATGATTCTAATTACATACGAATGCCACGAATTGAAGCATCTACTTTAAGACTACTATTAAGAACACGTTTTGGTTTAATGTGGACGCTTCGGAACTTCACGATAAGCCCTAATTCTAGATTGGAACCCCTTAGATATCGTTGCATTTGAAAATAATCTTCCTTTGTAATGAAATTTTTCGCCTTAGCATCCAAGACTATCGTATTCTCAATTAAAAAGTCCACAATGTTGCCCTTGGGTGATTGAGGGTCATCCTTTCTAAGATTATGCTCTCTTTGATAGGAAATTTTAGACTCCGCAAGTAACGCTTCAAGTTTGTCCGCGTATTGTCTCTCACGACAGAATTTACCCAACTCCTTGTGAGTCTTGAACATAGTCCTGTAACTTTATATGATAAAGCTGCATGTAAAATGCGAGTCATACTGTTGTTACAGTCCAACAAGTAAATCATACCACACTCTCTAAACTTTTCGGATCATTCGGATGCCATTCGTAGATTAGGATCACGGCGTAGATTAGGATCACGGCGTAGATTAGGATCACTTTCACGCTGTCGGGTAGGCCTACCTTCGGTTTTGGCGGTAGAATAGCTCAACTATTTATGAGCTGATTTTCGAAAGAGGGTGAAAACCAGTACAAAGGCTAATTCTGTTTGCCAACTCTCTTGGGCGAAGGCGAAAAGGGAATAGCCACTACACAACTGTAGTTTATTTGTCAAGAATAACTTTGTCCTATAAAATTACAGATTGTTCCCTTATATATTTATTAGGCACACTCTTCTGTCCTCTACCCTTTGAGGCAGGCCAAAGCGGCTCAAAAAGCATTTATCGGAAGCCCCTTCAGTATGCTCATTCTAAAATATTCGCAACATTTTTTGGGCCGTGGTAGTCGCGAAAAGCCATTTTGGGCACATATTGTACATACATAAAAATACTACTGTGAATGTCCAAAGTAGGATATTTGTGCATTATTATTATACTAAAATATCATTTAGCCCTTGACAAATAGACAATCGATGTTTCATAATGAAGATACACCAAAGTATACACATCGGGTGCACTTTGGATACAGCGATCTGAGATAATGCCCGCTGTGACAGTCACACACGACGCAGGTCAAAATAGGGCTACCATATGACAGACAAAGGCAAAAAAACCGCGGCAGGAGGAGCGATTTCCCTCCCCACAAGCGGCACCCATAATAAATATCCTTCGTATCAGGAGCTGTACGCCAAAGACCCGGTCGGCGCGCGTGAAACTCTCATTAAGGTGTACGGGCAAACCAAGAATATCGCGGCCACGGCCAAAATTTTCCAGACCACGCGCAAGGTAGTATATAGAGCCCTGGAAAAGCAGGCCAAAGGCGATCTTACCGACTCCTCACGCGCCCCCAAATATGTGCATAATCGCACGCCTGAGGAGGTCGCGCGCGAGATTATCCTGCTTCGGATGGCCCACTCCATGGGGTACCGGCAAATAAGCGAAAAACTGCGTGGGCAGGGGACTATGATCTCTGAGGGGACCGTGAAGCAGGTGCTGGCCAGAGCCGAGTCTGACTCGGAGCGCGCCCGGCCAAATTTAGGGGTTCAACCTCTAATAGAGGTTGAACCCTTAAAAGAAGTGAGGCACGATTTTTGGCGTCATTCCGGGGACCCACCACCACCGGTGGCAGAAGCCGAGTCAGACTCGGCTGATGCGGAAGCAGATTCAGAGATTGGGCTTGTCCCCGCGTCAAACGCGGCTTCGGAGCAGCCTGCGCGAACCGCTTCGGTTGGTGCAGGGTATGGGGATAGGATAGTGCGGGGTGGGGGGCACATGGGACGTGGGGGGCGCATTGGGCGGTTTGCCTTGGCAGGCGCACTCGCATTAATGTTAATTATAATAGCTGGTAAGCTCGCCTTGCAAACCCCGGGGTTTGCAAACAAATACCTGGGGTTCAGCGACAAACCAACCCCGGGGTTTGCTAAAGTGATGTCCGAAACGGGATTTTTGGGAGGAGTGGCGCGGGTGCTTGAGCTCCTCTCGCCGGCCAAATCTCAGCAAGAGATCGCCCGCTCCGCCCTGGCGGAGCGAGATCTGGCCATGAGCCTCGGCGGAGTCCTTGCCGCGCAGGATCTGCCGCCGCTTGTCATCGTCAACGCCGAGGCGATATTCAAGGAGTTTGTGCTCGCGGAGAAAGCCGTCACGGTGCTGGGAATCCTCACTGCGCCAAATATTGTGTACAACGTGATCCCAGGCACTGGTGTGACGGTCAGTGGCGACCCGCAGCGCCCGGTTATTTCCGCCTCGACTACCTCAAGCGACTCGTTCAGTACCATTCTTGTGGGAAGCTCCACCATTACGGCCACTTCCGCGACCGACACGCTCGAGCTGGCTGCAGGATCCAACATCACGCTTACCTCGGACACGACCAACAACAAGATCACAATCTCAGCCACAGTCCCGACCGTCACAGCCTCAGGCTGGACGGATGGAGGCACGCTCATCACGCTCACCACCACAACCGACAATGTTAATATAGGGGGCACCACAGATCTGGCCAAGCTTGCTGTGGTGGGCGACACCGATGAGATTCAGCTGCTGATCCGGGCTAATGCGACCCAGACGGCCACGTATCTTGCGAGCTTTCAAAATTCGGCAGGCGACGATCTCTTGGCCATAGACGGCACCGGCGCCCTCGTCTTTGAGGGCTCGACCGCCAATGCGTTTGAGACCACCTTGACAGTAGTCAACCCCACCGCAGATATCACCTACCGCCTTGCAGATGCCGTAGCCGGGACCTATGACATCTGTAGCACAGCAGGCAACTGTGCAGGTGTGGGAGGCACCGTAAGCGGCACCGGCACGGCCAACCGTGTGGCATATTGGACCACCGCCAGCAATATTGCCGCTGATGATGATTTCTTCTTCGACGGCACCAACGTGGGTATTGGCACCACTGCACCCAACAACAAAATCCAGGTGCTGGACCTCATTAACTTCAAAAACAGCAACTTCTCCACGTTTTTGGGCTATCAGGCCGGCAATGCCGACAGCGGAGTAGGCTTCAACACCTTCGTAGGCTACCAAGCCGGCCTCATCCATGCCACTGGTAACGGTAACACCTTTCTCGGCTGGTCGGCAGGAGCGAACAACAATGGCGCCTCCTTCAATACTTTTTTGGGAAATGCCGCGGGTTTTTTTAACACCACTGGTACTGAAAACGCTTTTGTAGGTAGCAACGCTGGCCAAAACAACACGACGGGTTCCGCCAACACCTTCGTAGGTTACCAAGCAGGACTTGACAATACCATCGGCATCAGTAATACCTTGATTGGTCGACTTGCAGGCACAAACATCACAACAGGATCTGAAAATACGATGCTCGAGCGGGCAGCTGGTAACGGGAATATCACAGGCTCTCAGAATACTTATCTGGGTCGAAGTACTGGTGAGAGCGCTAGTGGTTCTAATAACATACTTGTGGGTTATCGAGCAGGTGACGCCCTCACCACAGGCTCCAACAACATTGTAATCGGCTACAATATTGACGCACCATCAGCTACCGGCAGTAACCAGCTGACAATCGGTAATCTCATCTTTGGCACAGGAATTGATGGCAGCGGTACCACAGTCAGCAGCGGCAACGTGGGGATTGGCGATGCCTCACCGGCTTACAAACTTACAGTCGGCGATGGTGATTTGTTTGGTATTGATGGCGCGGCCAACACGAGCTTGGTGTGGGAAGGGTCAGTGGCAGATGCCTTTGAGACAAGTCTCACGGTCGTGAATCCCACAGCTGACCTGATCTACCAACTGGCAGATGCCGCCGCAGGCACGTATGACGTGTGTAGCACCGCCGGGAACTGTCTAAGCGGTGGGGGAGCAGCCACCCTCCAGTCTGCCTACAATGCAGGCAATACCATCACCACCACTGATGCGCGCAATATCTCGATTACCCTCGCTGAACTCGCTACCGACACCACCTTCGAGATCACCCAAGCAGGCACCGATGGAGCATTTGCCTTCAGGGTCAACGACGATGGCACCTTCACTGACACCACTGCGTTTGTGGTGGATCAGACTGGGAATGTTGGCATCGGTCTCACCAGCCCCAACAATAACATCCAGGTGCTTGATCTTATTAATTTTAATAATGCGCTTTTCTCTACTTCATTGGGCTTCCAGGCCGGTAATGTCAATGCCTCCTTCCGCAACACCTTCGTGGGCTACCAGGCAGGCCTCGCCAACACCTCTGCCACCAACAACACCTTCGTGGGCTACCAGGCAGGCCTCGCCAACACCACGGGCGGCTCAAATCTTTTTGTAGGTTCAGGTGCCGGCGATGCCAATACCACGGCAAACTTCAATACCTTTGTGGGACAAGCCGCTGGTGGCAACAATACTACTGGCGCCAGTAACACCTTTTTGGGTTTCCAAGCAGGTGGCAACAATACTACTGGCGCCAATAACACCTTTCTCGGCAGAGCTGCGGGTCAAGCCAACACGGCTTCAGATAACACGTTCCTCGGTTATCAGTCAGGAGATGCGAATACCACCGGTACGAGCAATCTTTTCATCGGGGCTCATGCAGGAGGCGCCAACACCACCGGTACCAATAATATCCTCTTGGGGTACCAGGCGGGGGATGCTCTCACTACCGGCTCCAACAATATAGTCTTGGGCTATGACATAGACGCGCCTTCTGCCACAGGCAGTAATCAGCTCACAATCGGCAACCTCATCTTTGGCACCGGCATTGATGGCACAGGCACCACCCTAAGCACCGGAAATATCGGTATTGGGGTTACTAGTCCTGCAGACAAGCTCGATGTGACCGGCAAGATCCGCTTTAGCGACTTCACGGGTACCGCTGGCGCGACGGCCGTGTGTTACAATGCCTCCACCCAGCTTGCACCCTGCTCGGGGTCTGGCGGTGGGCCAGCCGTCACCCTCCAGAATGCATACGATAATGATGCGGACGGGAGTGATTCGATCATTGCCCTCACGACCGCCGACGATAGCCTCATCTTCCGCAATCCCGCCACCTCAGGCACCGATAGTGCCTTCACCCTCCAAGTGGACAATATCGCCACAGGCCTCACGACAGCGGCCTACAAGAATCTCAATGTCACCTCCGCAGGCACACTCGATACCACAGGAGCTTCTTTGACCAATTACGCCGGATTCTTCAGCAACACCTCGACAGAAAGCGCAGGTGCCAACGTACTTACCAATGTCGGGCTCTATGCTACCGCCACAGGAGGAAATGTCAACTACGCCGCCATATTCGAAGCCGGCAACGTAGGGATCGGCGACACTTCGCCTAATAATCTTTTGGATGTTGAAAGTTCAACCGGAGTGGCCTTTATCGAAGCTAAGTCTACTGCTGGTTCGAGCGGTTGGGCTGGTATGGTATCCGACAAAGCGGTCGCAACTGACAACAACTACTTTGTATTACGTACAGGGGGCACTGACAAGTGGGCGCTTGGAACTATAGGAAGTGATGATCTCAATATAAGGAGATTTGGCTCGACGTTTAACTTCTTAACTGCTGCGAGGACCGGCGCTCTAACTCTTAATTCCGAAACGTCTTCTACTCTCACGGTTGATTCGTCCACCACCGGTGCAGTCAATCTCGGTACGGGCGCCAATGCCAAGACGGTCACTGTTGGCAATATCACGGGAGCGAGCGCGCTTGTACTCCAAGCCGGATCCGGATTTGTCACCGTAAATACTACTCTTTCCACCGGATCAACATCGCTTTGTCTTAACGGCAGTAACCAGCTCTCAACCTGCACTGGGGCAGGTGCCAACAGCCTGCAGGGAGCCTATGACGGGGGTAATACGATAACAACAACCACTGCCCGGGACATCGAGATCACTCTTGCCGAGCTGGCCACCGACACTTCCTTCGAGATCACTCAGGCAGGCACCGATGGAGCACTCGCCTTCAGAGTCAACGATGACGGCACTTTTACCGATTCCACCGCCTTCGTGGTGGACCAAG
>CAYLLP010000008.1:0-38737 GCA_964384955.1 uncultured Gammaproteobacteria bacterium
CAGATCCTGCTCCGACATCCCTAAGTCGGCAAGTGAGAAAAGCCTGGAGCGGGACGACAACAAGCGCAGTACCACTTTTTCCCCGTCCACAATGGGCAGAATCGACACACGGATGTCCAGAACCTCTTCGTCCATGGGCACCCGCATCTTGCCGTCCTGAGCGGTCAAGTGCTCATCTGTGCGAAGCCTTGAGAGGACCTTAATGCGGGTTACGATCCGGTCGTGCATGGGCTTTGGCGCCACCAACATATCGTGCAATACCCCATCGATCCTAAAGCGTGTCATCGAGCTAGTCTCGTCGACCTCAATATGGATGTCCGACGCCCGGTCTTGATATGCATATGTCACAATCATGTCCACAATTTGAGTAATCGGCGCACTATCCAGTTTGACCGTAATTTTGCCCTCCACCACTCCCATCACCTCATCGAAGGCCTTCTGAAGATCGCGCGTATAGAGAGCGAGCGCAGTATTTATGTCGCGTTCTGTAGCAAAGTAAGGGAACACTTTGGAGTTGGTCTTGCGCGTAAGCATTGCCACAATGTCTTGGCGCTGGGGATTGGCCATGGCGACACGAATTCCGGCCGCGTCGCGCCCAAAAGCGACGATCTTTTCCCGGCGTGCAAGGCGCTCCGGCACAATATGAAAAAGTGCCGGGGGGATCGATAGCTTGGAAAGCGTGATGAAAGGAATTTTGAGGGCATCGGCAATGAGGGTACCTAGATTCTCGTCGGCAATGATGTTGCGCTCCACCAGAGCGTCATAGAGAGAGATGTTGGTGTTTTTGGCGTAATCGAGAACACGGGTAATTCCGGCTTCATCAATAATGCCGGTCCGCACCACCAGAGTGTGTAGTTGGTCGTCATTTAGAATCATGGATTATAATGTCTGCCCTTTAGCGTAGGTGCGAATTTTTTCGATAAGCATGCTGAAATTCAAAGATACTTTGTTGACAAAATCTGAGGCCCCCAGCTGGCGGGCTCGCTCCATGTCTTGGGGCTGACTCAAGGTGGAGAACACAATAATCGGGAACTCGGGCTTGACTGCCGGATTCTTGGTAAGCTCTTTCAAGACCTCAAAGCCGTCCATCTGCGGCATGATAAGGTCCAGCAGCAAGAGATCCGGCTTCTGGCGGGCTAAATACTCCAAGGCCTCCTTGCCATTTGCGGCAGCATCCACCTCGTAGCCCTCAGCCACAAGTTTTGCGGCATAGAACTTCCGGAAAAAGGCATCGTCATCAACCATCAATATTTTCATACGCAAAATGAAGCACTAAATGCTAATTTAGGGTTTAGAATTTGCCGAACTACTAATTGCCTCAAGGCGTTGAGTAATTTGCGTAAGGTCTGCTTCGCGGTCTTCCCGCTCCACATTGTCCACTGACCTAGTGAGGGCCGAAAATCCCTCTTCGACTGTCTTTATGACCTCAGGGGAAGGGCTGCTCGTGTGCTCTGTTAGCCCTCGCAATAATTTTTCCAGTAAGAGTGCTACTTGTCCTGTCTCTTTATAGCCCATCGTGAGGCTCTGACCCTTCACTGAATGGGCGCTTCGCACCAGCTCCGAAAGTGTCTCCCTTTCCAATGGATTGGCCTCCCACGCCGCTAATTTGTTTGAGGCAGTTTTTAGGAACTCACGCGCCACTTTTATATACAAGTCCTTATATGAAGATACATCGTTGGTGTTCATTCACTATCATACTAGCTTTTCTGCGTATGAAAATCAACCCATTCGACAAGCTCAGGGTTGATCCTGAGCATCAGTCGAAGGATCAATAGGGCGCGCGGTGCCGGAGCTCTCCCAAATTTAGTATGAAGTCAGCGACTGCAGAGCGTCTTTATTGAACAGCAAGTAGAGCGCCAATACCAATAAAGCCGCGGCAAACCACAGAAGAGCTCGCTGGTCGCCAGCTCCATGAGGTGAACTTGCACGCGAAGTCGCACGCGCGACAGAAGCCTTCTTTTTTCTCTTTGCCATGAAAGTTTTTTATAAAACTGCTAATACATTCAAAGTACCACGCGGGCAGGGTTGATGTCAACTCCGATTTAATCTGGGTCAACCCCATTAGACATCTAGCCCCTCAATCTTTTTACCTCTTGACATTGCAAATTTTATGACGCATACTAAAAGCAATGGCAGAACAAGTGACTCAAACCACCACTTCCACAGTCCCCTCGGTGACCACCACAAGCTCTTCCACTCCACCGAAATCGAGCAATAAAAACATCGTGTATATTGTGCTTGTTGTCGTGCTCCTGCTTCTTGTTGGGGTCGGCGCTTACCTTGTAGGGAGCCAGTACCCAGCCACCAACATGTACCCCACGCCAACTGTCGGAAGCACAATGCCCAACCCCACGAGTAAGCCCATGGTAAGCCCCACTTTGGCGCCTTTGGTAAGTCCCACCACCTCACCTTCTGCAGGCCCGACGTCTGCAGTCAGCCCCACGTCGCCGGTCACTCCCACCCCATAACCTCTCACTTTTGAATGACTAGTCATGTGACTAGTCAAGCAATGTGACAATGTGACAATGCAACAACCTGCCTGCCGGCAGGCAGGTGAAGTGCTTTACAGCCCAGACCGTTGGGAGATTTCGGCCTCAATGAGCTCCTGAGGCTTGCCGAATTTGAGACGGGAGAGCTGAATAATGGCTTTGGCGATCTTGTCGTTGGCCGCGGCCTTTTTCTTCGTCATGTCTTTGGTCATGTCCACAGAAAAGGGCGGCACCGGCTCATTGTGCACCGTGGTCTTCATGTACGCGTGGTAGCGCTCTACATTGATTAAGTCACTTTCTCCAAACACAGGCTGGAACTCCCGCTGCAAGTAGGAGGCGTCGGTCACTCCAACTCTAAATGAGATCAAGGTCCCCACATTGCCAAATACGGCATTCTTGACCTCTTCCTCAATCTGTCCGATAAATTGATTGGCTACCGTCAAATTCAACCGATATTTGCGCGCCTCACTTAAAATCGTGGCGAAGTCCGGCGTTGCGAAATTCTGAAACTCGTCTACGTAAAGGAAAAAGTCCCGGCGCTTCTCCTCAGGCATTTCCTGCCGGCTCATAGCGGCAATAAGAATCTTGGGGATTAATACTAGCCCCAGGAAGCTCGAATTTTCCTCGCCCAATTTTCCCTTTGACAGATTAATGAGCAGAATCTTGCCCTCGTCCATCACGCGCCGGAAATCAAACGCCGACACCGACTGGCCGATGATGTTGCGCATAGTGCGGTTAGTCACGAATCGCCCGAACTTCGACACGATATAATCTAGGACTTCTGACTTGTGGAAGTCCGAGGTCTGGGCGATCTGATCAGTCCAGTAGCGCCTCACAATAGGATCAGTCACTTTGGGCAAGAGCTCCTGCACATATTTGGCGTCGGTTAGGATCCGCACCACCTCCACGAATGTCGCCCCCTCGTCGTACATCACGGTCAGCATCGCATTCCTGACCGCATGCTCGAAGCGGGGCCCTATGATACCGGTGCGCTGAGGATCGTAGAGCTTGTACATCAGGTTGATAATTGCCGTGGTGAGGAAATGCTTCTGGTCCTCATTTTGTGCTTCCAAAAGATTCAATCCCATCGGCCGCTCCGCGTCTGAGGGATCAAAATAAATCACGTCCTCTGCCCGCTCAGGCGGGATATATTTCACGATGTCGTCGATAAGATCTCCGTGCGGATCCATGATACAGATGCCATGCCCCGCTTGAATATCTTGAATTGCCATCTCTTTGAGGAGCTCTGACTTACCGGTGCCCGTCTTCCCGATGATGTACACATGGCGGCGGCGGTCCTCAAGACCGATCGTGACTGCTCGCTTCACACCGCGGTAGTAGCCATCGCCTATGAAAGTACCACCCTCACTCGGCACGTCTGCCGATACCGGCGCGGACTTGGCCTTGAGCCACTTTATGTGTGGAGTCTCGATGGTCTTATTGGGGAAGTGGAACATCGTGGCAAGCTCGTCGGAGGAGAATACTGACACACTTTTGAGGAAAAACGGATTCACCACCGGGAAGAATTTGTAGATAAAGTTGATCATGAAGGTGCCTTTGAAGAAATTTTTGGCAGATTTCAAAGAATTGAGGTCGGAGGAGAACTGTGAGAACGCCGACTTGATGTTGGCAAGGTGTGCTTTGGCCATATCCATGGTGGGGCTAGACACCACAATCCGAATTGCGCTGTCAAAGTCTGGGCGCGAAGCCTTCTCGTCGACCCGATCCAAGGTCTTAGGATCGGTCCCGAAAGTGGCCTTAGAGGGATCTGACTCGCTTTTTTTTGTTGACGACACGTAGCTCTTACCCGCCTTTTTCCATTTCCCCGCAGATGGCCGAATCAAAAACTGAATGATTGCCCCCTCGCCGTCTCCCATCTTGGAAAGCGCCGAGGTGAGAGCGGCCATGGGGTCTGTCGGCAGATCTTTGAAGACCTTGATTGGCAGGTACGGACTATGCTTCTGGACCAGCGCGGCAAATGTCACCGCGCCTTCTTCGGTGAATACGTGCGGCTCCTCCACTCGGTGGATATTAGCTGCTGGGTAATAGCTATAGATCGTCTTTTCGATTAGGTCGATGATGCGGGCTGGGGCCGACACATAGAATCTGATATCTGCTTTTTTACCCACCACCTCAAATGCCACCACATCGTCCAACTCCAAAAAAGACAGCCACCCGCTTTTTTTGAGACTTGAGAAGGTCGCGAACATCTGCTCCGCGGCGTCGATTTTGATCTCATTGTCGCCAGAGACTTGCACCTCGACTGTCACCATCTCCATGGAGATCTGCTCGCGCTTTTTGAGCCGGAAGTAGACGAGGCCCAGGTAGACCAAAAGGAGAGAGAATCCCCCAGCCGCCAAAGCGGCTATAAGGGCCAGCACCACCTGCAACAACCGCTCCAAAAGAAGTGCGAATTCCATGACTAAAGTATATAATAATAGCGACCCAGTTGATCGGCTAATCAGGGAAAGTAAATCGGCAAATCAGTAGAACTGATATTCTGTTCGCTTTCCCAGATATCCAGTTTGACTGATTAACTTAATTTCATGTCAAAAAGCAAAAAAGCTCTCGCTTCTGCCGCCCCCATGGCCGCGGCGCCTCGCCCCTCAGTGCGCTCGATTCTTTTTTCCCATGAATTTTTGTCAGGCGCGGCCTCCGGCGTGCTGTTTTTTTTCTTGCTAGCCAATATCGTGCTTTCTCAGATGATCTCTCCTTTGTATTTTGGACTGTTGCGGGGCGATCGAGAGGCGGCCGTGGATTTTCTGCGTACTATTCGACACGAGAAGTTTTTTGCGCCGGAGCTAACGAGCTATCAAAGAATGTTCTCGAGCAACTTAAGCTCAGAGGTCTTTGCGGAGGACCACGTGCGAATGGCCAATATTAAGCGCCTTGAGGCGGCGTACCAAAAAAATCCCAAAGTCGTGCCGGTACTCTACTCACTTCATCTTCTTTATCTTGAAAAAAAAGACTACGAGCGGGCGGATTTTTACCTCCGCAGGGCGCAAGAACTTGATCCCACAATAGGAAAATGAATGGCAAATGTCAAAATCCCAATATCAATTCAAGCTCAAAGTTCAAAGTCTAAATTCATACAGTAAATTATTTGGATTTTGGATTTGATTTGATATTTGAGCTTTGAAATTTGGATTTATACGTGAAACAAGCCCATTTATTTATTAAAGGCGACGTAATAGGTGTGGGATTTCGCGAGTGGACTGCAATTGTGGCCAAGCGATTCGGCGTCACCGGCTGGGTGAAAAATCTCGGCCACGAGGTCGAGGCACTACTTCAATCGGAGGAAGATACTATGCGCAAAATGATTGCCGCAATCAAGCAAGGTCCGCCGATTGCACGCGTTGAAGACGTAGAAATCGATTGGGAAGATGCTACCACGACCTATAATTCATTCGAAGTACTTCGATAGCTCTAAAAAAGGAGTCCTATATTTTTGCCCTTGACACGCTGTTTTTATGCTATAATTGCTCGTGGTATGGTAGAGCAAGTGCTCGGGTCCACCACAAGCGATAGACTTTATAGAAAAGCTCTCTCAAGAGCACGGAAAGAGCTTGGCTTTCACAGAAATACTCTCGTCTTCGTGCATCAATATCTACATGAAACACAAACCCCCGAAGAGACAAACGCGTGGTATACGGTCTACTCCACGGTAGTTCAGGTGATAGATACTCTTGCCAAAGAGGAAATTTTTCCTGCTAAGAGAATGTTAGGATTGCCAATAGAAGACCCAGCGGCAGAGGAGAGAGCGGTGCGAAAGGTGCGTCAACATGCTCGGCAAGTTGGCATCCATGAAGATGTGGCGGAGCTTGCCGTTCGTGGGAGCATCGAGCGCACCAAAATTGCCCAAGGTATCTACGACGATGCGAAAGGCTTCTGGAAAGCTCCCAAGAAATCCGCGGCTTGAGAGATCTAAAATCGTGTGAGCCCGGTGGGACTCGAACCCACAACCAATAGCTTAAAAGGCTACTGCTCTGCCGGTTGAGCTACAGGCCCTGAATCTGCTCTGCAGGTTCGGGGTGAACCCGCAGAGGAAAAGTACATAGACGGCACGTAGGGTTATTGTATCATTCTTGAGCCTGCAACACAAGCTAAACGGAGCTTATCCTGCTTTATTTTCTCGAATGAGCCGGAAGTGTTCGTGGCGCTGGTCAATATGCTTTCCCCACTCAAGAAATTTCTCAAAGTCCTGGTGTTGAGATTTATGGCATTTGAATGCTTCTATTTTTTGGGTATAGAAGTGCGCCACATCGTGGATCATCGTCACCTCCGCGTCCGGTGTGGCCTGCAGTCCGCCGAAGCTCACGTCTCCAAGTCCTGCTTTTTTTAGTACATCGAGATTGCTTTGTGGAAGGACTGTGTAATAAAGTTTGACCGATTTGCCGGCTTTTTTTGCGTACGCATTGAACGCATTTGTCGAAGCATGGGAAATTGCGATGTGATCGGGATGATTGGTGATGCCTCCGGGATCGAAGGTGACGACGATGTCGGGATTTTCTTTTTTTAAAACTTCGAGTATTTTGTTCTCTAATAGGTTTGTTGAAGCTTCATGCAATGTCCCATCGATAAAATCTAAGAAATAAATTTGAGAAATTCCAAGAATTTTAGCAGCCACTCTCAGCTCTTGTTCGCGAACTTTTGGCAATTCTTGCTGGGTGCATACCGGAGGATCACCACGTTGCCCTGCCTCACCACGAGTGGCGCACACTAATTTGACTTCTCTTCCTTCCTTGACCCACTTGGCGATTGTGCCGCCTGAAGTAAAGGTTTCATCGTCCGGATGGGCAAAAATAAAGAGTGCCTTCATAGTACAATTATAGAATACTTATGATAAAAGCAGTGCTCTTTGACGTGGACGGGACGCTTCTTGACACGACCGAGTTTATCATGGGTGCCTTTGAGCACACCCTTAAGACTCATGGAGTACCCGCGGTGGCGCGCCATGAAATTGCCAAGCTTGTGGGCGGTCCTATTCTTAAAATTTACAAAACTCTCGTACCGGACAAACCTCCTGAAGAGCTGTTTGAAACACATGCTTCGCATCAGATGGAGCACCTTCACACAATTAAAGTTTACCCACAAGTTCTTGAAACCTTAAAAAAACTAAAAAAACATACGCTTAAGATAGGCGCTATCACCAACCGCACAGGGCGAAACGCCAGAAAATCATTGGAGATCACCGGCCTCATGCCTTTTATTGACTATCTCCTAACCAAAGATGATGTCCAAAATCATAAACCTCATCCTGAACCCATCTTAAAAGCGCTTGCACATTTCAAGATAAAACCATCAGAGGCGATTATGATCGGAGACGCCACGCCTGACATCGAAGCGGGTAAAAACGCAAATGTAAAAACAATCGGAGTCACCTATGGATTTGGTAAGGATATCATAAAAGACGCAAAACCTGATTATTTAGTTGATAGTTTTGAAGAAATCCTCCCAATTATCAAAGATCAACGGTAGATTTCGCGGCGCTGGCCGACTCGAAGCACGACAATCGTTCTTCCACGGATATCAAATACCACGCGATAATTACCCACTCTCCACCGATAAGACCCTATGACAGAGTTCGTTAGGCGACGTGCGTGTGCTAAGGGTGAACTCGAGTATTCTTCGAGCTTCTTTTGGAGTTTTTTCTTGACAACTGTATCTAATTTATGGATGTCGCGCTCCGCTGAGCGCGTGTAGATAAGTTTGTAGCTCATTCGAGTTCCCCGAATACTTCTTGGTGCGTACGGGTGTCCCCTTTTTCGTATTCAAGGCGGGCTTTCTTTATGCTTTTAAGGTATTTTTTATTAGTCGCAGCCAGTAAGTCTTCAAAAAAATCAATGTCCACCAGCGCGGTCCCTATTTTACCGCGGCGGGCGACCAAGAGATAGTCTCGTTTTTTCTCCACTTCCCGCACCGCATCTGATAAGTTATTCCGAAGCACTGTGGCGTTAATTACATTCATACATTTTAATTATACACTTCAAACGTACATTGTCAATGTTAATATTATTTGCTTATATCAAGCTCATATCTTTCCAAGAATAAGCGACAGGAGTGCCATTCGCGTGTAGAGGCCGTTCTTGACCTGGCGGGGCAGGTAAATTGCGCGTGGGTCTGAGTCCACTGCTGTATCAATTTCTCCAACCCGGGGCAAGGGGTGCAAGATAATGGTATTTTTACCTGCCTTCTTTTGCACTAGTTCGCGGGTGACAATAAATTTGTTCTTCACTTTTTCGTAATCCACACCCTTGTCGAGCCGCTCTTTCTGCACCCGCGTCCAGTACCAGAAGTCAGCGTCTTTCGGAATATCGTTTTCACTTTCGATCACTACAAACTTCACTTTTTTGCCGTACTTTTCATGATAGTCGCGAGGGAGCGCGAGCGAGGGAGGCGACAAGAGATAGAGCGTATTGCCGGGATAATACGAGAGACCTTTGATCAGAGAATGCACGGTGCGGCCATACATAAGGTCGCCCGCCACGACTCCAGTGAGCCCGTTT
Organism: uncultured Gammaproteobacteria bacterium; assembly: GCA_964384955.1. Classification (GTDB taxonomy): domain Bacteria; phylum Patescibacteriota; class Microgenomatia; order UBA1406; family GWC2-37-13; genus CAYLLP01. Next base: position 8,996 of record CAYLLP010000008.1, read on the forward strand.
AGCTTTTTGAACTTCTCGTAGATCGTGTAGAGATCGAGAATTGCTTGAGTGGGGTGCTCGCCCACGCCGTCTCCCGCATTAAGAATGGGGATGGTAGCGGCATCAGCCGCCTTCTTGGCTGTGCCCATCTGAGGATGCCGCATCACGATGGCGTCAGAGTAGCACTCAAATACCCGGATTGTGTCTTCCAGTGTCTCGCCCTTGACCACCGATGAGAATGAAGCCGGATCCACCACGTCAATTGTCTGCCCGCCCAATCTTTTGACCGCCGAGGCGAAGGACCCGTAGGTGCGCGAGGAAGGCTCAAAAAAAAGTAGGGTCACGACGCGACCTTTCAGGTGCTCTGGCATCGTACCGTTTTTGTCGTGCTTTATAATCTCATCTGTCGTATCGAAGATCTTCTGAAGGGAAGCGGGATCGAATTGCTCTAAAGAAAGAATGTCTTGACCTTTAAAATCTGCCCCAATTTTGCGATTCATTAGTCCCAAGTGTAACAATTGGAAGCTGGGAAGTCAATAATTGAGTATGAAGCCGTAAAATTACCCTCAATTTGGTACAATATACTTTCGCGGGTTTACCCTGAGGTACGTAGTGACGAAGGGCCTGTGGCGCAATGGCTAGCGCGTCTCTATGGCATAGAGAAGGTTAGGGGTTCGAGTCCCCTCAGGTCCACTTACTCCAGCATGGCTTCTTGCCGTAGTCGCTCCATACTGGGAATCACAAAAAGATGATCTTTTTGCGTGATAATACCCTTTTTGATGAGCTTCTGCACTTCAATGGAGGTCGCCTCCCGCGTGATCCCGACAAGTGCGGCAATATCCCGGTGCGTGAGGGGAATCAGGATCTTGGTTTCGTCTCCTGCCACGCGGCCGTAGTGCTTGGCGAGGATGCGGAAGATCGAAGCGACCTTGGCGTACGCATTGCCAAACACTAGGTACTCCATGCGCCTCAACGCTGATTTGAATCGTAATAAAATCGGATTCACGGTGTCTAAAAAAAGAGCAGGATCGCGGGAGATAAAAGCTAAAAACTCTTCGCGGGGGGCTTTGCGGACCGTCACATCGCTATATGTCTCAAAGTAATATATGCTTGGCTCCTGCGTGAACGACCAGACAACTGGGAAAAAATCTCCCGGCTTGTAAATTACGAGAGTGAGCTCCTTCCCGCTCTCTGACACCGAGTAGAGCCGCACAAAGCCCCGCTCCACATAATAGACGCCGCTTGGCGTGTCGCCTGCCCGCAGCAGGGTCTGACGCTTTTTAAAGTGAACGAGCTGATACTTTCTGAAAAAAGCCTGGAGCTTTTTCAGGTTCTCGGGCTCCATACGGCTCTAGTATAGCACTTCTTGTGTAATTAAGATCTCTCTCTATTTGTAATCTAGGTTACTGCCAATCCAGAAGGGTATTTGTATTATATGGGCAAGAAGCTCACACATGTCAGGTAGTGAGCAGATATTTTAGAAGCGCTATATGTATATATTTACTATTAACAGTTCGCCCACTAAAGGAGAAGTATGCGCGACATGCCGGACGCACTTCCGCAGGCCCACATCGCAAGCTTCCTCACCCACAGGGGAGAGGAGATTGTCGTTGCGACTCGGCGCCACTGGATGGTGCTCGTCCCTCCTCTCACCACCGTCTTCTTTTTAACCGCGGTCTTCGTGACTGCATCTATCGCTATTTTTGTTTTTCTTCTTGAGAGCTTGGTCTTCCTCCTCCTGGGCATATTTTTTACGGCGCTGATTGCGATTTTGATCACAACCAAAATCTTCGTGGACTGGTACTACAATCTCTATATTGTCACGACCCGCAAGATTCTCGAATTTTCCTACAGCCCACTTTTTTCGCACCAGGTGAATGAGGTGCGCCTGGATCAAGTGAGGATCACCGAGGTGGACACTAGAATACAGAATTTTTTGCACGAAATTTTGGATGTTGGGGACGTAGTCTTAATTTTCGATCATATTTCTCACGAGAATGGATTCACCCTCACCTCAGTACCCAATCCGCGCCGGATAAGCGCCAAGCTTGCCGAGGCGATGGAGACTCTGACTGCCAGCTCCGGCAGCTGGTATCAGACCCTTGGAATGAGCAATCAGCCGCCTGCCTCCGGCACACTTTACCCGAATCAATCGGCGTCATACTCGAATTTGACCGGTGGCGCGCCTGAGAATTATCAGTTGCGAGAAAGGAGAATGCTATGATCACTTTATTGTATCTTGGGTTCCTTGTGCTTTTGGCCATTATTGGAGCGTATCACTGGTTCTACATGCATGAAGTGAGGAAGACCGAGCGGCAGATCGGCTTCATGGTGAGTGGGGCGGTGCACACGCTGCTCTCGATCAGCAACGTGCTCGTAGTGTCGTGCGCGGCCTTCATCGTAGCCACCCTCTTCTTCAACTTTATGTTTGGGATCTAGGAAAAACGGGGCCTCGCAACTATTCGGCGAAGCAGTACGCTCGGGCTAGCACTGCCTTCGGACAGTGTAAAGGGCGCTAAAGAACAGGGGCTTGTGCTGAGCGCACGCTCAGTAGAAAAGCCCGAGGGGGAATCTGGGCCGCAGCCCTGAATCATTTTGTTAGAATTAACGAATGTTTAAAGATCGTCAGGGGGCGGGTCGAGAGCTGGCCCAAGCGCTTCTTCCAACTGTTGCGAAAAACAAGAAAGAATGCGTCGTCGTGCCTCTGCTGCGAGGTGGAATCATTGTGGGACATGAGCTAGCTGCTGCCCTTGGTGCCAAGCATCTGCCCCTGGCTGTAGCCAAAATTGGCGCACCGGGTCAGGAAGAGCTTGCAGTTGGGGCGGTGTGCTTTGACATGACCTACACTGATCCTCACATCGTGCAATCGTTAGGGTTAGACAGAAAGGCGCTAAAAGCGCAGATCAAAAAAGCGTACGAAAAGTTTGCGAGCTACGCGAAGCGGTTTGGTCTTACAGAGCGGGCGTTTGATGGAATCAAGCACAAAACAGTGATCATGACTGACGATGGCATCGCCACCGGCGCCACGGTGCGCGCCGCGTACTTGTTCTTAAAAAGTAAGCGGCCTAAACGCCTTATTTTGGCAATTCCCGTAGGGCCCACCGACTTTGATCCCGCCGGGCAGAGCCCTCTGGGCGGCGCCGCCACCTTTGACAAAGTGATTATTTTACACAAAGACCCGGCCTTCGCCGCTGTCTCACAATACTATTCAGACTTCCACGAAGTCTCAGACGAAGAAGTCAAGCGGCTTATGAAGTAGTCGGAGCCGCACCCTGCATTTTCTTGAGCTGCAGGTAGCGGATTGCGTATGCCGGACCAAGCACTAATCCCGCAAATAAACCTGCTACACTAGATAAAACTTGACCAATCACGGGTATGACATTAAGAAAAAGAAATGGTAACGAAAATACTAAAAAAAGGAGAATCGTATCCCAAAAATGGCCTTTAACAAGCCCCTTGCTCTCTTGCATCGCCTTAGTTCCTTTAATTCCCCGATCAACAAGCACATAGTGCGAAAAACCGAACCATACACTAAATATAATACCTGGAATAACAAGAAGAACAAATCCAGCTATAATAACAAATATCTCAAGCAGACTAAGCCACCATACAGAAAAAATACGCGGCATCCCCCACTGTAGGGCTTCCCTTAAGGATTTTTTTTCTCCCTTTGCACTTGCAAGATAAAGATAAAACATCGCTGGAGTTATAACAATAAAATATACTATTGAAATAGTATTACTGATAATTGCCATGACTAGAGCTTCTGGGCTGTTTGGGTTAGGTATTTTAAATGTCATTTGAAATATACTCACCGCTAAGGGGAACAACATTAAGAGAAAAAGTGGCCGCAAGTTTATCATGAGTGCTTGTAGTCCTAATTGAAGAAGCTTAAAAGGATTGGAGATATATTGGGAGCTATCTGTCATGATATTTTTTTAATTTGTATGCATATTAACATTTCTTTTGTAGTTATTTAGTCGTCTTCTTCTCGAGGAATTTAGAGACCCCTTCCACGGCCCGCAGTACCTCAATTGGCGCCACGAACACCACCGTATTTGACTGATCTGAAGCTATATCGTTTATGGAATTTAGTGTGCGAAGGTGAAGAGCACCTGGCGAATTTGCCATAAGATTGGCGGCTTTGGCAAGATTTTGGGCTGCAATTACTTCTCCTTCTGAGTTGATAATAGTCGCTCTTTTCTCCCGTTCCGCCTCTGCCTGCTTGGCCATGGTGCGCTTCATGTTCTCGGGCAAGATGATATCTTTGAGCTCCACAGATATCACTTCAAGCCCCCAGCTTGTTGAAGTGCCCCGCACAATGTCCCGAATTCTTGTAGCGACTTTGTCCCGGTCAGCCAGAAGATTATCAAGCTCCGTCTCCCCCACGACATTTCGCATCGTGGTCTGGGCAAGCTGATGGATGGCAATGAAAAAGTTCTCCACTTCCAACACTACCTTTGAGGCATCAGTCACTTTGTAGTATATGACGGCTGAGATGCGGGCTGAAATGTTGTCCTTGGTGATCGCCTCCTGATCGGGCACATCCACTGCTTTGGTGCGAATATCGACCTTCTGGTAGGATTGGAAGATGGGTATGACCAATCTCCAGCCGGGCTCCATAATGCCAGTGTAGCGGCCTAATGAGAACTTCACTCCCCGCTGATATTGATTAATTTGCTTGATAGAAACAAGCAGTAAAAGAAGAATCGGCCCAATCAAAAATCCCATGACTTAATTATAAGGAGCCGCGCTTCAAAGTCAATAGCTTCGAAAGAGGCACCCTACCAAGGGTGCGTTAAAGGACAAAGTCGTGCACGTGCACTACTTTGTCCCTAGATTCTTTACTCGATTATAGTTAAGCGCTTAACTGTAATCGCTATGTTCAATCGTTTAAACGATTGGACTTGAATTCCGTTGCAATTGAGCAGTTTGCTCAGTAAAATAGTATCGTAATGCATAGTAAATTGAGATTGCTCCCTATTGTTTTGTGGCTTATTGTAGGAATAATTTTTGGGCTATTTTTTAGCTTTATGGCCGTCCTTGGGTACGTTGGTGGGAGTTTTCATGGATCAAACACTACCTTACTTGGTATATTTTCTTTCCCTATTGTAATTGGCCTTATGATTGGGGTTCTTGGAAGCTACTTCTCCTCCAGCAAGACCCCAGACAACCCCCCAACAGTTGAAGCTCCACCAGTTCAGCAAAAATCACGGGCCACTAACCTTATCTTTATATGGGTGCCGGCATTATTTATTCTCGTCCTCTTGATATTGCTACTCGGCCGATTTATTCGGTAACACCGACTATTCAATAATCTTCTTCTCTTCGTCGGAGGCGATGACCTTGAATCCCACGTGCGACTGGCCGGCGAAAAATAGACCTTCCCCAACGCCTGCGGCCTGGAGGAAATGCTTCTCACCAGAAGTGAGGAAGAATGTCTTGGCGATAATGTCGACCGCGGTAGGCGACTGCTTCAATATCACCTGTAGGCTGGAGTTGGTGATAATGGCCCGGCCCTCCTCGGTGGCGAGGAAGTCCTCCACGTCCTGGGTGATCGTGGTGAGGCCCATCTGATATTTTCTGGCCCGCTTGGCGAAGCTGTAGAGATAGCTGCCGGAGTCTTTATTTTTAATCAAGTACCATGCCTCGTCCACGATCAAGACCCGCTTCTTTTTGTCGCGGCGAATTCTGTTCCAGATGTAGCTGAGGACCAGATACATTGCCACAGGCCGCAGATTCTCCTCCAAGTCCCGCACCCCAAACACCGTGAAGCGGTTCTTGATATCGATATTGGACTGCGAGTTGAAGATGCCAGAAGCCGACCCAATCACGAATTTCTCGAGGCGCGCGGCCAGCTCCGCGGCCTCGGCCGACTCCATCCCCTTCAACGTCTTGTACAAATCCTCCAAAAGAGGGGGCGGATTCTTGAAAGTGTCAGGATCTTGGGTGATATTTTTGCCCTTGTAGGTGGCCACGAGCGCGCGGTCCAGCAGAGCGTCCTGGGCCGGTGTGAGCTCGCCCATGATGACCCGCATCAAGGAGTGGAGCTCCAAAATCTTGGTCTGCAGCTCGTCAGGCTCAGGAGCATCGGTCGCCAGGTCAAACGGATTGATCTTGTGCTCTGCGGTGAGCGAGAATTCGATAAATTCGCCACCTGAGCTCGTGGCTATTTTCTGATACTCGTTCTCAGGATCGATGATGATGACGTCCACATCCATCATAAGAAGCCGCATGGCCTCCAATTTCACCATGAAGCTCTTACCCCCCCCAGACTTGCCCAACACCACGCTGTTGGCATTTTCCAAGGTAAAGCGGTCAAAGATGATGAGGCTTCCGTCATGCTGATTGATACCATACAGGATTCCTTCTGTCGTGGTCAGCGACGCTGTGGAGAACGGGAAAGTCATCGCCAGCGAGGTCGTGTCCATGTTGCGCCAGACCTGCAGCTTGTCGTAGAACATTGGCAGGGTCGACTTGAAGCCCTCCTCCATCTCGAGAGTTGCGGTGCGGGAGATGATAAGGAGCGATGAGAGGACAGAGTCCACTTGCTTGGAAATTTCGTCCAGCTCTTTTTGGTTTTCGGCGGGAATGGTGATGTATAGGGCGAACTGGAAGAACCTCTCCTCGCCCTTGGCCAGCTCCGCCTGGAGAGCTAGGGCGTCGTCAAGCGCCACCTGCACGGTGGGGTCCACCACGCGGCCGGCCTTGATGTCGTTCTCGATCGTCACCTCCATCTGCGCTATCTTGCGCTTCAGCTCTTCAAGAATTGTCTTTGATTCCGTGGGATACACATACATCGAGAGGTAGAGCGGGTGATCGAATGTGATCAAGGAATAGAGCCAATTGATGGATACATACCGAGGGTAGGCTACGACGTATAGCGTGCGGTAATACTTGTCGTCGATCTTGATGTGGTTGAAATCGACCTCCACATAAGAAGGCGCGATAAGATCTGGCACCTCAACAGTGCCCCGCGCCACCACATCGGCCACGCTGACTGCGCCATTTGATTTAGACTCTTCTTTCCCGGTTGCTCGTTTGAATAAATCAGTAAAGTTCATACTTCGATAAATCTAAATATCAAAATCCAAATGTCAATTCAAGCTCAAAGTCCAAAGCCAGATATTTTGGTCATTTAGATTTTGGATTTGATTTGACATTTGAGCTTTGAAATTTGGATTTCAACTCGTTAGTATAACTTCTGTGTAATTCTCGACTTTTGCTAGCTGGCGGCCGTTGGGAGAGGGGTTGTAGAGATTGTAGAAAAGCTCCACCAGCCCCTGCTTGTCCAGGACCTGCGCCCGCAGCCCCATCTTGGCCAGTAGCCTCAAGAGATTGTCGCGCTTGGGGTAGAGCGAGGTCTTGGCGCGGCTGAGGATATATTCATTGGAGATGCTCGCGGACCTCATCGCGGTCGGCCCCAGCTCGAGCGCCGCAAACGGTATCACAAAATAAAACTTGCGCTCCAGCACCGTATTCGTCTTCACCACACCCTTGATGAAATCTTTGTACGACTTGAGACGGTCTTTGGCGATCTCCTCATTCTGTGCGTCGATTTTGTGCCCCAGGTAATCCAAATAAGAGGAGATATCGATTTTTTTGGAGAGAATGAGGATCTGGACCGGGAAAGACAGCGAATTGAGGAGATTGGCGTAGGCGCCTACCATCCCCATCTGCTCCTCCTGCGAGAGAAGCCAAAAGTTGGCCGCCCCGACTTCGATCACAAGAGCGCCGGAGTGGTCCTTGCGGATCACGATATCGTCCTTGATCTGCGCCACTTCGGTGAAGGTCTGCGTGGAGGCCTTGACTGGGGAGCTGGGCTTAGTGGTTTGCATGGCAATAATTTCTAAGTACTCTAATTAACCTAATTTCTAATCAATCCTGCCTGCCGGCAGGCAGGCCCCAAATCCCAATTTCTTAATTTGAGTCATTGGTGCTTTTTTAGGTCAATTAGAAATTAGAGCAATTAGGTCAATTTTTATATTAGTTCCTTCGAGACAAGCTCCAATGGTTCATCGTTCACGTCCTGCACGTCTACTTTTATTGTAGCAAAATTGAAGATCCCTTTCGGATCTTTCGGCTCGAATACATAGGTGGCTGGAGTTAGGGCATTGTAGGTGGCAAATACGCCGTAGGGATTACTTTTGAGGAGCCGCAGAGAGGTGCCCGTGTCATCTTTGACATAGATGAGAATGCCAGGCAAGGGAATATTCTTGATGTTTTTCACCACCCCCGCCAGGAACGGCTTTTTGGGGGGTGGGGCGATTACTTTTTCCTTATCCTCTGTACTTTTTGCCTCGGTGAAAGCTCGCAAGCTATGTGAAGGGTCTTTTTTTAGGGGCTTGAGCTCTTCTTTTAGTGGTGTCGCGTTCAGCGATTCCAGCTCTGAGCGCTCTTTGAGTCGCTCCGCCACGTCCTGCATTTGCCTTTGTGCGCTATCCACCTCTTCGTCTGGGGCCGCACGCATATCGGCTGGCCGGTCTGCACGCTTCTTTTGTTCTTTTTCCTTTTTTTCGGGCGCGTGGTGCATGAGGGCATCGTAGGGCGCCTGGAGGATCTGCGCTATAGCCGCTCGCTTATCGTCCAAAGCTGCCACGAATGACGGCACAGTAAGATGCATTGCTACAGCGGGCTTGGAGGCTAAGTACTGCGTCAGCTTCTCCTGCGCTTGGATGTGGGCTTCGACCTTGTGTGGATCTTGATCAAAATACAGGTTGGAGAGGTAGTTGAGAGACGGATTTTGCTTATGGTAAAAGTACTGGGTCGGCGATATCATGCGCTTATAGAAGTTCTTGATCCACACGTCCAGTGGCCGGCTATTGACCGGCAGAAATGCGAGCGCGAGGCCCAGCAGGGCGACCATAAAAGCCAAAAGGACATTGAGGAAGGGGATCGGAAAGATTTTGAACACCACATAGGCCAGAGGAATAAATACCACAAGATAAATAAACTGCGTGAGGGTCATAAATCCAATCAGCTTGAACTCGAAAGTAGTGATCTGGCGCGGAATCGGATGCTGCTCCATACTTTCAGTATAGAGTATTGCGTATTTAGTATCCAGTATGAAGGGAGTTTGGTACTGATTTCTGACTACTGACGTCTGCTTTTATCTGTAAGTGACGGGGACTTCTTTCTGGGCCAGCACAAGGCTGAGCTTGCGCGACTCAGGAGTGATGCGCTCGATGAAGGCATTCACCTTCGCGCCAACCTGGAATTCTTGCCCTGGAGCCAATTTGGACACGTGAATAAGGCCTTCGATCCCCGGCGAGAGCCGCACAAAGTATCCATATCGCTCGCGTCTGATGATCGTGCCCTCCACCTCGCGGTCCTTGGGATACCTTTTCTCAATATCGCTCCATGGGTCAGGTGTGAGGCGCTTGACTGAGAGATTAAGCTTCAGATCGGCCTCATTCTTCTCCACGACCGAGACCTCAAGCTCGGTGGCGGCGGCGATATAGCCGCCGACATCGGAAATCTTCTCCCAAGAAATCTCAGAAATATGCACTAAGCCCTCCACGCCCTCGACCTCGCAGAAAATCCCAAACTCCGAGTGCCCAAGTACTTTAGCCATATGCGTGCTACCAATCTTGATTTTGTCGAACTTGACGCGCAGATCCTTGTGAGAGATGCCTAGGGCAAAAGCCTTCTGCGACACGATCAGGCGATTCTTCTCTTGGTCCACCTCGAGTACTTTGACTTTGATTTTCTGTCCCTCGAGCTTCTTGGGATCGTCTAGGTACTCCTCTGTGAGCTGAATCTTGGGAATAATGCCGCGGATCCCCATAAAGTCGACAAATACGCCACCTTTGCCGTACTCGCCACACAGCACCTCAATATCCTCTTCTTTTTCCCGTTTTTCCTTCAAAATGTCCCATTTGCCCCCTTCAAAAAAGCGCTGCATAGAGACCACGGGATACCCCTCGCGCGACTCTTCGGAGATGACCCGCACATTCATGCGGTCGCCTACCTTAAGATACGGCAAGTAGGTGGAGATCTGCTTGAGCTCACGGTCACCTAGTGCGGCATGTGCCTTCGCCCCAATATCAAAAAACACGCCCTTTTTGGACATGGCCATAATGGTCGCGTCCATATGGACGCCACGCTTAATATTGGCCACACTTGAGCCTCGCAAAAGTAGCTCCATCGGATGCACAGATGCGCTAGACGTGGGCGAGGACTTGGTGGAAGGCGCGGCCTTGGGGGATTTTGCTGGGGATTTGGAGGGGGGTGGCGTGGGCGCTGTGACAACTTCCTTTTTGGTATTTTTTGGCATTAGTCTGAAGATCCTCCTTCCTGCTTTATGCGCAGGACAAGAGCAGTATAGCATATCATCAAAGCTAAAGCAAGAGAAATAGGCGGCCCGGAACTATCGCTTTGTAGTTACTACTATATCAATGTACATACTTTACACGGGGCGCTAGGACCTTCCGTCCATACCCTCAAAATGCGCTTGCAATTTGGCAAAATATAATATATTATAGGGTTACATGGAATCGTATATTTTCCCGTCGTTGATCGAGAAATTCATTGCCCGCCTCAAAGAGCAGGGCAAATCTCACTTCACCGTTATAGCCTACCAGAAGGATCTGGAGCAGTTTGTGGGCTTCATCTCAGCGGCCGAGCTCACCGACATTCGTGACGTCAAAAAAGAGCATATTGACGGCTTTTTGAGCAAGCTTCTCTCCGACAATTACACCAAAAAGTCCGCCAGCCGCAAGCTCAACTCAATCCGCACATTCTTCCGCCACCTCAAATCCAATGAAATCATCGAAAGCAACCCGTCTCTTGAGGTCTCTCACCCCAAATACGTGCCCACAGCCCCCCGGACCTTCTCTAAAATGGAGTACCGCGCAATTCGGGATGTGGCCAAAGATGATGCTCGCACCTATGCAATGATCGAGATCTTGCTCCAGACCGGGGTCAAGATTGGCGAGCTCTCCAATCTCCGGGTCGGCGACGTCAAGGACGAGGCGCTCTATGTGCGGACCTATGGCAAAAGCCCCACCCGCAACGTGCCCCTCAACAAGGCCGTGAAAAAGGCAGTCGACACCTATATAAAAGCGCGTGAGAATGGCCAAGGGGCAGGTCACAAGCCAGAGGCCGACGGCTACCTTTTCATCACCCGCACCGGCAAGCCGCTTTTGATCCGCAATATTCGCCAGATTGTGACCCGGTGCTTCCGTGAAGTTGGGATCAATAATGCCACGGTCAATGATTTCCGCAACACCTTCATCGCTCATCAGCTGGGTAATGGCCACTCGATAGAGGAAATCGCCAAAATTGTGGGGCACCGCCGACTTTCTTCGACCGAACGCTTCCTCCAGATGGTCACCGAAGACGGCGACAAGAAGAAGCGCCTCGAAGAGTTGTAAATCCGAAGCACGAAACAATTAATCTCAATAAATATCAATGAGTCTCTATTAGTCTCAGATTGAGACTTGTCGAGACAGATTGAGACTAAGAGACTTGTTGTTTCGGATTTCGAGTTTTAAGCGCTCCTTAAATTGTTTACTCTCTCAACCTAAATTGGTCTATACTCAATAGATGGTCCTTACAATTTATACAGATGGTGGTGCCATTGGCAATCCCGGGCCAGCCGCTTCGGCTTACGTGATTTTTGAGGGGGATACAATCATCGCTCAGGAGGGCCGATCGATTGGTCACGGCACCAATAATCAGGCAGAGTATCAAGCCTTAATCTTTGCATTTGAGCAGGTAATTGCACTTACGCAAGGCGCTCTTGTGGCCTTTGATAGCATTAAGGTCTTCGCCGACTCGGAGCTCTTGGTGCGGCAGCTCAACGGCCTCTATAAAGTGAAAAACGCGCAGATTCGCGATTATATTCTCAAGATCCACATGCTGGAGACTGAGCTTAATGTGCCGATCTCCTACACTCACGTGTACCGCGAGAAGAACACTCTCGCCGACTCACTCGTCAAGAAGGTCCTTGGCATATAGATATTTGGCTTAATAGACGCTTTGTCTATTTACTCCGCTTGGAGCCGCACAGGCATGATGATGTGAAGGTAGTTCTTGGCGCCCGCGGGCTTGAAGACCACAGGAGCGTCTGGCCGCAAGATCTCAACCACAATCTTCTTGGCGCTGACGTTGTTGAGAAAATCAATCAGGAACCGGAAGTTGAAGGCCACTTTCTGTGACTCTCCTTCAAAAGATTCCGCTTCAAAGAATGCGTCGCTTCCCTCGGCTCCAGCCTTGGGCCGCACATGCACACCTTCTTTGGTAAACTCCACCACCACAATATTAGAGTGGTCGCGCGCAAACACAGAGATCAGCTTCACGTGCCGCAAGAATTCTTCGCGGCCGACCTCGACCGTGGTCTTTTTCTCGGCCGGGATCACTCGTTCATAAGGCGGGAACTCCCCCTCGATGACGCGTGAATAAAATTCGCAGTCCCCAGCGCGCACACTAATAGTCTTCTCACCCTCCGAGTAGCTCAGCCCCACTTCTTCCTCATCCTTCACGAACCGCACCACCTCACTCAAGAATTCTCGGGCAACGAGCACTTTGGGCAGCTTCACCTCGCCCTTGAGCTTGAGATGCGAGAGGCGGAAGCCATCTGTCGTGACCACGACCAAGTCCTCGTCTCCTTCAGAGGTGAAGTTGACCGCGGTCAAGACCGGCCGTGTGTCGTCCGCGGCCGTCGAGAAGAGCACCTGGGAGAGCGCGTCGGTGAGGAATTTAGTCTCGATTTTTTGAGTGTCTCCAGATATTTTGGGCGGCATCGGGAAGTCTGTGGCTGCGGCCACCTGGAATACACCACGGGTCTTGCCTTGGGCCACTACAAGCTCTTTGTCGCTCACCTCCACCTCGATTTTGGCGGCCTCAAGGAGTGCTACGAACTCCGCGAGCTTCTTGGGGTCCACCACCACCTTACATTCGCCAGCTTCAGCGATTTTCATCTTTGTGTGAAAAAATGAGTTCAGGTTGGTGGCATATATATGTAGTGCTTTTTCGCCTGCGCTAAGGAGTACTCCTTGCAGGCTACTCACTGTGGAGAGGCGACTTGAGGTGAATCGAGAAGCAAGTGTGAGATTGTCTAGAAAATCTTGTTTGGGAAGTGTAAATTTCATGCGATTTAAGTTTATTGTTAATATAAATTAGTAGTAGTAGGGGGTGGGGATAAGTGTATAACGAGCAACGCGGATTTTCAACACCTAATAAAACGCATTTTTTAGGTGTGGACGGCATGTGGATGCAATGTTCATACCTCGAGGGATTGGATTATCCGGTCAATCTCGCCCTTAAAAAGCATGTCTTTGGCGAGCCTGGCGGTAATTTTCTCCACGCCGTGCATGATTGTCGTATGATCTTTCTTCTTGAGAAGATACGCAATCTCCTCATATTTGAGCCGCAGCTCGCGCCGAAGCAAGAACATCGCCACCTGCCGCGGGAGCGCGAGGTGCTGGGTGCGCTCACTTCCCTTGAGGTGGGAAGGCCTAATGTCGTAGAAGGAGCAGACGGTCTTAATGATATCAGCTGGGGTGATTTTTTTCATTGAAGTGGCAGTACGACCAGAGAAATAGGCTGTCACAATGTCGACGGTTATTTTGCCCGATTCACCATGCGTCTCTGCATACGCGCCGATCGACAGGAGCGTGCCCTCGAGCCCCCGCGAGTCCGCCACTTCCTGAGCAATCCTCTGCGTGGCCTCAATTTCAATATCGATGGCCCGCTCTTGCGCCTTGATAAGAAGAATCGCGCACCGCAGCTCAAAATCCGGCTCCTGGATGTCCACGATCATGCCGCCTAGGAAGCGGCTTCGGAGGCGATCCTCGAGATTCTTGATGTCACCTGGCGGCTTGTCGGAGGTGAGGATGATCTGGCCGCCCTGAGCCACGATGGTGTTGAACGTGTGAAAAAATTCCTCCTGCACAGAGGCCTTACCTGCTATAAACTGCACGTCGTCGAGGATGAGGAGGTCGAGATGGCGGTAGCGGCGGCGAAATCGTGGTGTAGCACGCTCGCGTATGGCCTCGATGAGACCGTTGACAAATTGGTCGCTGGGCGAAAAAAGCACCCGCCGCTCTCCGTTGGCCTCCAAGAGCCGCCTGGCCACGGCCTGGGCCAAGTGCGTCTTCCCCACCCCCACCCCGCCGTAGAGAAAAAGTGGATTGTAGGCGTGTCCCGGATTGTCCCCCACTGCCTGTGCTGCGGCATACGCCACCTGATTGGAGCCTGCCACAGCAAAGTTGGCGAAGCTATGCTTTTTGGCAATGCCGGCGCGGGCAAAGGCATCCTCGACCGTGGGCTTAAAGGCGTCAAAGAGGGGCACTTCTTTCTGGGGCTTGGGCGAAGCGACCACCACCTGCAGCTTCATTTTCTTCTTAAAATGGATCTGCAGGTAGAACTCTACCTCAGATATGCGCTTCTGCAGAAAGAGCTGCATGCCCGGATTACTGCACGCCACCACGATCGTGTCCTCCGTCATCTCGACCGGCGTAAGAGCGCCCAAAATGGAGTATAAGAACTTGTTCTGCGCTCCTCCGGAATTGAGCGATTGCAGAAAATCTTGCCAGACCGAGCTAATCATAAAGCGGTGTAACTCATGTGGATAACTTGTCCACAAATAGTACACATACTCACGTGTCATGTCAACGAGTCTAACTAGCTAAAACTAGCACAAACTCCCAAAAGTGGGTTCTTGACCGGCTCGACCCGCGGGTGTGATATCATATAGCTATGGATAGATATATATTAGACACCAATTTGTTCTTCAATATGGAGCCAGGCCTGGGTCTTGGAAAAAAGACGCAGACGGTGATTGAGCTGGCCACCAAAGCTATGAAAGCGCTCAAAGCCAAAAAAACTGCAGAATTTTACATGCCTCCCAAGATCGTTGGGGAGCTTCTCTCGTTTTTTGACGACAAGGAGCAGTCGTTTTTGAAAGATTTCCTCAGCGTGGTGACGGTCAAGTCCCCGGATGTAGCCAAAGTCACGTTCCCAGCTTCTATTTTTTACGAGCTCGTGGCGGACATTCGTGACCGCAGCTACCGTGGCCTCACTTTAGCTCAGGAGGAGCTTGTGAAGGCGTTCACAAACGCAACTGAGTTGCGTTTAGAGACCCAGAAAGATCGCCAGCAGGCAGTTGGGCCCCACGTGAAGACCCTTCGGGAGCGCTACCGCCAGGCTACCCGCACAGGATTCCTCGATAGCGTCGCAGACCTGGACCTTATTGTGTTGGCCAAGGAGCTTGATGGCTATTTGGTGTCGACCGACGAAGGCGTGATGAAATGGGGCCGACTCTTCGGCGTCAAAGAGATCGAACCCTCAATTTTCGGCAAACTGCTCACCGAAAAATAATTGCTACATGGTTACATTGTCACCCCGCCATGGCGGGGGTAGCAATTGAGCAATGTAGCAATGAATGTCAAGTGGTTTCTTCTTGAGGAACAAGTCTTGACATAAGGTGCACCATGCGGTCGACCACAGATTTCCGCGGCTCCTCCTCGTACACTATGTGGCCGGCGAGTAGCGTCATCAGCTTCTTTTTCACCTCTTCACCGGGCACCACCATATAAAAATGGTCGAAGTAGGGCGGCTGGCTCACAATTGTCAGCATGTCGTAGCCGAAGCGCTTATCGAAGTGATAGTGCGATAGCGCCTCCCATCGGATCTTAAGCCCTGCGGTGTCGATCCCAAACTGTGTGATTTTGTGCTCCACCTCAGGTGGCGGCGTAATAGTGAGCACGTAGAACAGGAACAATATCGTCCAGATGGGAATAAGGAGAATAAAATCCCCGAAAAATGCCACGATTAAGGACAAAAGCAGGGTGAGGGCCAAGTAAAATCGCGTAATCCGGGGGCTGCGCTTTATGAAAGGCCGCAAGGGAGCCTTCCACGAGAAGAGGATCTGCGGGTTATCGGACCGCCCTGCCGGGCCGCTTGCGATCGGCGGCTCTTGCGGGGTGTCTGAGGTCGGTTGGACTACATGGGGCGGAAGCGGGCTGTGGTTGATCTTGGCTCGCTTCAGCTCCTCTTCGTCAAACTCGTGCTGATGCATAATCTTATTTTCGGCTTTTTGCAGCCATTTGTCAACGCTCCTTCTGCCGTCAAATGGGCACGCATTTGCGAATATATTGTCACAATAATCTAGCTCTTGATTTTCCCGGCCTATAATGCTATACTACTTGCACATGGAAAACTTTAATAAGGTTTTGTCATTCTTCCTCGGCCTCGTGGTGGTCATTGTATTTGTGATCGTCCTCTCCAACAGGCTTAATCTCAAGGATAAATTTATCCCTTTCCAAGACGCAAAAACTAAGGTGACCCCGACTGTCGCTTCCGAAGCTGAGGCTAAAAAAAACCAGGCTTTGGCTGATGCCTCCGAGAGGCTGGTCGTAGACCGCACTCCAGGCGAAGGAGCCACCGCGACCCCAGTTCCGCTCACCGTGGTGTCCCCAACTCAAAAGCCAGAAGCCAAGGGTGCCGCGTCAAACGCGGCTGGTGCAGTAGCCCCAACAGGTAGCCCTTCGACTGCGCTGCGGGCAAGCAAAAAACCCACTAACATTCCCAAGACAGGGTCTCCAACATGGTTAATCCCAGCAATCGTAGCCGCACTATTTGCTGGCCTCAAACTCCGCAAGACAGAGTAACCCTCTATTCGTAAATCAGTAATTATTCGTAATTAGTAAACGGTGACTTCATTCGTACTTTCGTAATAAATTCGTACTTCGTAGGGATAGGGTATAATGAAAGTATGCGCAAACTTCTCGTTGTTATTTGTATGGTCATCATCGCGTTCTTCGCGGGTGCGCTTGTGGCACGCGCGGACGAGCTTGATGATATCAACCGCCAGCTCCAGTCGCTCCAAGCAGATCTCAAAAGCAAGGAGTCAAGCCACGCAGAGCTCACCAAGCAGCTTAATGCGATCAAAAGTCAGGTCGCAGGTGTGGATGCGGCGATAGTGCAAAAGGAGAAGGAGGTGCGCGTTGGGGAGCAAGCCTTGGGTCGCCAGAGGGAGCTTATGGAACTACGGATTAGCTCCTACTACAAAAATATTGTCGCGAGCCCGGCCTCTTTGCTCACTCTCTTGGTCTCAGACAACCTCTCCGAATCCCTCAAGAACTTTTTCTATAAACGCTACGTGGTGGACGAAGACCGGCGTACCATCGTGCAGATTGCCGGCTATATCAAAGATCTCAACGCCAAAAAGCTATCGCTTGTGTCGGAGAAGAAGCGGCTCGCCGCTATCAAGGAAGAGGTCGATAAGCAAAGCGTGGCCTTGGGTGGAGAGATCGCCGGAGCGCGCCAGGAGATTGCAGCACTCACCCAGCGCCAGCAGTCGATCATAAGCTCGCGGCTGGCTTCGCTCAATATTCCCCGCTCAGCCGGCACCTCGGCGCGCGGCTGCTCGGACGATCGCGGTGTGGATCCGGGCTTTTCACCTCGCTTGGCATTTTTCACCTACGGCGCTCCCCACCGCAATGGCCTCAATCAATATGGTGCATGGGGGCGGGCCAAAGCAGGTCAGAATGAGGAAACAATTTTGAGCGAATACTATCCGGGCAAGACGCTTCGGAAGGACTATGATCAAAATATTCAGATCCGTACCAACACAGGCTGGAGCGGATCGATTGAAGACTACGTGAAGCGGATTTACGAGGTGCCAGACAGCTGGACCGACAACAATTCCGCAGTGCTCAAGGCTCAGGCTGTGGCGGCTCGCTCCTACGCGCTGAATGTCACCAACAATGGGGCTTCTGAGATCTGTACCACTGAGCAGTGCCAGGTGTTCAAGCCCGACCCCAAGGGTGGCAATTGGGACGCTGCTATCGAAGCCACGCGCGGCTGGGTGCTGACCGACGGGGGCAATGCAGCATTCACGCAGTACGCCTCCACCCACGGCGGATACATTCAAAATTTGGGCAAATTCGACGGTGCGGGGGGCAATCCGACTAATTTCAGTGAGCTCAACGACCGTGCCTACGATAAGGCGTCGCCGTGGTTCTACTGCGACTGGGGCGCAAGGAGCGGATACAACAACACCGCGTGGCTCAAGACCAGTGAGACCGCAGACATTGTGAATGCCGTCCTCTTGGCCCGCGCCGACTCGGGCACCGGCGAGCACTTGTACCAGACTGACAAGCCGCACCCGTATGGCGGTGAGGTGTGGGATGAAGGCCGTGTGCGGCAAGAGCTTCAAAATCGTGGAATTAGCCCGTATAGCAATGTCTCAGGCATCTCGGTGAGTGCTGATTTTGGATCAGGCAAGACCACTTCAGTCTCGGTCTCAGGGGACGCCGGGGGGCAGAGCTTTGACGGCGCGGAATTTAAGAACTGGTTTAATCTGCGTGCGCCTGCCAACATCCAGATCGTGGGACCTTTATACAATGTCGAGAAGCAATGAATGCTTCTCTCCAAATTTTCAATTCTCAATTTAAAATTTTCAATCAAATCTTAATTTACAATGTTTAAAAATTAAATCAATGAAAATTCATTGAAAAATGAAAATTAAAAATTAAAAATTACAGCCTTGCTGCTCTTCCTAATTCTTCCTTTTCTTCTCTTCAAATTCCTCAACGCTGGAGTTAGGCTCTCCGACACCAATGTCTATTTTTACACTGTCCATCTCTTGCTCCAGGGCAAGCTTCTCTACCGCGATATTTTCTTCACCAATCTTCCACTTTTTCCCTATCTGGCAGCGTTTTACAAGCTCGCGACAGGCGGGAATATAGTCTGGTTTTATGCAACAAGTGCCATCGAGGCTGCAGGAGTCACTTTTTTTCTCTACAAAATCGCCCTCAAGAAATCCAAGGACAATTCTGCGGCTCTAATCGCCTCCATCTCTTACCTCTTTTCGTTTCTCGTTTTATCAACAAGTGACCACCAGACCGGTGTGTTTGCGGCCTCGCTTTTTGCTGTAGTCTCATATTGGCTCTACCTTGAGAAGCGCACTGTTTTGTCCGGAGTTTTTTTAGGCGCAATGCTCGCGACCAAAGCCTATTTTTCCCCGATTTTAGCGGCCGGTGTTGTGGCGTTGGCCATTAAACGAGACAAGCGGGTTTTCCCCTTATTGGCGGCTGTAACTGGCACAGTTTTGCTTATAATTTTGCCAAGCCTCTTGTTTGCGCGCGAAGCATTCGTCAATAATTTGTTTGGGTATTCCTTAAGCAGACCTGCTGGGCTCGACAAGCTCAATATTTTATGGTTTTTTGTGCGCCATGATCCGCTCCTCACGATCGTCTTCGCCTTCAGCATTTTCAACTTCAGGAAGAATCTGTTCTTGGCGCTCGTGTGCGCATTCTCCGCAGTGTTTATCGCACTTTACAAAGATGTGTATTATTTGTACTTAAACATGTTGGCGCCCTATTTGGCGATCGGGGTGGCAGAGCTCTATGTGACGTTGAAAACAAGTTTTGCGCGCTCGTCGACCCTCGACTCTTTCGCGTGGCTGGTGGTCGTTTTGGCCGCCACGGCATCGATTTTTGCTTACTTACCTAAGTACTCTAAGGTGCAGAAATTCGAAGCCTACGATGAAGCGGTGTCGATTATTAAAAAAGAAAAGCCTGCTGTGCTATATGGCGCAGTCGACATTGCGCCTGCCTTGGCTTACGGCGCCAATGTGCCGCTTTTAGACGGGGTGGTGGACACCAACGCGACTCTTTTCCGACGCGGCGTGCTAAATGCGAAAAAACTTACGTCTCACGCCCTGGCCGCCGACGCAATGATTGTGGCGACAGGTGTATATTACCCGAGAGTCGCTGAAGACCTACTCTTTGACGAAGTGTACGACAAAAAGGCAATCAAGGAGCGCTGCCGCCTCGTCAAAAGCTTCCCGGTCCTCACCGAAGGTGCCATCAACCGCGTGAGCTTATTTGACTGCCGAACCCGTTAGCACGTTAACGGGTTAACGCGTTAGATCGAAATCTAATCCAAAAATACTGGATTGTGCAGGCGCCGGCAAGGAGCACTCCGAGGAGGCCTAGCCAGCCGATCTCTCGTGTGACGCCGGGTAAGAACGACACGAAAATGTACAAAATCAAAAAGTGAATAAAGTATATGGAGTAAGAATAGCGGCTGAGATATGAAATGAGTGCGCCGATTTGCTTTTGTCTGAACGCGCCCGCTTGTGAAGCCCACCACAATGCGCCGGTCACGAGCAGACCATACGACAAATGATAGAGATTTGGCGGATACTTGTTGTCATATTGGGTCAAAGATGCGCCTCGTGTCCAAAGCACAAAGGCCGAAATCGCAAAAAGAAGCGCCGCACTTATTGCAAGGGTTCTGGGGAAGCGCCCGGTGCGAGCAGCGGGC
Organism: uncultured Gammaproteobacteria bacterium; assembly: GCA_964384955.1. Lineage (GTDB taxonomy): Bacteria > Patescibacteriota > Microgenomatia > UBA1406 > GWC2-37-13 > CAYLLP01. The sequence goes on from CAYLLP010000008.1 coordinate 29,255, forward strand.
CACGCCGAAACCACGACCAGTGACCACGGGAGCCACATCACGAGCTTGTAGTGGAGGGGAGAATTGACGAAAAGAAGAAGCACGGCGCATGCTAAAGCTGCCCCACTATGGGTATAAAACAGCGCTCGAAACCGATTATAAAAAAGAGAGAGCAAGGGTGCCACAATAGCTAACATGAGGAAAAGGAGCACCAGCCAGCTGAGGTCATTCCCCCAGGTGGTCAGCGTTGCCGTACGCACCAACGAACCCAAGGTGAGCTTCCCCGGTTCGTGGCTGGCCCACAGCGGAATTTGGACTGCTAGAAAAATGTAATAAGGGATTAGGAGACGTCCTATTCTTTTTTGGAAATACGAAGCCACTTGCCCCAGACTGTCAATCGGTGCACCTCTAAACGTGAGGTACGATGAGCAAAAGATGAAGGCGACGACAGCAAATTGCAGAGCATTCCACACGGCGCGGGCCACAGGGTCACTTAAAAAATAGGAAGTAGCATGAATGGCGATCATGGCCATCATTGCAAGTCCGCGGATGTCATCAATGGCCGCATTCCGCTGTTTTTCCATAGCGCGTTATGGGGTAGGTGCAGCGTAGGTAGGAGTAGGCGTGGTGGTGTCGGACTTTGAAGGCGTCGCGATCCACCAATATGTGAAGAGGCCGGCGGTCACCACCACAATCGCGGCGGTGACGCCGATTTTGACCGGCTTAGTCCACTTTGTCTTCTTCCACACGAGCCAGATTAAGATGAAGGGAAGGGCCACAAGGGCCAGGAGTATGATGACGGCTATGATCGTGCCGGCAGTTTTTTCGGTGTCGTTGTCTTTAGAAGCTGCCCCGGCGGCTGGTGGATTGGTGGGGGCTGCGGGAGCTGCGGCAGTCGGCGTATCCATTAGAGACATATTACTGGCAAATTTCCTAGTTGTCAACATTTTTGGTTGACTAATGTGGGATTTATAGGTAATATGTAACTCTATGTCAGTTGCAACGGTTGGAACGCAAGATTTTCAGAAAGAAGTGCTGGAGCATAAGGGCGTAGTGTTTGTAGATTTTTACGCCGACTGGTGCGCGCCTTGCAAGGTGACCGAGCCGGTAGTGCACGCTCTGGCCGACGAAATGAAAGATGTGAAGTTCGTGAAAGTCGACGTTGACGCTAATGCGGACCTTGCGTCGCAATACTCCATTTTCTCTATCCCCACGTTTATTATCTTCAAAGACGGCAAGAACGTGAGCCAGTTCGCAGGCGCTGCTCCCCGCGAGCACTTTGAGCAGGAAATCAATAAAGCACTTTCTTAATCAGTTCATTGTTCAAATGTTCTTGGTTCATGGATTTACAATGTATGGGCTATGAACTATGAACCATCAACCATGAACTACTTAGCTTCGATTGCCACTCTCATCACTTTCCCGTGCACCGTTTTCAAGGTCTGATGAGCCAAGTGCAAGAGATACATACAAAGCTCCGCAAGCCACCTCCACGATGAAGTGACCGGCTCCTCGAGTCCTGCGGCTACTTTCTCGTCCGAGAGGGGTAGCTTCACTTCCTCGAAAGTGGGGAAGGCCGTAGTTGGCGTAGTCGTGACGCCTTCATCCACAAGCTCTTGATCGATCTTTGGAATTTCCTGTCGGGCCTCCATGTGCAGCGCAAGCTCTTCAGAGGGCTCGTGCTCTACTGCCTGCTCGATCGAACGCTGCTCGCGAGCGCGCGCAGGCTCGTGCTCCTTAGAGGGGGCGGCCACGCTTTCTTCTTCCCATTCCTCATGCGCCTCTTCCAAAAGATCAGTCACAAGATGCGAGATATCGGTGTGTTTGCCCGCAGGTTGCATAGTTTTAGTATAGAGTATCGAGTATTCAGTATCCAGTATTCAAACTACTAGCTTCGACAACCGCCGCAGTTAACGAAGGGTCGTTTGAGGCTAACAAGGCCATGAAGTTGCCTGTTTTTTGGCAACCGCGGCGGTTGCCAGGCACGATTTAGTCGCACGTGACGCCCACTTCTTTGGCATGGGCTTCCTTAGTGAGGCCGCAGTGCGGGCAGCTGGTGCGCCCTTCCCCTGAAGGAATCTTGCCATCGCATTTGGGGCACTCAAAGTAATCGCCCTCCGCCATACTATTGAGGGAGATTCCTGATTTGAGTCCATCAATGATCGAATTTGAGGAAAGAAAGCTCTTCGTGCGCGTCACAGGGCAGCTTCCGCCCGCAACCGTAGCTGTGCCCTGGCGGGCATAGTAAGCGGCAAATCCGATGAGATTGTCATGAATGTCTAAGTTCCAAGGAATCTCCTGAGCCGATGGCTCCCTTTCCATCTCAACTGCGGCATTAAAGAGTGCCTTCATGAGGTTTCTAGCTTCAATCTTGTCTTCATCATAAAATTTATAGCCAGGTCGAAGGGCAGCAAGCTCAAATATCTTCTCTATGTATTTCTCAATAAGAGGAGAAAGTTGCTCTTCCACCGCTCGCTCAAAAGCAAACGAAGCTTCGATTTTGCCAGTATCAATATCAGCGGCCCGAAGGAGGTCTTGCAAGGCGCTTTGGGTGGGAGAGATGGTGTCTAGGGCCGGGGCTATAAGAAAATCATGAGCATGATCAAAAGAGTCTCCCCCGCTAGCGGGATGTATGCGTGAAAGTAGTGCTGCGCTGCTGTCCACTCTCCCTAAGCGCTCGCTATAGCGCAAGATATATTCATTTACTCGATCTCCCTCGCGCACAAAGTGGAACACAAAGCCGTAGTCAGCGATCTTGGAGGGTGAGATCCAGGTCGCGGTCTTCCCCCCCGAAGCGAAATGTTCTTGAATTTTGGAGAAGCCCACGAATTCCGCCTCTTCCCTACTTTCGGGTCCTGCCAGATCGGCTGCGACCCTGTATGAGTCTTCGACTTTAAAATCTGCAAAATAGAATCCGTCGGGGCGGAGGCTGTAAGAGATCTTAGTGTAGGGAATGTGACCTGCAAATTCCCCCAAAAATCGGATGACATTCTCTTTTAAGTAAAATCGAGTCTCCTCTGATGCAAGATCGGCGTTCCTGATGAAGGCGACCTCGTTGTCTATGGAGTAGTAATTAAAGATGGACTCCTGAGGGGGGGCTTTAGGCTCGGAAGGAAGTGTGACGCGTTTTGTTTCTGGTGACATAGGGTGCCCTGCTGCGGGGCGCGAAGCTGAAAGCGAAGTGCCCCGAGGGGTATTCACCTTAGCTTCGGAATGCTCGGGTGGTTTTCTGACTTTACAGTTGCGGCACAGCCACGGACTTACACCGTGTTTGCCCACACCAAGCTAATTTCCAAATGTCTTGACTTTAATCTCCTTTTTGCCGGCCTGGCGGGCCAGCGTGAAAAAGAGATCGCTCAAGCGGTTCAAGTATTGTACGATGTTTTTCTCGTGTTGTCGAGCGGACTTAGTCGTCCTTTTAAATGCAACTAAGTTGCGTTCACATCTTCTGGCAAGGGCTCGGCACACGTGCAGAAGCGCGGCAAGCTCTCCGCCTTGAGGTAAAATAAATGATCTAAGCTCGGGGAGCTTTTTGGTGATGTCGTCAATTGTCGCCTCAAACATCACAGTATGCGACTGTAGTGATTCCAGCTTCATCGGCGCGTTGGCCAAGTAGGCCATAATTTCGTAGAGATCGGTTTGGATTGTGGTGAGGAGCTCTTTTGTTTGCTTCCGCTTGGTCTTGGCCAGAGCCACCCCTATGAAGCTCGTGAGCTCATCGACAGTGCCGTAGGAGATGACGCGAGGGTCATTCTTAGGCACCCGGCGGCCACCAAAAAGCGATGTAGTGCCTTTGTCTCCTGTTTTAGTATAGATTTTAGCCATGAAGCCTATTATAGCAGCTCGCAACCTAAGATCCGCGCCTTTTTAGCACTCTGAGTAGCCGCAGCCGTAGCACTTCTTGCAGCCCTCTTCGTGGGCGAGCAAGGCCTCTCCGCATGCAGGGCAGAGGTCGTAGTGCTTAGCCGTGGGGGTCGCCATCTCTTGGATAAGAGCTGGCTGCTCCGACACGAGCTTGGGTGCGCTGTCCGCCACCGGGGCGTGCCCGTTGCCGTTGGTGTGACCGTTGGTCGCGCCGTTGGCTTGCCCCTCGGAGCCTGAGCGGGGTGAGGTACTAGATGCAACTAAGTTGCTTTTAGCATCGGTCCCATTGGCTACAGGCGCTACAGCATGAGTCTTCTCTTGCGAAAAGTGCATGGTGAGGACCTTGGCGACTGCGTCGGGCAGCGACTTGATCCGATCCTTGCCAAATCCAAGCGACCGCGCTCCGCCAATGCCTTGAAGCTGGTAGATAATCTGCTTCACACGCTCGCGCGGCGGCACATGAGACGCCAACCGAAGCGAGAGCGATAAAAGGCGCCCTAAGCCTTCGGCCATGGCGTACACATCGGTGCCGGCCTTGCCTACGTTGACGAATACCTCCAAAGGCTCGCCGTCACCATTGGTGTTGATCGTAATAAAAGCGTCGCCGACCGGGGTCTTGACCTCGTAGGTCGCACCCTGCACCATCATCGGCCGTGGCTTCACTTGATAGGCCGGCGTGGCGGGAGCAGCCGCTTCCGCCTTCACTTCCTGCGCCTTTGGGGCGCGCTCCAAGACTCCCTGGCGTGAGCCTTCGCGCATATAGGCGATACCTTTGCAGCCGAGGTCATAGGCCAAGGTATAGAGGCGTTTGACCTCTTCCACGGTCTGAGCCTCCGGCGCATTCACCGTCTTTGAAATCGAGGCGTCCACATACTGCTGGATCGCAGCTTGCACGCGCACATGATCCTCAGGTGAGAGGTCATTGGCAGACACGAAATACGCAGGTCGCTCAATCTTGCCCGCTTTCATCTCCTGGCCGTGCTTGGCGTACCACTTGTCGTACAAGTGGTGCCTGATAATATCCTCACCGAGGCGGCTGCGCCGCGTGAACTCAAACTCGTAGACCGGCTCAATTCCTGAGGTTGTCGTGGCAATTAGGCTCGTGGTGCCTGTTGGGGCCTGCATTAGAAGCACCGAGTTGCGGATGCCTTTCTTTTTTATGTCATTCTGAAGCGCTTTTGGCAGCATCTGCACAAAGCGGCTTTTGGGGTAAAGGTCGGCATCAAATTTGGCGAATGAGCCTTTCTCACGCGCAAGCTCCACAGACGCAGCATACGCTTCGTCGCGGATCAAGGCATACACCTTGTTGATAAATTTAAGGCTCGCCTCAGAGCCATACCGGATATGGAGCTTGATCAGCGTGTCGCCCAAGCCCATGGTGCCCAAGCCGATTCGCCGCTCGCCGTTGAGCTGGGTCTCCCGGATTCCCTCGAAAATGTAGGGATCCATGTCGATCACGTTGTCCTGAAAGCGCACAGCAGTGCGCACCACTTTCTTGAGGGCGGCATAATCAAAGGTCCCGCCTTTCTCCACGGTGTTGCCTTTCACAAACGTACTGAGGTTGACAGACCCCAAATTGCACACACCCCACTCGGGCAACCCTTCCTCGCCGCATGGGTTCACGCAGTTGATGCGGTTCCAGTAGTAATTGTTGTGGAGCTTGTTGTAGCGCTCCATAAACACCACTCCGGGCTCGGCGCTTCTCCACGCAGCTTGGGCGATAAGGTCCCACATTTTCCGCGCCTTCACCACTTTCTGCACGATCACTTTTTTGCCCATCTTTTTCCAGACCTCAAGATCCCCGTTCCACTTTTCGTCGTACTCAGGGTCCGACACGTCGGGGAAGACCAAGGGCCAGTCGGCGTCCGCTTTCACAGCCTCCATGAAGCCGTCGGAGATGCAGAGCGACAAGTTGGCGCCGTTGATCCTTGTCAGGTCCTCTTTGACCGTAATGAATTTTTCGATATCAGGATGCCAATCCCAGAGCATGAGCATGAGTGCGCCCCGGCGCGATCCGCCCTGCTGAATGATGTCTTTGGTGGCCAAGGAAAAGAGCTCTGCCCAGTTGCAGGGGCCACTTGAGAAGCCGTTGACCTTCTTGACCCGCGCACCGCTGGGGCGAAGGGACGAGAGATTGATACCCACTCCGCCACCATGAGCCATAATCTCGACCATCTGCTTGAGGGTGTCGAGGATTCCACCCCGGGAGTCTTTGGGGGAAGGGATCACAAAGCAGTTATAGAAAGATACGTCATATCCAGTCCCAGCTCCGGCCAAGATCCGGCCACCGGGCACATACGCAAAATCGCGCATCGCGCTATAAAAGGCTTTTTCATGCTTGCGACGGGAGGGCTTGGCCTCCATGGCCGCCACTGCCCGGGCAAGGCGCTTCCACATCTCGTTGGGAGTTTTTTCAATGGGGTTACCCTTTTTATCTTTTAAAGAATAACGATCGAGGAAAGCCTTTTGTGCGATGCCGGTGAGTTTCATAGTAATGAATTATATAAAGAAAATTATAATGTCCCTATTTTTACAGTAACTTTTTCACTTCTTTTTCAAAGTCTTCTACGTCCACAAAGCCGCGGAACACTGACGCAAACCTAATATACGCGACTTTGTCAAGCTTCTTCAAGCGCCTTGCCACCAAGCTCCCTATTGCGGTGCTCTCAATCTCGGTCGAGTCGCGCCCTCGCAGCTCTGCTTCAACCTCGTTCACGATATTCTCAATTTGCTCAGCGGTCACCGTGGTCTTGCCGGTGGCGCGCAGTATCCCGCCTCGCAACTTCTGCGGGTCAAAGCGCTCGCGCCTGGCATCTCTTTTGATCACCAGAATCGGCATCTCCTCCACCCGCTCGTATGTCGTAAATCGCTTCTCACATTTGGGGCAGCTCCGGCGGCGGCGAATCACCGTACCGCTTTCGGCCACCCTGGTCTCAATGACCTCGGTATCTTCGTTTCGGCAAAAGACGCAAAACATAAAATCGTACTCTTATTATAGCTTCTCTTACTCAAAAATACAATATATATGGTGTCAAGTATCACTTTATTACACTAGCTGTGGATTTACAAGAGGTCCAAATATGATCAGACTACATCATCGTTCAAATTAGCCTCAAATTCGTGTCCTCCGTTTTTTGCACATGCGTGCCGTAGCAATATGCCAGAATTTTTTTGAACAAGGGATTTTAAAAGGACTGCCACAAGAATGCAAGGGGCATATGTCCAAAAATAGGCCGTGAATCTTATAGTTTTTGAGTTTTGGCAGATTGTGTGGTATATTGGGCTCTTAGAGGGCCTTAAAGTCGCCCTGCCGAACCTGCCTGCCGGCAGGCAGGCCTGCCCGTCCGGAAGGCGGGGCTAATTTTACAATAATATGCTACAGTTTTTTGCAGACCTTCTTTTTCCTCGATTTTGCGTCGGCTGCGGGTATGTGGGGTCATATATTTGCTCCAATTGCGAAAAAGCCCTTCCCTACGTGCTGCGGACTACATGTTTGTATTGCCACAAGGCCTCTCCCTTAGGGTTCACTCACCCCGGCTGCATGCGCCGCGGTGGGATTGATGGCTTTACGGCGATCTTTTTCTACAATCCCCTCATGAAGAAAATTGTCAAAGCAATTAAGTACCGCTTAAGCCGCGAAGTATTTGAGGAGCTTACCCAAGTCATTAAGCCCGGGACATTGAAAAGCTTGTCGCAGCTTGCTAAGTTTGATTCCGGTTTCGTCATCTGTCCACTGCCATTGCATGAGCGGCGGCTTCGCTCACGCGGATTTAATCAGGCAGAGCTCCTTGGTTCATTTGTCAACAAGTTCGTGGAGAGCCCTAAAGTCCAATTTTTGATGCGCACCAAAGATACGCCGTCTCAGACCTCACTGAAGGATGGCTTGAAAAGATATCAGAATGTTCGTGGAGCGTTTCACGTGCGGAAGCCGACCGCAGTCCGCGGCAAATCAATTCTTTTGGTCGACGACGTGGTCACGACAGGTGCCACAGCCCGCGAAGCCGCGCGCACCTTGAAGCGCGCTGGTGCCGCGAAGGTTTTCGTCTTTGCTCTTGCCAAAGGCTAGGTATGCCTGTATATTAGAAACAGGCAGTAAATCTGGTGACCAGTTGATCAGGAAAAGTAAAGCAGTAAAACAGAAATCAGGAAAAATTAATTACCGATATGCTGATACTCTGATTCACTATCGCCGATTACCTGATTAACCGACGTACTTAATAGCTATGGCCACAGACAAGCATCCCTTAAAAATCGAAATTTCAGCCCGCACTATTGTATTCACGGTGTTTTTCTTACTGGGGCTTAATTTGCTGTGGATGGTGCGGGGACTTCTGGTGTCCTTGTTTATCGCTTTCATGATTATGTCGATCGTCAAGCCGCTGGTCGCGCGCCTTGAGCGCTACCGCATCCCGCGCATGCTCTCGGCTCTGGTGATTTTTATAATCCTTATATATCTTATCGTGCAAGGGCTCTTTTTTATACTTCCCTTGTTCTTGGTCGACATGACAAGCTTCATCAAGACAATCGTCAGCCTGGTCAACAACATTCCCCCGCCCTACGATCAGTACGTCAAGATCGAATCGGCGACCCGCTATATCCCCAACCTCACCAATCAAGCCTTCAATATTTTGCGCGACTTACTCAACAATTTAGTGTTTGTCATAACCACAATATTTTTCAGCTTTTACTTTATTGTCGACGAGAACTTTATCAAGAAATTTTTGATTAAATTTTTCCCTGAGGATCGAGCTGCGGCAGTGGCGACTGTGTTTGACCGGTGTGAGAAGCGCATGTCCAACTGGTTCTGGGGGGAGCTTATTTTGATGACGGTGATTGGCGCGCTTTCATTTGTGGGCTTGAGTCTTATCGGCGTGCCTCATGCGCTCTCTTTGGCGGTCATCGCGGGGCTCTTGGAAGTGGTGCCTGTCGTGGGGCCAATCATTGCGGCCATCCCGGCGTTTATCTTCGCGGTCAATCAATCGCTCTTTCTTGGTCTTTCCACCCTCGCCCTTTACGTAATCATCCAGCAGCTTGAAAATAATCTAATAGTCCCCACCGTCATGAAGCGCGTGGTGGGCCTCAACAAAATCATCATCCTCATGGTCTTAATCATTGGCGGAAAGCTTGGCGGCTTCGCCGGCATTTTCCTGGCCGTTCCTCTCACCCTATTCATCGAGACCATTCTTGCCGAGGTCGTCCGCGAACGCAAGTCATAAACAAGGCTCAGAAAATCTTCACATTTTCAAACAAGCCATTTTAGCGGGAATAACGCGGGGAAAGTGCGGGAATAAATATGAGCCCCAACATGCTATACTATGACCATGAAAGTGGCTATTTTAGGCGGAGGGTTTACCGGCATGACTGCTGCATATTACGCTTCCTTGGCCGGGCATGAGGTCACAATATTTGAAAAAGAAGAGGTACTGGGGGGGCTCGCGTCGGGATTCCGCCAGCCTGAGTGGAAGTGGTATTTGGAGCGAGCCTATCATCACCTTTTTAAGAATGATTCTGATATTTTAGGGTTTGCGCGTGACGTAAGCTTTAAAGATATTTTCTTCGTCTCCCCCGAAACCGCCAGTTTGTTTTCGCCAGCGGAACAGTACGCTCGGGCTAGGGGCATCCCCACGGAGCGCAGGTACT
>CAYLLP010000009.1:0-37094 GCA_964384955.1 uncultured Gammaproteobacteria bacterium
GCGCGAACGACGGGACTCGAACCCGCGACCTCCTCCGTGACAGGGAGGCGCTCTAACCAACTGAGCTACGTCCGCTTTTAATGTTCCTTAGAGTGCTTGCACCCCGAGTGCTCGGGGTGGACTCGAGAGGGCTCGAACCTCTGGCCTTCACAATGTCAATGTGACGCTCTAACCAACTGAGCTACGAGTCCTGCTTGACTATATTTTAACACGAGCCTCACGCGTATTCAAAAGGAGTAAGGTGGATAACGAGAAATTTTACTTCATCTCCAGAAAGGAAACCGTTAGATTATCCGATCCGCTATACTCGATTTTCATCAACATAGGCTTATCTCGATTATTAGTCACATACAGGTTCTGCGTCGCCCCGACCGTCGGTTGGCCAGGCGAGCTATAGATTGAAACGCCATATTCCTGAGGAACTTGTGGGATTTGAGCAAAATCGTGGGCCACAGGTGTATTGGTAGTGAGAGCTGCGTCGCTAGCGGCCCAGTAGATAAGGCTTGCCACGTGACACACACCGTCCCCCATGAGGTATCCATCGGACTTGAACCCTTCATCATAGCTAAAGTGCGCATTGGTAGAATAGGCTATAGTGCCGCGATAGGGGAGTGCTACATCATTTTGGAACGCAAATGTGCGACCGGGGTCAAGTATGACCTCCCACTCAAAGGGAGCCCGCACGCTCTCCCAGTCTACAGCTATAGGATTAATCGGTAGGCCGCGCAAATAGGCCAAGGACAAAAGAATATTATCTTTCATCACCTCGTTAACCTGACGGTCACCATACCGATTCTCAAGAGAAAAGGCGCGGCTACCCAAGGGCTTGCTATCCTGCTTCCCCACAAGAGAAACCTGGGACCCCGAGAGGGCCACCATTCCCACCAATAGAGGCACAAAAATGACTGAGTAAAGCTTCATAGATCTAAAAAATATGACCCACCGAGGCGGGTCATTAATACCTCTTATTATAATATACTATAAGTCTAATGTCAAGGAGGGCACAATTCTGCGCCCCCCGTAGGGAGGTGCCCCATGGTACCTCCCAAGCCCTTCATATACCCCTTGACCAGAGCCCTTGCTTTGGGTATGCTTGGATATGGCCGCCAAAAAGAAGCGAGGTAAAAGGATCCTAGCAAAGCCCAGGCGTGGCCACAAATCGAGACTAACCTTCCTTTTTGTCCTTTTGGCCGTCGGAGCAGTAGCTCTTTTTGTCAGCTTCAACAGACCATTTTGTGCCAACTCCAATAGCTGCATCAAGGATCTTTCCGGTACCTACGAGGAGGCTGAAAATGGGGTATTTATGGGACGCAGCGTGGAGCCTGTCACACTCAGCTCGATGGAGCCTGTCTTGGGCACGACAACCGGAGACAACAAGCGTATAGAGGTGGATCTCACTACTCAGACGCTGCGAGCCTACGAAGGCAATACACTCGTATACACCTTCCCGGTGTCCACAGGCAAGTGGGGCCAGACTCCAACCGGCGAGTTTCGCATCTGGATCAAGCTTCGCTACACCAGGATGAGCGGTGGCAATCCGGCGATTGGGACCTACTACAATCTCCCCAATGTGCCCTACACGATGTATTTTGCCAATGCGCAGATTCCTAAGACTCGCGGGTATGGCTTACACGGGGCGTACTGGCACAATAATTTCGGCCACCCTATGAGCCATGGCTGTGTGAATATGCGCCCTGAAGACGCAGGCGTCATCTACAATTGGGCGTCTCCCCCAAGCGCCAGTTCTGTCACCTATGCTTCGACGGCTAGCCCAGGCACTAGAATAATAATCTCCGGTACGGCACCCCCGCAGTGATATAATGAGTGAGATGACAGACTCCAAGAAAGATCACCGCCAGATTGGACAAGAGCTTGATCTTTTTGTGACGTCTGATCTTGTCGGGTCAGGCCTTCCACTGTTTACGCCCCGCGGTACGATTCTTCGCGACGGGCTCATTGCCTACTCCGAAGAGCTCCAACGCAACGCAGGCTACGAGAAAGTGTGGATCCCTCATATTGCGAAGGAAGAGCTCTACAAAAGCTCAGGCCACTGGGATAAGTTCGGCGGCGAGCTCTTTAAAGTTGAAAGTCAGGAAACCGACGACAAATTCATTCTCAAGCCCATGAACTGCCCGCATCATATTCAGATATATGCGTCGCGTCCCAGGAGCTATCGAGATTTGCCAGTCCGATATTACGAGACCACGACTGTGTACCGCGACGAGAAGAGCGGTGAGATCGGCGGTGGCATCTCCCGCGTGCGCTCAGTCACCCAAGATGACGCCCACGTCTTTTGCACCATGGAGCAGGTTGAGGAAGAACTCAATGTAATAGTAAAAATGGTCAAAGATATGTATAAAGCCTTGGGCATGGAGTTTCGCCTCCGGCTTTCGTTCAGAGACCCCAAAAACACTAAGGCATATCTGGGGACCAACGAGCAGTGGCAAGAGTCGCAAGAGATTATGGAAAAAGTAGCCAAAGCGTCTGGGCTTGAATACAAAGTGGCCGAGGGAGAAGCCGCCTTTTATGCTCCAAAGATTGATATTATGGTGATCGACGCTGAGGGACGCGAGTGGCAGACCGCCACAGAGCAGCTCGATTTCGTGCAGCCGGTGCGCTTTGGCATTACGTATGTGTCGGCTGACGGCTCGCAAAAGACCCCTATTATGATCCACAAGGCGCTCTTGGGCTCCATTGAGCGCTTCCTTTCGGTCTATATCGAGCACACGCAGGGGAATTTCCCCCTCTGGCTTGCCCCTTGTCAAGTGGCGATTTTGCCAATCTCAGAGAAGCATTTTGCGCATGCGCGCAAAATCAGAAACGCACTTGTTGAGAAGGGGATTCGCGCAGTGGTGGACCTGGACAATCAGACCCTGGGCGCAAAAATTCGGGGTCACACCTTGCAAAAGATCCCATATATGAGTATAATAGGAGATAAGGAGGCTGCGGACGCTGGGTCTGCCACTTCTGTCAGAACACTCGAGGGCCGGGATCTTGGCACGATTCCACTCTCTGAGTTTGTTAACCGTTTGGCAATTGAGATTGAGAAAAAAGCCTAGTTCATATAAGCCCCGTAAATTCTATACATTAAACGATAGAATCGAGGTGCCGCAGCTTCGAGTGATTGATGAGGCGGGTGAGCAGGTCGGACTCTTAGATCGGGTTGCAGCACTGCAGGCGGCCCGCGAACGCGACCTGGACTTGGTCCTCGTCGCGCCCAAGGCAGTGCCACCGGTCGCCAAGATAATTGACTTTAAAAAGTTTTTGTATCAGGAGGCGAAGAAAGATAAGGAAGCCAGAAAAGGTGCCAAAAGAAGCACATCGAAGGAAGTGAAGTTGTCGCTTTTTATAGCATCTGCGGACCTTGAGAGGCTTTTGTCGCGGGGCCGGGAATTTTTGGCCGCTGGCAACCAGCTCCGAGTCAACCTGATGCTTAAGGGCCGGGAGATGGGGAAGCGCGAACGAGCGTTTGAGCTTATTAAGAGCTTTATTTCGGAGCTTGGAGAAGTAAACATCTCCAAGGAGCCCCGGCTTGAGGGACGGGTAATACGATCAGTTGTTTCTAAACGCAAATAAATATGTCAAAACAAAAAACTAGAAAATCAGCTTCGTCCCGCTTCAAGATCACCGGCACCGGCAAAGTGTTGCACCGGTCGCCCAATATTCGTCACCTTAAGGCTTCTAAAAGCAAGCGCGCTCTTCGCCGCCTCAAGCTAATGAAAGTAGTCACTGGCCGCATGGAAAAAAAAGTTAAAAAAATGTTAGGTAAGTAATATGGTACGAGTCACAGGAGGCGTGCGTACACATCGCCGTCACAAAAAAGTCTTGAAGCAGGCCAAGGGCTATTGGATGAGTCGTAGCAAGCAGTACAAGAAAGCCAAAGAAGCCACACTCCACGCTGGCGAGTATGCTTTCCATGGCCGCAAGCGCAAAAAGCGCCAATTCAAGAGATTGTGGATCACGCGGCTCTCGGCAGCCCTTCGGGAGAACGACATGAAATATTCCACTTTCATGCACGCTCTCAAAAAGAAAAAGATCGAGCTTGACCGCAAAATTCTCTCCTATCTGGCGGTTGAAGAGCCCAAAGCCTTCGAAGACCTTCTCAAAAAGGTGAAGTAACAAACTCCGTTGCCAATGGCACGCACTTTCTCTATAATATCCTCATGAATGGTGAGGTCGCACACATTAAAAAACTGTTTGATGAGGATCTTCAGGCTGCTCATTCACGGCAAAACGTAGATGAACTTCATGTCAAATATTTAGGCCGCAATGGTGCGGTAAACAAGCTTCTTCAAGAGCTGCCAAAGGCAGAAGATAAAAAAGCCCTTGGAGCTACAATAAACGAGCTTAAAAAACACATTGAGACGGCACTTGCCAATAAGCAAAAAGAATTCTCCTCTTCGTGGCTGGATCCAGATTTTGATCCCACCATCCCCGGCGACTCGCCACAGATCGGGCATCTGCATCCCACCACACAGGTGATCAGAAAAATTAATCATTTTTTTCGATATTTGGGCTACAGCGTGTATGAGGGTCCGGAGATCGAGACCAATGAATTTAATTTTGAAAAGCTCAATCTCCCGCAAGATCACCCTGCTCGCGATCTGGCTGACACTCTTTATATAAAAGAGCCTGAAGTACTGCTTCGCACTCACACGTCGTCTGTGGAGGCACGAGCCCTGACTAAAGAAACATTGCCTTTGCGCATTGTAGTGCCGGGGAAATCCTACCGCAATGAAAGCACGAATGCCACCAATAACTCGATTTTTTACCAGTATGAAGGGCTTGCTGTGGACCGGGGACTGTCGATGGGGGATCTCAAAGGCACGTTAGAGGCCTTCGTGAAATTTCTGTACGGCCCGGACACCGTGATGCGCTTTCGGTGCAAATATTACCCGCAGGTGGAGCCTGGTGCTGGGCTTGATGTGCGCTGCACCTTCTGTGACGGCGCGGGATGCCAAGTGTGCAAGGGACGCGGCTTCATTGAGGTCTTAGGGGCTGGCATGGTGCACCCCAATGAGCTCACCGCTTGTGGTGTGGATCCGGCGGAGTGGTCCGGATTTGCATTTGGGATGGGGCTAGACCGGCTTGTGATGCTTGAGTATGGAATAAACGATATTCGGAAATTATATGACGGAAGTCTTGTGTTTGAATAATGAAAATCCCAATCGGTTGGCTTAAAGATTACATAGAAGTTAAGGACGAACAAGCTCTTATTGATTCCTTGACTGCGATCGGCCACATGCAGGATGGGCCACCCAAGGAGGGTGCTTTGGGCAATGTGTACGATCTTGAGATCCGCCAGAATAGGCCAGACTGCTTGTCAATCGTGGGAATAGCCCGCGAAGCGGCAGCCGCCAGGGGAGACAAATTAAATAAGCCTCATGCCAAACCGCAACCCTTGTCTGAGATGTCAGGTGGATACACAGTCACTATTAAGGATTCCTCCCAATGCTACCGCTTCAACACGCTTGTCCTTGAAAATATCAAGGTAGGGGAGTCTCCTCAATTTATTAAGGAGCGGCTCGAGGCGTATGGCATTAAAGTGGTCAATAATGTCGTGGACATCACCAACTTCGTGATGGTCGAGCTGGGGCAGCCGTTGCATGCATTTGATCTTGCGAAAATGGGTAAGCAGAGCGTCGTGATAAGGTCGGCCTCTAAAGGCGAGGAGCTGGAGGTGTTAGGCGCCCAAACGGTCAAACTTACAGAGGAAGACCTATTGGTCGCGACCGAAGAATCGGCGATTGCCGTCGCTGGTATTATTGGAGGAGCAGGCACGGCGGTGGATGACTCTACTACCTCGATCTTGCTTGAGGCCGCGACCTACAACCAAGCATATATTCGAAGAACATCTCGCCGACTCCAGCTGCGCACCGAAGCTTCCACTCGACATGAAAAGTTCTTGCATCCGAAATTGACGGAAATCGCTCTCACTAGGGCAGTCGAGCTTCTCGTCAAACACGCCGGAGCTAAAGTCGCCAATCACATCGACACGTATCCTCATCCAAAAAAAGAACCCACAATTGCATTACACATTTCTAAGATTAAAACGCTTGGAGGAGTCAGCCTCAAAAAAAGTGAAATTGAGAAAATTTTAGAAGATCTTTTTATTGCCGCTCGCCCAGGAGACGGCGATCTCTTAGAAGTCACCCCTGCGTACTTTCGCACGGATCTGGCGATCGAGGAAGATATTATCGAGGAAGTGATACGAATTCACGGCTATGAGCATATCCCCGCCACTCTTCCGCACCAACCCCCCCCGCCTTCCCTTGAGGGATCCGAAATTACCAAGGAAGAAGCTGTGAGGGATCTCATGGTCGAAGCAGGCTATGACGAGCAGATCACCGAGCCTTTGGTCGAGAAAAACGAGACGCAGAGAGACCCGGTGGTACTTCAGAACTCCTTAAATAGTGACAAAACCATGTTGCGAACATCTCTTAAGGCTTCTCTTGCCGGATGCATCAAAAACCAGCAAAAATATGGGAAAAAAATAATACAGCTTTTTGAAGTCGGTAAAATATATTACAAAGAAGGCGCGGGATACAAAGAACAAAAAATGCTCGGAGTTGCCACGGCCGCAGTGCGCTACCGCGATATAAAAGGAGTGCTTGAGCTTGTCGCTGCACACTTTGAGGGGTCTGAAATTATTACTACTCCGATTGAGACACTTAATGTGTCTGGAGGCTTCTTCTTCGAGCTCCCACTTGACGCGTTGAAGGCTCAGATCGTGCAAAAGCCCCTCGCGGCCCCTCCTCAAGTAGTGCGGGAAGATCTTTCATTTGAAGTCGCCAAAAGTACACCGGTAGGGGAGTTTGTTGCGGCGGCAAAGGATGCCTCGGCTCACGTGCGCACAGTCAAGCTAGGAGAAGAGCCTCGCCTCCATGGCAACCATAAAACGCTCTTTTTGCACATAGAGTTTTCTTCGCCCGATAAGACACTTACTAAAGAAGAAGCATCTACACTTAAAGACAAAATCATTTCGCGCCTTGCGTCTGAGTTTGATGCAAAGGTGCGGGCCTGAATCACATGACATCCGCCAAAAAGCTTCAGGCGATTGCCCTACAGATTGAAAATTGTGCAGCTTGCCGATGTGATAAAACTGGCAAGGCTGTGCCAGGAGAGGGGAGTGCGACGGCCAAAATTGTGTTTATCGGAGAGGCACCTGGGCGAAAAGAAGCCGAGACCGGCCGCCCCTTTATAGGCCGGTCCGGCACTCTGTTGCGCTCTCTTATTCAAAACGCGGGTCTTACGGAAGGGGAGGTCTTTATCACTAGCCCGGTGAAATATCTACCCATTTACAGAACTCCCAAACCCGCAGATATCGCGCACGGCAAAATCCACCTGGATGCTCAGCTTGCTGTAATTGCGCCAAAAATAGTCGTGCTTCTGGGGGCTGTCGCGCAGCGGGCCTTACTGGACGAAACATTCCCGGTCCTTAAAGCCCGCGGAAAAATTGTGAAAAAAGATGGAGTCTCTTACTTTATTACGCTCCACCCCGCGGCAGCCTTACGATTCCCACCCTTAAAAAAACTCCTCGAAGAGGATTTTGAGCTTCTTAGAAAACTCTTATAAGCAATACTTGTACAACAGTATACGTGCGACGGGTGGCCAACAAACACACGAAAGGAACAGTACGCTCGGGCTAGCACTTCGCGGGCTCAGTGTAAAGGGCGCTAAAGAACAGGGGCTTGTGCTGAGCGCAAGCTCAGTAGAAAAGCCCGAGGGGGAATCTGGGACGAAGCCAATGCAGGCCCCGTCGCACACCGGGGAATCTGGAAGAAAACCAATAAACAACACTACGGCTATGAATCCCAAGCCACTTTCACACCTATTTTGACCGTACTATCGCTCTTTTTGCCCTTCTCGTTCTCTGCCTCCGCTCGAATCTCATAAGTTCCTTCCGCCAGCTCGACAGTCTCCTCAAAGTCACGGCGATCTCCGTCGTAGCTCTTGATCTCATTGCCATTGATCAGAAGCCGCGCTTTCTTCACCGGAGACCCGGAGGTGATCTTTACCTTAATGGTTACACTATTGGAGTCCACTGTGGTCTTCTCCGCAGGTTCCTTGATCGACACAAAGATCTCATCCTGATTGGCAGAAGAAGTGTCGGTCGGGGGCTTATACTTGTCGTCTGACTGCGAACGCGCCCACTCGTCGATAGCTTCTTGCCACCGGTTCTTGCCGTCTATGGAGAGGGGGTCCTTCTCGGTGATCACGATGAATTCCTTTTCAGTGTAATTACCACTCCTCACCTCCACCTCATTGGCCAGCTTATTCCCTTCTTTGGAGAGTTTGAGTTTTTTGTAGTAGGGCGACGTGTCTGCGGGAGCAGTCCCTTTCATGAAAAATTCGCTTCTTGTGGGATAGCCGTCTTTCGGAAGCCCACCCAAGTATGCGTCGATAACAAGAGCTTCGACATTGCCCGGCCGGTCGGGAATTCCGTCTTCGTACTCTTTGTTTTTAAGTACTTCGCTCATAATCCTATTCCAGATTGGGGTGGCGCCGGTCACGCCTGAGGCAATCTGCGGGTTCATAGGCGAATTATCATTGTTGCCTACCCACACGCCGACCGTCGCACCTTTCGTGTAGCCGATGGTCCAGTTGTCGCGCTTGTCATCGGTGGTACCAGTTTTGACAGCCACAGTACGCCCTGGCACATTAAGGTATGAAGATGTGCCAAACACCCCAGACCTGGCATTATTGTCCGAGAGGATATGCGAGACGAGGTAGGACGCCTCCGCCGAAAGCACCTTGCGCTCTGCAGGCTTTTTGGCTTTGAAGATGGTGCGCGAGTTGGCGTCTTTGATCTCTAAAATTGCTTGATTGCCACGCGCAGTCCCGCCCCGCGCGAGCACAGAGTAGGCCGTGGTCAGGTCCAAAAGCCGCACCTCACCTCCTCCCAGCGTTATGGCAAGCCCGAAGCGGCTCATATTAGCCGTTGTTGGAGCCAGGGTCTCAAGCCCCATGTCGTAGGCCTTTTGCAAGAAATTCTTGACCCCGATCATCGCCAGCATTTTCACGGCCGGCACATTGATCGAGTTACCCAGCGCAAAACGCACTTGAATAGGACCGCGGAAGCGGCCGTCATAGTTGCCTGGCACATAATCGCTTTGGCCAGAGGCCCCTTTGAAGCTTGTTTTCACATCCATGAGGACCGTGGAAGGCGTGTACCCTTTCTCAAAGGCAGCTGCATAGGTGATGGGCTTGAGAGCGCTTCCCGGCTGGCGCAATCCCAAAGCAGCATTAAAGGCGCCAAATTCCTCATCGCGGAAGTCGTAGGACCCAACCATCGCCAGAATCTCCCCAGACTGGGAGTCTACCACGACAGCTGCTCCATTTCCAGCATTAAAGCCCTTGAGCTTCTCCACCTCTTCTTTGACAATCGCCTCTGTCTTCTTTTGGATATCACGCGAGATTGTAGTTTTTATTTTAAGTCCCTTTTCCAGGGCCTCACTGCCGTATTCTTTTTCGATCAAGTCCCGCACGTAAAAAATGAAGTGGGGAGCCGTGATCGAAAGCTTCGGGGTAGTGAACTTGACGCTGTCAAGCTGGGCAAGAGCGGCCTCTTCTTCACGGCGCGTAATATATCCGTCCTCTCTCATGCGGCGGAGCACATCCTTCGTACGGCCCTTCCAGGCATCCTCTTTCCCTATAAAAGGAGAGAAGTAGCTGGGGCGCTGAGGGAATCCCGCCAATATCGCCGATTGTAGGATGGTGAGATCCTTGGCGTCACGTCCAAAATATCCCTGTGCAGCGGAGCCGATTCCCCAATAGCTGCCGCCGTAGGGCGCCTCATTGAGGTACATCTCCAAAATTTGATCCTTAGTGTATCGTTTCTCTACCTCCACGGCCAAAATGACCTCCTTGATCTTTCGCGAGTAGCTTCTTGAGGAGTCAAGAAGCACATTTTTGATGAGCTGCTGGGTGATAGTGGATCCTCCCTGCACCGACCCTTTAAATATGGTGCTCAGCACGGCCCGCAATATTCCAGCCTGTGAGATACCACTATGCTGGTAGAAATTCTTGTCTTCTATCGCGATTGTGGCTTTTTTCATGTAGCCAGAGACCTCTGAAAGGGTGACTGGCACGCGGTTGCGATCTTTGTAAAGCTCGAATAAGACCTTATCGTCACGGTCATAGAACACTGTGGAGGCCCCTGACTTTTGTGAAAGCTTGCCGGGAGCAGGAAGGTCTTTGGCGAACCATGAAAATATGCCCAGGACGAAGATTAGCCCCACGAGCACGATCGCGCCCGCTATAATCATCGTCTTTGACTGCCTGCGCTGTCTCCCGTAAGCGCTTCGTATCCGCCTTCTGTAGGATACGCTCGCGTAGGGGGATGATCGGCCGCGGCCGAAGCTTGACATAAGTGATATATTATACCATATTTGACCCCCTTTCGGAGGTCCCACATCGTTCCTTGGCGCTAGAAAAATCATGTATAATAGTAGCGTGAAAGCCCTGAAAAAGATCGTGACCCGTGAGCGCATGATGAAGGCGGTTCTCATCGTATCTTCCCTTATTTTGGTCGCTTCTTCCCTGATACCGCTTTTTTTGGTGCGTTAAGGGGTCTTAAGTTGCTCAATACATGGCAGAACTATTTGCGACCCCAATTAGTGCACTTGCTCGCACCCGTCCTGCCACTATTTCACGCTTCAAGTCTCTGGGAATTCACACCTATGGAGATCTTCTTGAATACTTTCCTTCACGTTTCGAGGACTACAGCCTCACCTCCCTCGTAGCCCGACTTCAGGAGGGGGAATTAGTCACCATTCAAGGCACAGTGGAAAGCGCTAAGAATCTCTATCTGCGTCGGCGTCTCACCATCCAAAAAGTGGTAGTTCGAGATGCAAGCGGCACCGTGACAGCCACCTGGTACAACCAACCCTATGTCGTGACGACCCTCAAAGAGGGAAGCATTGTGAGCCTTGCCGGGGTGGTGAAGCAGTTTCAAAAAAAGTTGAGCCTTGAGGTCAAATCCTATGAAGTGCTTAC
The DNA here is from genome assembly GCA_964384955.1 of uncultured Gammaproteobacteria bacterium. GTDB lineage: Bacteria > Patescibacteriota > Microgenomatia > UBA1406 > GWC2-37-13 > CAYLLP01. The sequence continues at coordinate 10,999 of CAYLLP010000009.1, forward strand.
GTCTCTGGAGCAAAGTCCGGTCCACACGGGGCGGCTGATCCCTGTGTATCCCCAGAAAAGAGGTCTATCCTCTAGAATTCTGCGGGAAAAAATAGCGTATGTCTTTACCCAGGGGGGAAGCGTAATCCCTGAGATATTGCCCTCTGCGATCATACGCACACACCACTTACTCTCAAGATCTGAGGCGTTTACGCACATTCATTTTCCTAAGGACTCCGCTGATTTTGAGAAAGCCAAAGAGCGCCTTGCCTTCGAGGAGCTTTTTGTCCTTCAGTTGGCAGCGGCCACTGTACACCTGGCGTGGAAGAAGGAGCACGTCGGGCATATTTTAACCCTTGCCCCTCACAAAAAGAAAATTGACGATTTTCTGAAAGGTCTACCGTTTACCTTGACCGGCGCTCAGTTGCGGGTTACTCGCGAAATCTTTGAGGATCTGGGCAAGAGCACTCCTATGAATAGATTTCTTCAGGGTGAGGTGGGATCAGGCAAGACGGTGGTCGCGGCTGCAGCAGCTTATGTAACTGCCTTAAACGGCTATCAAACACTTGTCATGGCACCAACCGAAATTTTGGCCAACCAGCACTACGAAACTCTCACAAAGCTTTTCACGCCCCTTGGCGTGAAAGTTGCTCTTCTTACGGGAAGTAGTAAAAAGCAAGTAGCAAGCAGCAAGGGTGCGGTGAAGAAACAACATGCTACTAATTACTCACTACGTGCGACGAGTATAATTGTTGGCACACACGCTTTGCTGCACACCAAGAAGAAATATAAGAATCTTGGACTTGTGGTGGTGGACGAGCAGCATCGTTTCGGCGTGAAGCAGCGAAACATGCTAAGCGCGGCAGGGCTCAATCCTCATCTTCTGACCATGACCGCGACCCCAATTCCTCGCACCCTAGCTCTAGCCGTCTATGGACAACTCGAGGTCTCCGCCCTAGACGAGATGCCGCGGGACCGTCTTCCGGTCAAGACCTATCTCGTGCCGCCTCAGAAGCGCGAAGCGGCCTACATCTGGATCAACAAAAAGATAGGGGAGGGACAACAAGTCTTTATTGTCTGTCCGTTTATTGAAGAATCTCCTAAAGAAACTATGAAAAGTGTGCGTGCCGCCACAGCGGAATATGAGCGGCTCACTACGGGTGTGTTTTCGAATGCCCGATCTGCTCTTATTCATGGCAAATTGCCCTCAGCTCAAAAAAAAGAGATCATGTCCAAATTCAAAGAACATGCATTGGACATCCTCGTCTCAACGCCTGTGGTCGAGGTCGGAATTGATATCCCCAATGCGACTATTATGCTGATTGAGGGTGCAGAGCGCTACGGGCTGGCGCAGCTTCACCAACTTCGAGGGCGAGTTGGTCGGGGCGCTCTCCAGTCCTATTGCCTTGTATTCACCTCCGATGAGACTGCAGGAGGTGCTGCTCGCCTTAGCTTTTTTGCCCGCACTCAGTCCGGTATGGAGCTTGCGGAGTATGATCTCAAGCATCGCGGAGCAGGACAAATGTATGGCACCATGCAGCATGGTCAAAGCTTCCTCAAGCTAGCCAATCTTACCGATACAGCCCTTGTCAAGGCTGTGCAGCAAGAAATCGCCTCTTTTCTGAAGAAAGATTCTATTGGCAAGTACCCTGAGCTCAAGCGCAGGGTCAACGGGATGGAGCTCGACTTTATCGGACCAAACTAGTCAAATGATTTTTGCGTTTAATGTCTTGTTTCCAGATTCCCCCTCGGGCTTTTCTACTGAGCTTGCGCTCAGCACAAGCCCCTGTTCTTTAGCGCCCTTTACACTGAGCCCGCGAAGTGCTAGCCCGAGCGTACTGTTCCTTACTACTTGCTACTGACTATTAGCTACTTACTGGAGTGCCGTCGTGAGACTATAGATTGGAGTAATGATCGCAAACACAAGCCCCCCCACTGCCACGCCCAATACAATTAAAATGGCAGGCTCAATAAGGACAGTAATCGCTTTTATGGCAAGGTCTGACTCCGTCTCAAAGTAATGAGCAAGCCTGGCGAGTGTATCATCAAGGTTGCCGGTGTTTTCACCAACAATTGTCATCTGAATAAGAATAGGGGGGAAGACCTTCTCTTCGGCAAGAGCTTTCCCCAATGATTCTCCTTTCTCCACCTTCATATAGACCGTCTTAAAGGCCTGCTGGTAGATCAAGTTCCCCGTCGTTTCCACCACAATATTGAGGGTATCGAGGATCGAGACGCCAGATCCTATCAGAACGGCAAGGGTACGAGTGGCGTCCACAAGCGCGGACATCTTGATAACACTTGAAAATACAGGAGCCCGTAGCAGCAGCGTATCTTTCATAAGGCGGCCCGGTCTGGTGCGCAAGTAGCTCATGACTCCCATCACTATCCCCACCACCGCAATTATAATAAGGGGCCAGAACTTCGCGCTAAAGTCCGACACTGCCACCAGTATCTTCGTGGTGAGGGGCAGCTCTACATCAAAATCTTTGTAAAGGTCCAGGAGCTTAGGCACCACAAAAGTGATCATCACAAACATCACAATAAGCATTGCAGCAATAATCACAGCCGGGTAGATCAGAGCGTTTTTGAGTCGACCGCGGAACTCGCGGGTCTTCTCAAGGTTTTCGGCGAGTCGTATCATAATGTCCCCAAGCTTACCTGAGGCCTCACCGCTTCGCACAAGTGCAATGTACAAATTGGAAAAATACTGTGGATAGCTTCGAAGAGCTGATGAGAGACTGTCGCCGGACTTGATCTTATCATCAATATCGTCCACAAGTGCCTTCAGCGCCTTGTTTTGCACCTGTTTTTTTAGAATGTCCAAAGACTCCACGACAGTAAGGCCGGCATTAAGCATGATTGCCAGCTGACGGGTGAAATCCACAATATCGCTGAATTTCACACCTTTTACTTTGCTGAGCATGTCGGCAAAACTGAATTTTTTGGCCGGATAAATATCTATCGGAGTGTAGCCGTTGGTGCGAAGGTATGCAAGAACCGAATCCTCGCTCTGAGACTCTAACTTCTTCACTACACGCTTGTTGTTTTTGAGCGCCTTGTATTCGTACAGCATGGGGTGGGCTATTTGAAAAATTTCTGCATCTCTTTGGGCCGAATTGCACGGCCCAGCGCTTCGTCCTTGGAGATTTTTCCCTCCTGGTAGAGCTTATAGAGATAGCGCTCAAAGAAAATAAAGCCATCTTCCTCAGACGTTTGAATGACATTGTCCAGGAGAAAGGGCTTGCCCTCTCGTATAATTGCCGACACGGCAGAGGTGTTCCACAGCAGCTCCACAGCAGGAATGCGCCCCTTTCGGTCAAGTCGAGTCAGAAGCCGCTGCGATACCACCGCGCGAAGCACCGAGGCCAGTTGGGTCTTGATTTGGTTTTGCTGATTGGAGGGAAAGATATCAATGATGCGATTCACCGTCTCCGCAGATGAGGAGGTGTGCAGAGTGGAGAAGACAAGGTGCCCGGTCTCGGCAAGCGTGACTGCATGCTGCACCGATTCGTAGTCTCGCATCTCACCAATCAATATGACATCTGGGTCCTCCCGGAGCACTGAGCGGAGCGAGATGTTCCAGGAGTGAGTGTCTTCATGAAGCTCCCGCTGGGACACAATGGAGCGGGCAGGAGCAAAAATATATTCAATTGGATCCTCAATGGTGATAATATGCTTGGCCATGGTGGTATTTATCTCATTGATGATTGAGGCTATCGTGGTCGTTTTACCTTCTCCGGTGGGACCGGTAATTAAGACGAGGCCGCTATCAAACTTCGTGAGGTTGTGAAAAGACTGCGGGAGCTCAAGCTGATCGATTGATTTAATAGTAAGGGGAATAAGGCGAAACGATGCGTTCATCGCACCTCGAGCAAAGTACACATTGATGCGGAAGCGATGCTTTTCAAATTCGTATCCTATATCAATCTCCTTATTGGCCAAAAGGTTCTCTTTGTGCTCAGACTTCAAAAAAGAGAACATGAGCTGCTGCGCTATTTCTGAGGTCACGATGGGAAGATTTGAGACTTGTAAGAGCTGCCCATCTACTCGAAGTGTGGCGTAGTAGCCGGTTGTAATATGAAGGTCTGAGGCCTCTCGCTCAATAGCAAGTCGAAGTAGTGTTTGTATATCCATTATTACAATATATCCTAAACTTCGGCAACACGCAATACTTCTTCAATCGTCGTCACACCATCAAGCGCCTTGAGATATCCATCCTGCTTCATCACAATAAGTCCCTCTGTTTTTGCCTGTTTTTCAATCTCTTTGCCGGACTTGGACTCAAGAATCATTTTATTAATTGTCGGGGTGGTGCGCAAGAGCTCAAAGATTCCAATTCTGCCTAGAAATCCGGTCTGAGCGCACTCTGCACAGCCTCGACCTCGAGTAAGATGCATTGACTGGCCTTCTTTGTATTGTTTGGGTAAGAAATCGCCAAGCACTTCTTTGATGTTCGCGACGACTGCCGGCTCAGGCACATACTCTTCCCGACAGGAAGAGCAAGTCTTGCGGCAAATGCGCTGACCCAAGGTCGCATTCAAGACAGAAGCTATCAAAAAGGGCTCGCCTCCAAGGTCGATAAGACGAGGAATCGCCGTTGCGGCGTCGTTGGTGTGCAGAGTGGAGAAGACAAGATGGCCAGTGAGCGCGGCTTGAATGGCAAGCTGAGTGGTCTCTTTGTCTCGAATTTCCCCAACGAGAATAATATTGGGATCTTGACGAAGGAACGCACGCAGACCTGAGGCAAATGTCAACCCAGCCTGTGTATTGATCTGCACCTGGCTCATCCCAGACATCTGGTACTCGACAGGGTCTTCTATTGTCATAATATTGACGGTAGGTGAATTGAGCCTGGTCAAGATCGAGTAGAGGGTGGTAGTTTTTCCGGATCCCGTCGGACCCGTCACCAAGACTATTCCATATGGCTTGAGAATGACTTCCTCGAGAGCCCGGAAAGGTGGGCCCTGAAGGCCCAAATCATAGAGCGTTGGAATTCCTCCGGTTTTTTTTAAAAGTCGCATCACTACTTTCTCTCCATTGACGGTAGGGAGCGTCGACACACGAAGATCGATCTCCTCGCCTCCAAACTTGATATTGAAGCGCCCGTCTTGGGGAATTCGCTTCTCATCTATCTTCATCCCAGACAAGATCTTGATGCGGCTCACCACAGCATCATGAATTGACTTAGGAAGCGTAAGCTTTTCATGGAGGACTCCATCGATGCGATATCGTACACGGGTCTTAAGCTCCTGCCCCTCCACGTGAATATCCGAGCTGCGGCTCTTGACAGCAAACTCCAAAATTGTCGACACAATTTTGGCAATCGGGGCCTCTTTGATAATACTTCCTATGTCCTCCTCCACGGTCTTTGGCGTCCCTCCTGGCTGATACTCCTTCAATGCCTCCGAGACCTCCGGCGACAGACCCTGTGCATAGGTAATCGCCAAGGCATTTTTGATATCCTCAAGGTAGGCTAGGGCAAGTACTATCTTTTTGCTGGTTTTGCGCTCCAAGAACTCTGAAATCTGGGTGCTAAAGGGGTCAAGGGTGGCCACATATAGGCTTTGGGTCTTGGGATCGAATTTGTAGGGAATAATAAGATGCCGACGAGCCGTGGCCTCCGGCACCATAGAAAGGGCCTGAGGATCGATGGGGGAGGAGGAAAGATCTACATAAGGGATGTCCAGAAGCTGGGCCGCAGCTTTGAGGATTTCGTTTTTGGGAAGCTCTGGCTGGGAGAGCAAATAATCGTAAATGGGAGTGCTTTTTTGAATGCTCGTGAGCTCATATTTGTCTGCTGACTCCTGGTTGATTACGTGATTTGCGACAAGCTGTGAGAGAAGCTTTTTAGGGCCGATATTCATATATACACTATAAAGAGAATTCTGATAAAATGCAATAACACTCATGATACCTGTAGTCGCCGTGACTAGCGGCCGTCGCCCACTGGAGAAATTCCTGACTTCCTACGTGTTGGAGGAGGGGATTGAAGAATCATATGTCGCACGGTTGGAGCCGGCCGGCAAGGAGTTTGGTATCGCCCAGATCAAGGAGCTTATCAAAGAAGTCTCCTTTAGCTCGCCTCAGCGGAAGTTGTATGTATTGCATGACTTTCACACTGCCTCCCTTGAAGCTCAGAATGCTTTCTTAAAGACACTTGAAGAGCACCAGGAAAATATTGGATTTGTGATGGTGGTCGAGACAAAGTATATCCTCTTGCCCACAATACTCTCAAGAAGCCGGGTGATATCCCTTCCAGGATCCCGCAGGAGTGAGCCTGACGGGCGCCTTGACGCCCATCTGGCAGGCTTTGTAGCCGATCCCCAGATCAGGGCGCTGGGCAGTGAGCTTCTGGAGGTTAGCAGTCAAGCTTCTCAAAAAAGAGTCTTCGCCTCCATTCTTAATTTTTTTAGAGGGCGGCTTTTAGACGATAGTAAGGCGCCTTTGGTGCTAAGCGAAGCCCTAAGCACTTTCGCTGCAGTCACAGGCAACAATATGAATGCCCAAAACGCCCTGGATCACCTTCTTTTGTTCGTCAGAAAAACCTACACCCCAACCAAGACTTGACAAGGCCACGGCCTGTGGTGTATCTTGAGAGTACTAATGACATCTTTCAATCTACGCGCTCGCCAGGGATTTACCATGATTGAGCTTCTGATAGTCATTGGTATTGTGTCTGTCTTATCCGTCTTTGCCATAATGTCTCTCACTGGCAATCGCGGGAAGGCCCGAGATGTTAAACGAAAATCTGATCTTCGCAACCTTCAAAAAGCCCTTGAACTCTACAAGCAGTGTCACACTCCACCTGTTCTTCCAAATTCTTTGCCAAGCGTAAACGGCACTTGGCTCGAAAGTACACTTCCTCCTCCAGTAGGCGCCGTGGCCACTTGCCCTGCGAATACCACCTATATGTCAAATGTACCCGGCGATCCTAGCTCAACTGCCGCATATTATTTTAGTCCCACAGGGGTCAGCTATACGCTCTGTACCTGTCTTGAGGCACAAAACGATACCGACCCTTCTGTCAAAACCGGGGGAAGCTGCGGCGCCACTAACTGCAGTACTGGTATTTATCAGGGAAAACGATATGAAATTACCGATTAAGTAGCAATAAGTAGCATTGAAAGCATTATAATTTTTTATTAATATGAAATATTTTCTTAGTCGAGCAGGGTTCACACTTTTGGAGTTAATTGTCGTGATTGGAATCATTGGGCTTATTCTGGCCGCAGCAAGTACGTCCTACAGCGCGGTGCAAAAAAAAGCACGGGATTCCAAGCGCAAGTCAGATCTTAAGAATATCTCTAGTGCGCTCGAGCAGTATTATTCTGTATGCGGCTTCATCTATCCCAGCCCCGATGCTGCTCCTGATCCCGACAAAGTCCCGACCGCAATCGCGTGCGCTTCACCCGCCACGACGATTATGAGCACGGTGCCCACTGATCCATCCACAGGCGCCCGCTACAACATGTCAGGCGCTGGTACAACATACTCTATATGTGCACCCAACACACCACCGTTGGAATCTGAGACTGTTGGCACTTACTGTCTAACAAATCAACAATGAAGTATCACTTAATCGTTTAGTTGTTAAATTGGCAATGGAGCAATGAAACAATGTAGCAGTGTTAAAAAGGGATTTTCTCTGGTTGAAATCTTGGTGGTCGCGACCATTATTGGCCTTTTAGCAGCTGTGGGGACAGTCACCTACACGCAGTTCCTCAAATCCTCCCGCGACGCGACCCGAAAATCTGATATTGCCAAAATTCAAGAGGCGCTCGAACAGTACAAAAGCGAGAAGAGCACCTACCCATCTGGCACTGATGCCACAGGTCTGGGCAAGTTGGTCACAGATCTTTTAATCGATCGGGTCCCCAAAGATCCCAAAACCCAAGCTTCATACAGCTATGCTCCCTCCCCTACTGGGTGCGATGAGTCATTGTCTAACCGCTGCACAAGCTATCAGTTGAGCGCGCTCTCTATGGAGGCTCAGGTAGCCTTTGCGGTCAACCCGTATGGAATGGTCGCCCTTGCGCCAACCGCGACCATAGCACCACCACCCACTTTACCTCCACCCACAGCCCCACCACCCACCCCTACTCGTACTCCTACACCTCAGCCTCCTACCCCTACCCCCGTAACCCAATGCGGCGACGGGACCGACAATGATGCAGATAGTTGGACCGATTACCCCAACGACCCGGGCTGTAGTAGTGCCTCTGACAGTAATGAGTCGAATACTCTTGTCGTGCAACGGTTTGAGGGAGAAAGCTTTACTGGCAACAGCTCTACATCGGTGGCGGGCGACGGGGCGGCATCAGGCGGGGCAGCCAGGCTGTACGACCATGAGAGCAATCCCGGCCTGTCTCCGTCAGCCACCTACACGTATGTGGGCAGAATCGCCCGCATTAGGCTGAATATGCGTTGTTACCCCGGCTATGATCCTTCCGCGGCCTGGTATGTAAGGGTAGATGGTAGCCAAGTGGTGGGTTCGATAGTGGAACCCAACTGCAGCCCCTCATATACTATGCGAGAATTCGACATCTCTAATTATATTCAGGGCTCTCATACGATTCAAGTTACAGGTGGCGCCTTATTTGCCTACTTTGATTATATGGAGATTATTTACTAACTGCTATAACAATGAAATCTGTTGCCCAGTCCGGATTTACCCTCATTGAGATTTTGGTAGTGGTGACCATTATTGGCCTTTTAGCAGCTGTTGGGACCGTGAGCTACACACAGTTTCTCAAATCCTCGCGGGACGCCACGAGGAAGGCAGATCTTGAGAATGTTCGTGCCGCGCTGGAGCTATACCGCTCGGAAAATAACGTCTACCCCAGCGATTATACTGTCCTTGATGATTCTCCAAAATACATGAATTCTCTGCCGGTAGATCCTATATCGACGCAGAATTATCGTTATCAAGGTGTGCCTTCCGGATGTACGATTGCTTGCACTGACTACAACCTAGGAGCATATCTTGAGGTGACTTCATCGTGTAGTGTCACCTTTTCTCCTGCGTGTAAGACCGGATTAGGATGCAACTACTGCCTCAATGCGCTGGGCAAAAATTAATTTTTTACTTTATCAGTGAAAAAAAATAGAAAAACCGCACACGAGCTCAAGCCCAGAAGTTTTTTTGTCAAGGCATTTACCTTACTTGAGATTATTATTGCAATAAGCATTCTGGCCATTATTGTCGTGACCGGAGTGGTATCGTATGCCAGCTTCAATAGCCAGGCTTTTGACGCGCGACGTAAGCAGGATCTAGTTACCCTGCGAAGCGCCCTTGAGGTGTATAAAAGCACCACTGGATGCTATCCTAGTGATCTCGATCTTCTTGTCTCTGGCGGGTATCTTAATAAAGAACTGCGGGATCCTAAGACAAATGATCCCTATACATATACACGATCAGGACCGTGCCCTAGCGGATATGCCGACTATACTGTACAGGCCTCTCTGGAGGGGGGAGTGCCCTTGGCAATGAATCCTTTCGGAGCCGTCCCTACCCCAACCACGCCACCCCCACCACCTCCTACTCCTACTCCTCAACCTCCTACTGCAACACCTACACCCCCCCCCGCTCCTCTAGTGATAACTGCTAAAGTATTTTGTAGCGGGCCTAAAACCCCTGATCAGTTGTGTAAGGATGCAGGGAGGTTGGGTGCACAGTCGGGAGCAAATATAGCCAAGGGATATTTGTGGAAGCAGTGTGCCGGGGCTTCAATCAGCAGCTGCAGCGGCATAGAGTGCACAGTGAATATGCTTGACTGCACCAATGACGTAGACGCCTGGGGTTGTCAGAAGCCTCAATATAATTCTTCTGCAGGGACCTGCAGTGGAGCCCAATATCCTACTTCCTACTATAAATATGGTTCGGCTTTGACAGTATATACTGCTAATTTAGACGCCAATGGTACAGCAATGTCATCTTGTACTGGTTATAATCCGGGGTGGACAGTAAGGGTGAATTGTCTATGACCCACACACCAAAAGAAGCTAAACATGTGGCGTGGGGGTTTACCCTCATTGAGATTTTGGTAGTAACTACAGTCATTATGATTTTCAGCGGCATGTCGCTTGCCTACTACAACAAGCTCACGGCTGACAGAGATCTTCAGCGAAGCACGGAAGCGGTGGTGAATGTACTGGAGCTGGCCAAAAAGCGTGCCCAAGCCGCGGACTTGTTTGCCACGTGCACTACGTATACGGGCTATCGACTCTTATATGTCTCGACCACTTCATACAGACTTCAGTTCTGCTGCGAAGTGGCTTGTGGGACTCCTAGTGACGTACAGACCTACACGTTAGAGTCGGGTAATACTTTCACATCGAATTTTTCGAATGTGCGCTTTGTGCCTCTTACAGGAGCCTCCTCAGCGGCCTCGCCGAGCACCATCATCATCAGCAACTCTTCTTCTTGCCGCAGAATCTGCATTTCCACAAGTGGCGCTATATCACAAGATAAGGTAACATGCACCTCGCCACCTCCCTGTTCCTAACTATATGAAATACAATATCCTCGTCTCGCACTGGAAAAGAAAAGCTCGTAGGCAGGGCTTCTCGCTAGTGGAGATCTTAATCTTTGTGACTATTTTTTCTCTTTTTTTCGTGGCGGCTGCCTCCGTGATGGTAGTCTCTCTGAGGAATATCTCAACGAGCGAGCACAGAATCCTCGCGACCCGATTCGCGCAGGAGCTTGAGGAATGGCTGCGGGGTGAGCGTGAGGCGGATTTTGACGCGTTTGCTCTGCGGGCTGATCAAGACAATGACGGCATCGCGGAGACTGGGGAAACCAAGACATACTGCTTTAATGGCTCTTTGTCCTGGCCAGCGGCTGGGGCCTGCGCGGGCTTTACCGGCGTGACCAATGCCGGGGGCTACCCTTTGATTTTCAAGCGCCAAGTGGCTCTCACCTATCAAGCCGATCAAGTAAAAGTGGATATTACTGCGTCCTGGCAAGAAGGAGCGAAGGTATTGTCTGTGCCCATTAGCACTATTCTGACCATCGCCCAGTAACGAAATTGAAAGTTGAAAGTGGAAAATTGAAAATGAAAAAACAGAACAAAAACTCTCAATTCCCTGCCTGCCGGCAGGCAAGGTCAATTCTCAATTCTCAATTCAAGTGGGGGTTTACCCTCATTGAGATGATCATAGTAGTGTCTGTGATCGCTGTCATGCTTCCTCTCATTTTTTCAATCATCTTCTCAATCTTACGCTCGCAGGTCAAGGTCTATCGCCTCGCCCAAGTCAAGCGGGAAGGGGATAGCGCGCTTGTGGCCATGGAGACGACGATCCGCAACTCTGCAATCGGAGTATACTCCGATCAGACTATGACGAGCCCTCAATGTGATGATTTTCTATTACGCCCAAGCTACCCCGCCAGTGATGGAAGCAATTTTTACTTCCAGGATACGAAAGGAAATTATTTTCGTTATAGCCTCTCGTCGGGCAACATTGCCTCCAGTTCCGCCGCGGGTGCATCAAATCTTGTGAGTGACAAAGTCTTGATCTCCAGTTTTCAGGTGTCCTGCGCTCGAAGCGGTGATTTTTCCAGCCCCCTCATCACGATCTCCTACACAGTCACCTACAACACCACTGAAGGGATCAGCGCATCTGCCACGATTCCATACCAGCTTCGCATAAAGCTCCGTAATGAATAAGAATTAGACGGTGGATAAGAGAGAATCGAAGATAGATAATGAAAATAGAAGATCGCAAACAGAAAATCCATCCTCCATCCTCTACTATCAATCCTCGAATTCAATCATCTACCATCGATCGTCTTGACTTCTCTCACGATTTTAGTTACCTTGTAGTATGGCTAATAATTATTTCTGCGTAGATTTTGGTGAGTCTCTCATTAAAATTTCCGATGTCAAAGCGCAGGGCCATACCTTGGAAGCCACAGCCCTCGCCGCTATTCCCCTTAATCCTATCTTCTTCCCCTCCGACACCCAGCAAGTCATAGAGAAGCAGGGTCAAGAGCTTGGGGCGGCCGTAGCGGCTCTTAAAATCCACAAAAAAAACGTCGATATCGTGCTGCCTGATTCGCTGACCTTCAACCAAATTATTACGATGCCTTACCTCAAAGATAAGGAGATGCTCTCTGCGATTCGCTATCAGGCCGACCAATTTATTCCTCTTCCTCTGGAAGAGATTAATCTTGATGTCGAGATTTTGGAGGACGACAAGAAGGGCAACAAAAAGCTTACGCTGATTTGTGCTGCTCCCAAACGTGTGGTGGAGAAGGTACAGCAAGTCATAGAATACGCGGGGCTTGTTCCGACCTCGATTGAGACCGAGATTGGAGCAATCGGGAGATTGCTGGAGACGCTTTTGAAAGGCTCGGCACCTCAGAACCCCACCACTGGTGCGGTTTTTATAAACCTTAATCAGACCGCCACATCTTTCTACTTTTTTGATCTTACCCGTGGCCTGATTACGCTCTCTCATACCTTCAATCGCGGCTATAATATTTTCGTCGGCGAAATAGCCACCAATCTCAATGTTGCAGACTCCCAGGCCGTGGAGCTTCTCAAGAATTTTGGACAAGGTCAGGTCAACGCTGACGTAAGCCGCATCTTGACCACAGCGCTTAAGGATTTTGCCCAAGAGGTGCAGCGATTTATCCTCGACGTCCAGGAAAAGACCAAAATGTCGGTGGGGGCGATCTATCTCTTTAATGAGGCATACAGATTCAATTCTTTGGATATAATTCTTGGAAAATATCTAGGCATTCCGGCCACCCGCTTTGATCTCTATCCCTATTTTCAGAAAACTCCACTAATAGAATCGCATCGCACCCAGCTTGGGTATTTTTTGGCCGCAGCTGGAGGCAATTTGCGCTAGTCGCACGCCACAAGTACCGCCATGAGAACTAAAGAGATCAACCTCCTCATAAGAACCTTCGACTACACCAAGGCTGAGAAAAAATTTCAACTCTTCAGAAGAATTACCTTTGCCTTTTGTATTTTAAACTTAGTGATTGTAGTGGGGTCCTTTGCCACTCTCACACTCCTCTCCAGAAGAATCGATACCCTTACCAAAGAAAAAGCGCTTCTGGAGCAGGCTACAAGTCAAAAAATAAACCGTGAGGAAGAGCTCAATTATGTCGTCAAAAAAGTGGCACTCTTGGATACCTTCCTTAAGGATGATGCTCGCTCCCTTCCCTATTACAATCTTTTGGCTTCTGCCCTTGGCGATAGTACACAGTCGGCGCGGTTGGCCTCATTTGACATCCAGTACGACCGGAGTGTCAATTTTGAGTTGGAGTTTAGCAATCTTGAAGAGATGCTCAATTCATTTAAATTTATCGAATCTGACGCATTTTTGAAAAACTTCGAGACTCTCACACTCTCAAATTTCTCAAGTACCAGCAGCAACACGGACGCCTCCAATGTTAAAAGTTTCACGCTTTCTCTCAATGGCCGATTCATCCCTATCCCACAAGCTCAAAATTGAACCCTATCTCAAGCATCTTCTCAAGGAAAATGCGCCTCATATTGTGATTTTTGTGGTGTTGGTCGCGCTCACCTTTGTAGCGGTACCGATCTCGTGGGGTAAATATCAGGAGCATGCCACAACAGCAAGTAAGCTAGAAGGGGAGGTCAAGACGCTCCGCGAAAAGGCCAAGTCGCTTGACACGCTGCTGGCCACGACACCTCAAGACCTCTCCGGCGACGTCAAGATCATGCAGACCTTGATTCCCGATGTGGAAGATTATTTTTCAATTATCTATTCGTTGGACCAGCTGTCAGCGAGTACCAACTTCATTATCGTGTCGTATCAAATTAATCTGCAGGAGTCACAAGAAGGAGTATTGGCACTAAGTATCACCGGAGTTGGCGATAGCGAGGCATTTATTGAATTTTTGAAGAAGTATAACTTCGAGGGAGGGCGTCTTATGACTGCCAAAAGCATCACACTCACCGATCAGGAATTTGAGGGAATCTCGCTTGCTGTCAGCTTCTATAGCAAGCCTGTGGACGTCAAGGATAATACAGGAATCAACTACGTCAAGTCTCTCAAGCGTCTACAAGAGCTCAAGGATAAGGTTTCGTTTGTCGTGCGGGAAGACGCCGTGGGGGGTCCCGGACTGGGTCTAGGGACTGAGGCTACGGGCTCCGGGTATCCGACCAAATCAGACCCCTTTTGAGGTTTTTAGGGGGTATTTCTTGAGGAGTTTGCCTAGGCCTTCCGAGACCTGCGCTCCTTTTGCAGTCCATGCCGCAAACTTGGCGCTGTCTACTTCAAACTTATCTTGAAGGGGATTATAAAAACCCACCTTCTCTATATACTTTCCGTCACGTTTTTTTCGCTTGTCCACGGCAATAATTCGGTACACGGGCTCATGTTTCTTGCCCAACCGAGTCAAGCGAAGCATTACTGACATAGCGCTTAGTATATCACGATTTGCCCAGCAAGGCAAGCGCGCCCGCTGCTGCCACCTCTTCGGCTTCTTTTTTGGAGGCACCCCGGGCTTCGGCGACTTTCTTGCCCTGTAAGAACACTCCAACAGTAAAAATTCGCTTGTGCTCCGGTCCCTCCTCCTCAAGCACGCGGTAGGCAGGGGTGGCCTTATGCCGTAGCTGCACAATTTCTTGAAGTTGAGTTTTGGCTGAGACATAGGATTTTTTAGAGACGACAGCATGCACCAGGGGTCCAAACAGATGTTTTTTGATAAAGGCCTCAGCTTTAGGATACCCTTGATCAAGGAATATCGCAGCAATCAGAGCCTCGAAGCAGTCTGCCAGAATATTCTTGTTGCTTCGACCTCCTGATTTGTCCTCACCGCGCGAAAGATAGAGATATTCCCCAAGCGCTAGTCGTGCGGCGGCCGCGGCTAAGCTACTCGTCCTCACAATTGCGGACTTAATATCGGTGTATTGCCCTTCCGCAAACGTAGGGTAGGTGTGATAAAGGTACCCGGAGGTCACCAGCGACAACACGCTGTCTCCCAAAAATTCAAGCTTTTCGTTCGACGCCATCTTCTTTTCTTTGTGCTCGTTCAGATATGAGCGGTGCACAAAGACGTGCTCAAGAAGAGCCTTGTTTTTGAATTCGATATCAATTATTTTCTCAAGCTGTGAAAGATTTTTAGGCATACTACTGGGCAATTTTCAATTTGAAATTTGAAGTTTTCATTGAAAATTAAAAATTAAAAAATGAAAATTATTTATTGCCTTGCGCAACTTTTCCAAGGATTCCATTCACGAAAGCATACGATTGATCCCCTCCAAGCTCTCGCGCCAGCTCGACCGCTTCATTGATGATCACCTTTTGAGGATTTTTCCGTTCAATAAGCATTTCATAGAGTGCCAGGCGCAAAATGGCAAGATCAATCTTGGCTATTTTGTCTGTGGAGAATTTGGTGGCGTGGGAAGCTATGACCGCGTCAAGCGTATCTTTTTCTTTAAGAATCTCTTGTGTTTCCTTATATGCGGGGTGGGGGAGACGGGACGAGTTGAAGCTGACGGCAAAAAGATTTTGCACAATGTGTCGCCGCCTGGTGTGCCTGCTATCCATAAAATCCGTGGGTTGTATTCAGAAGTCAGTATTTAGTATTTCGCCGCTCGCACGCCAACTCAATACTCACAACTTACTACTCAATACTAATAATTTATACTTTCTTGGCTTTGTTTCTATTCTTATATCTCGCCAGTTGCGCTGTAGTAATCAAGCGCGAAGCGGTGCGCTTGCCACTTCTTCTTTTGGAATGTTTACGTTTTGGTAGAGCTGCCATAAAATATACCTTAATGTTAGCTAGTAGATTATATCACTTTATTGTTGATATAGGACAGTTATAGAATATGCTCTTAACATATCAAAAATCAAATAGCAAAGATCAAAAATTTATATAAGGATGTAAAAATATCTGCGTTCATTTGTTTTTCATAGTTATTATGCTGGCCGCCAATATGTTTGCTATCTCCGTAACCTCAGAGAGCAAGAGGTTGACTTGTTTTTTATCTACGACAAGAGTATCTCTTACTAGTGCCAGCCATACTTTACTTTCATTTGCAGATTTTAAAGCATGATTATAGCCAAGTATGTGCTCCTTTTTTGAACTGGCCGATTGAGCTTCAATATAGTTAGCCAGTACACTGGTGATACTTCGTATGAGTTGATTGCTTACGACTCTTGCTACCTCATTTTTAGGAAGCTCGAGCAACATCCTGAGGACCTCGAGTACTAATTGATACAGTCTCTTCTTAAAAAGCTCTTTTTGCTGACTTTTTGATATATTAGTATTTTTGATCTGCATATTTGCTTTTTGCTATTTGATATTTAATTTGCTAAAAGCCTATTATATCACTCTAAACAGTGCAATTCAATGTGACTAAAAAGCTGCACTAAGGTCTATATAAATACCCCTTGACAAGTCAATTCGGGTCTGCGTATACTGATTGGTAATAGGGGAGTTTATAAATTATTATTTAATTTCTCTAATTTATATGAAAGCTATTATAAAAAAGAAGCTAGGTTTCACGCTCATTGAGCTTTTGATCGTGATAGGTATCTTGGGAGTGTTAGTAGTTGCCGTCCTTTTGACGCTTAATCCCGGAGAGGCCCAAAGAAAGGCTCGCGACGCAGCCCGTGTTAAAGACGCTGGCACTTTGCAGGCTATATTGGATCAGATTTCCTCAGAGGGAGTGACAGTCACTGGATGTCTCACAACTGCCGCTGGATGTAACTCAACCGTAGGAGGAACCAATTGTGCCAACACCAACTGGCTTGGCATGAATGTATGCACCTATGCCCAGAGCGTGCCCAATGATCCTTTGAATGGATCACTGAGGAACTTTGCCAATGGCACAAGCGGCCTTACATCGGTAACCGCAAACTATAAAGCCGCCATGTCGGCTGGAACCTATGAGATCAATGCTCGGCAGGAAAGCACTGCCAACGCACGTAACCTTATTGACGACGGAGGTAATTCCTCGTCATGGTTTGAGGTCGGATCAGACGTAAGTCTGGATATGTTGACCAACTAAGAATCGTCACCTGAGTTAGCTACCCCCCGCTTGATCAGCGGGGGGTTTTTTGTGACACAATAAAGGCTCAACTTGTGTTAGAATCCACGTAGAAAAATGCCCGCTATTATCGCAGTTACCATTCTATACATCTCTTCCTTGACCAATACTCTCTTTGGTGGGGATGCTGGAGATTTTCTCGCAGCGATTCTTACACAAGGGTTCCCACACCCCCCGGGATATCCTCTCTATACCATACTTGGCATACTAGTGAGCGCCCTCCCACTTCCACTTACACCTGCCGGTAAAGTGAGTATTATCTCACTAATTGCCACCGTCCTTTCTCTCTATGTATTAGCAAGAATTATCAAAGAAATTGCCCCCGGCGGGAAAATCAATGCCCTCCTTCTCTCCACGGCGCTTCTTGTCACAGGATGCAACTATATTGTGTGGATTTATAGCGTGGTGCCTGAGGCATTCCCCCTTAATACCCTGATCACACTTTCTATATTCTTTGCTGGAGTGAGGTACTACAAAACCACAAGCCCCCGCTACCTTTATGCCCTCGCTCTTCTGGTCGGGCTGGGGATAAGTCACCATCATACCTTCGTTATAGGATTTGGAGCTACGTCATATCTTTTATATCAGAAAAGAAAGACCCTCCTGACTGCAGGAAGGAAGCACTATATGAGATTGCTTTTATTATTGGCCAGCGGGTTAGTGCCTTTTTTGTATCTTTTCGTGGCCTATGCCCGGCGTGCGGAGATTGTGTGGGAAAAGGTTGACTCGCTTCAAGGCTTTCTTGCGCTTGTACTTCGCCTTAAGTATGGAGGATTTTTGGCAGCTCCTCTTGTCCTCACTGTCCCCCAAAATCGGTTTTCCCAAATCACAAAGCTATTGGTGTTTATGGAATCGGACTTTATGCGCTTTGGACTGGTTCTTATTGCACTTGGTGCGATCTACCTTTTACGGCACAAAAAGATTGATAAGAAGATCGTGCTTATGTTTACCGGCGCTACACTTTTGTACGGGCCGGTTTTCTTATTTTACGCCAATTTCCCCCTTCTTAATCCTTATTTTATTGCCACAGTGGAGCGCTACTTACATATTTATTACTTTCTGCTTGGGGTCTTTTTGTATTTTGGTTTAGTCTCTGTGCTTGAGCTGTATCAGAGTGGCTTAAAAAAAATCATAAAAAACCGTGCCCTGGTGCGAGGATCTTCGCTCATCCTTTGTGTTGTGCTCTTTGCATATCCCACGACACTTTTTTTGAGAAATTATCGGCAAATCTTCGCACTTAAAAATGATAGGACCGCAGAGCGCCTTGGGATGGAGATTTTGCGGGCCACGCCTAGCCGCTCGCTCATCTTCCTCACTTCAGATCTTACCTTATTTAACACGCAGTACGTCTTTTACGCGCAACCTCAATTAAAAAAAGAGCGCGTTATAATTCATCCCAACAAGCTTTTTTCTCCGTTTTATAAAGAAATGCTTGGCCTACGCTACCCCGAAGTAATTGTGAGAAGGCCGGTAGACCGGCAATATCAAATAGTGGATGTGATGGCCGACAATATGGACCGGTATGCCATTTTTTCCGAGGACTACCACGAGCTTCCCCCAAAGTTAAAAGCATACGACTGGGTGCCCTATGGGATGGTCTATCGGCTTGAGCCCAAGGATCAGCGTGAGGGAGTCAGTGTAACGCGAATTAACAAATTTTGGGAGGGCTCATATAGTAGGGAAATTGCCACCGACTTTGAGAACAATATAAAATATAAAAATCTCTTCACCGCAGAAGTCTTAAGACATTATGAGCGTGCTCACCAGCTCGCCGGGCTCTACCTCTTGGCATATGGTGACCCTCAAGATGCCTATCTCCACATTAAACAAGCTATATATCTTAATAGTCAAGAGAAGACTGAGGCTGTGACTGCTGCTAATTATTATATACTCGCGGGATATTATAGTAAAATTGGTGATTGCAAAGGGGCCGAAAAAAATATCTTGGAGGCCTACCACGTGAGAAAAAAGGAGGAATATCTCGTATTCCTTGCAGGTATTTCGAAAGATTGCTACCACGACGGCGTCAATAAAGCAAGAATTGACGCATTAATCAAAAAGCTTGTCGAGGCCGGATTTAAATCGATTGATAAGCTTTGAGCTTCCAGCCGTCAAAAAAATCAAAAGGCTCAATAAGGTGAGTGCGGCTACCACCATCCCCCTTTTAAACGCATGATTGGCGTATGAGAATGTAACCGTTGTGTCGCCGGCCGGGACCAAGACTCCCATATGAATAAGGTTGACTTTATATATAGTGATTTTTTTCCCATTGGCTCGGGCTTCCCACTCCGGATAATAATTCTTTCGAAGCACAAAAAATGTATTTTTCCCAAAATTGCCTTTTAACGAAAATTGAGTGGGTTGCTGGGTCAGTACCTGCAGTTTTAAAGGCGCAGATTGCTCCACAAGGCCTACTATCTGCTCCTCGACAAGCGCATCTTTCATAAGATCTGTACCATCTCGGAGCTTGTTCTCAAATTCTTCTTGAAAGCCGATTTTCTTCACCGATGTGGGAATATAAAATAAGCTATCGCGGCTTCTCTTATACTGTGCTAGGTGGATACTTTCACCCTCGTGTGGAAGCGCCTTAAGTGGGGTAAAGTGAGGAGACTGTACCTTCCTGCTGGTAATAACATACTTTAAGTCGAGAAGGTCAAAAAGAGAGGGGATAAAAGGCACTTCCGGGTGATCACTATGAAGATAGAAATTTGTGGTCAGCAGACCCTCAAGATAATCTACTCTTTTGAGAGCCAGTCCAAATGAGTTGATGCTGAGGCCGGGTCGGTCATACAGAAGATTGGAGTTGGGATAGATATAATTTTTGTAAAAAATAAATTTTTCCTGTGTCTCCTTTTTGGCCCATCCGTCCTTTAAGTAGTGCTTATTCCATTGCGCGGGCTGCTCCCGACTTAGAAAAAGATGGTCTTTGTCCATGAAGCTTACTATCGGAGGTTTTTCTATGGCTTTGTTGAAATCAACCCAAAAATGATAATTTTTGGCGACCCAAAAAAGATCCATGAAATTGAGAAGAAGTAATAAGGAAAGTGCTCCTTTTAGAATTACTGATTTTTTGGCCGTCATATTTTGGAGGACCTGCGCCACGAAAATAAACATAAATAGCACTACGACCATAAGGAACCTCGATTGAGTCCGGAAGAAGTTAAAGGGAGGATAGTAAAAGAGAAAGTAGAGTGGAGAATTTTTTCCAAGCGACAAGAAGGCAAAAAGTAGGGCGCTGCATATACTTACCACGAGCATCTCGCTTTTCCGCTGTCTTCGCAGAAAATAAAAAACACTTACTAGAAAAAGGAAAAAAAAGATTCCGCCTACATATGGCGTGTTTTCCCAAAATATCCCCCAGTCGGCTGAAAATCTGGGATAGGTGCCATATTTGGGATCTCCGAATAAGTAGGGCGCAAAAAATCCTGCAAGGTTGCTAAGGCTAAGTGGCAGGTGTGTCACCACATTAAAGGGAATCTCTAATTTGCGCGACGTAGAACCTGTTAAAAGAGAAGAGATGGTCAGCTGGGGCGAAGCAAGCAAAAGTCCGACGACATTAATTGCCAAAACTAGACCTATCGCCTTTGCGATTTTGACTATATCGCCTTTTGTTTTTAGAAAAACAATTGCCATAAACCACACAAATAAGCCAAATAAGGTGACGTACACAACTGGTACATAGCCGGCAAAGACCATCTGGGACAAGAAAAGACAATATAGGACTATATATTTTTTTTGGAACGTCTTAAAAAGACGAATGCAAAACAAGAAAAGGTAAGGAGCAAGAGAGAACGCCTGCACCAAATTAAGATGCACAAGACGAAATACTAGGCTTCCATTGAAAGAAAAACTCAAAGCACACAAGAATGCAAGTCCCGGACTCACTTTTAGCTCCCTAAGTAGTAGATAGAATCCGTAGGTGAGAAGAAAAAAAGAGGTCACAAAAAGCATTGTATAGGCAGCGTTGTAGGGCAAGAATTTCAAAAGGAGGACATTGGGAATGTAAAAGGCTCCAATTTGTCCTTCTGAGAGTAGGGGATAGCCTCCTTGAATGAGCTCTGTCCAGAAAGGGATGGTATTGTGCTTAAGACTGTCGGCTAAGTAGTATTTCATCGCGAAATTGAAGTGATAGGCATCGCTCTCTCCAAAGTCTGGAGTAAAAAGCACTTTGTTGTAGAGCAAAACGAACAGTACTAAAGAGAGGATAATAGTTACCCCCAAGTAGAACCAGTTCGGGTGCTTAGCTAGTTTTTTAAGCATTGGAATGCAACTGCCATCGTAGCGTTAAACTTTTTTCTCTTAGTTATTTTTAGGCCTGAGCTTTTTATAAGCATCTCCAGTTTTTTCTCGTTTAATGTCTGGATGTGCGCATGCTCCCATACACCATGGCGGATGTGCGTCCAAAAATACCAGACGATAGTAAAGAGCAAGTTTCCAGAATCCATCTCGATAATAGCTACTCCCTTTTTCTTGAGCACTCTTCGTATCTCGCGAAGCAGGCCTGCAGGATCAAGCACGTGCTCGATCACCTCACAGCACACGACGACATCAAATGTGTTCGCTTTAAATGGTAGGCGGTGACCATCTGCATGTCGTAGCTCGAGGTTTTTGTATTTCTTTTTTCCATATGTTATTGCTTCTTTGTACACATCGATCCCCGTACATGAGGACTTTGGAAACTCTTTCTTTACTTGCCACAAGAACCACCCACTTGCACAACCCACGTCAAGCACCCTCATTGGGGAGGTCTCAATCAGAGAGAGCACAGTGCGCAGTTTGCCCGTATGCCACAGTCTCTGCAGAAAATTATTTTTGACTCCTTTTTGGTAATAGTCAGGAGGCACTTCTTCCCAAATTTCCTCGAGCTTGTGGTGTGAGTGATTCATTGTGCAAGCTCTGCTCGAACTTCCTCATCTCCTGGAGCAATTTCTTTCAGAATAAACTCGAACACTACACGAGCCTCCTGCGGGCGATCATACTTTTTGAGAAGTTGGCCTTGCAGGAAATATGCGTCACGGAAATCCTCCTTAAGCGCAATTGCCAGGTCAAGATCGTGGAGAGACCGATTGCGATAGAGCTTAATCTGAGACTCTTTGGTGGCCGTTTCCTCAAGGAGGGAGAAGAAGATTGCCCGCGTATAGGGAAGCTTAGGATCTGTGGGGGAGAGCTCGAGCGCAGTATCCATAGCCTTGACGCCATCCTCAAGATACTTCTTCTGTCCGTCTAGCCCGTGAAAGAGATAGTCATTTTTGGCCCGAGTCTTGTAGTAGAGGACATTTTTGGGAGAGGCTTTAATCGCCACCTCATTCAAAGCTTGCGCCAGAGCAATCAGACGATTAGTGAGATCCACCTCCTTGCCGTAGGAGGACAAAAAGGCAAGGTTGGCAGCGTTGTAGGAGGCCGCGTCCTGGTACACATGCTCCCCCCGCAGGTCAAGCGCTTTTTTGAAGTACTCATATGCCTTCGGGTAGTCTAAGACGCGGGAATGATTTTTGGCGGTCGCATAATAGATGTCAGCTCGTACATAATTGACAATGTTGAGAAGTATGTAGAAGTACGAGAGTAGAAGTGCCACGGTGAGAAACTTACTATTTCGGGTTGAAACCTGCCGGGAGGAGCTAGGACGCGGAAGTTTTTTCTGCACGATCAGAAGGGAGGGCAATAGATAGAAGAAAATATTTATCGTGGTGGTGGAAAATCCAAAAAAGTTGGTGATAAGAATACTTATGTAGGCGGCCATGAGACATGCTGCCAAAAGCCCGTCTTCATGTCTATTTCTTACTGACGCCGCAAAAAGATACAATACCACTCCGATCATCAAGAGATACGCTGCGACCCCTATAAACCCTGTGGTGGCCAAATAATTGAGGTATTCGTTATGGGCCTTATTATAGAGAAAGTCCCACTCCGAGGTTATGTTATGGGACAAAAGACGGGTAAAATAGTAGCTATAGGCAAAAGTCTCGACTCCAGTGCCGGTGAGCGGGTACTTGAGCCCCAGAAGCCATGCCCCTTGCCACACAATGCGGCGGATCGCAAAGGACTCTGTGCCCTCTGAGGTGGGCTCGGGAAGATTTTGATTTTTAATTTGTATTTTTGCTTGCCCCTCGAAGCCTTGGCGAAGTGGGGATATTTGATTTTTGATTTTTGATATAGTAATAAACTTGTCTACGGTCGGCTCGCCGGTCTTGCACACCGCGACCGCAACAACCAGCAAGAGAATGGGAAGAATCAGCATTTTCCTCGATCGGCCAATCTCTTTTTTGAAACGGGTCAAGAGGAACACCGCCACCACCAAAAGACCAATGGCCACGGCGATATATGAAGAGCGGGACCGTGTAAATAGGATCGCACAGATATTGAGAAACAAGTACCCGCTCAGAATAAAAGTCGATTTTGTGATTTTTTTGGCAAATACTTGAGTCAGGTAAAAATAAAGTCCTATGAAAAAATGAATTGCCAAATAAGCACCGAACCAGTTGGGCTGACCAAGGGTGGAGAACATGCGCTCGCTTGGCTTAAATTGATCACTCCAGCAGTCAAGGGAGAAGCGCCCGGAGAACACGAGGCAAGTGAGATCTCCCCCAAAGAGGCGAGCGGGTAGCCCCCACAAAATGATCAGAGCAGAGGCCCAAAGCGATATTTTGAGTAGCTTTTTGGCAAATTGCGCCTTGTCGCCAAATTCCAAGGCGATGAATGCGTAAAAAAGTACCAAGTAGGCTATAATTGAGAGTACCCCTCCGTTGAAGCGTCCGTAGTAGCCGAAGATCGACGTATGCACATCGATCGATCGTACGGTTGATGCTGCCAATGCGGCCAGAAAGAGCAGAATGGGAATGTTAAGAGGAGTAGCGGGCAGAATTAGGCGCCTCGCACGAATCATTGAAAAGCCCCACAGTAAGCCTACGGTGGCGGCCACTGTGTAGATCACGATCATTTTGTTGAATTCGAAGAGCTCCGAGGTGACAGGAAGCATGACAAAAGGAGTGACAAAAAAAAGGATATAATAGAGAGAGCGAGTGAGCTTGGCTATCATTTGATTATTGATTTTAAGAGTATATATGAATTTTATACAAAAATTGTCAAAAGTCCAGATCCCTTTTTTGACAGGGTTCAAATTATACTTTGATTTTGGCACGTATAAGACGCAGATTGCAATCAAAGACAAAGGAGTGGTCCTCAAAGAAGCCACGGCCCTGGGCTTCAACAAGCGGGTGCGCGAATATATCTTCTTTGGCACAGAAGCGCGGGTCATCACTGGCAAAGTGCCGGACTTTATAGAGATCGTGCACCCATTGGTCGCCGGGGTGATCTCCGACTTTGACGCACAAGTGGCGCTCATCAAACGCTTCATTGAGCGGGGAGTGGCCCCTTACCGCCGGTCCAAAATCATTCGTCTCAATTTTGAAGCAATCGTAAATGTGCCAGAGGTGGCCACCGAAATAGAGCAGAAGGCAGTGGAGGAGGTACTCTACAAAGCAGGTGCCTCGCAAGTGCACCTTATTGAGAAGCCTATTGCCAATGCGGTGGGGGCAGGCTTTAATATTTTTGCGCACCGG
Source organism: uncultured Gammaproteobacteria bacterium (assembly GCA_964384955.1). Taxonomy (GTDB): domain Bacteria; phylum Patescibacteriota; class Microgenomatia; order UBA1406; family GWC2-37-13; genus CAYLLP01. Next base: position 35,579 of record CAYLLP010000009.1, read on the forward strand.
CCCATATTCGTGATTGATATGGGCGGGGGGCTTATCGAAATTGCGATTTTGTCAGGAGGTGGGACCGTGATGCAGAAGACCCTCAAAACAGGCGGAGAGCAGATGAACAAGATCATTGCGCATTACTGCTACCTCAAGCACGGCATTATCTTGGGCGACATCACATGCGACACCCTCAAGGTGAAACTCCTTAATTTTGTGGATCGGGATATTACGATGGTAGTGCGGGGCAAGTCGCTGGAAACTGGCCTTCCCAAGAGCGTGAAGATCAAGTCCGGGGATATCAAGGAAGCTTTGCAGCCTCAAATTCACCAAATCATAGATGCCGCCAAAGAAGTCATCGAGGCGTCGCCTCCTGAGGTCATAGATGAGATCTATGAGTCGGGAATAATCCTCTGTGGCGGGCTCGCGCAGGTGCCGGGCCTGGATAAGTATATATCTCGCGAGCTTAAGCTCGAGACGCATGCAGCCCCTCACCCCGACGACATCACCATAAAAGGCCTCATGAAGATCGGGGAGTCGCGCGAGATGCTCTCTCGCCTACGCATTCACTTGCCGTAATAAACTCTTTCATTGTTACATTGTTAAATTGCTACATTGCTGACAGGGCAAAACTTCGCTTTGTCGTTGACATACTTTTGATTATAGAGTACAATTACGTTATCCCCTCTTTGGAGGCGGGAGTTCTTTGCCCCTCGAAGCTCGAAAGAGCGAAGTGGGGTGTGCGCCTTAAATCGGCGCACGCACTTTGACAATTAGTCGTGTGTTTATCCATATTTAATTTAGTTTGGTAATCGGGTTAGGAACCCCGGCCGAAGCTTTCGGGCTGAGGCGGGGAAACTTTAACTCCGTTTTGCAACGGGGTTTTTATAAGAGTTTGATCCTGGCTCAGGATGAACGCTAGCGAAGTGCCTGAGATATGCAAGTCGAACGACCAGTTGTCAGTACTTAGTTCTCAGTTTTCTGTTGTTGGAGGTCACTCACCTGATCCCCGACGGCCGATTGCTGAGAACTGATCACTGATAACTGAAGTGGCGGACGGCTGAGTAATACGTAGAAACTTACCCTTGGGTCGCGGATAGCTCACCGAAAGGTGGGGTAACCCGCGATGATACTTTACAGTCAAAAGGAGTAACTTCCTGCCCTTGGAGAGGTCTGCGTCCTATCAGGTAGTTGGTGAGGTAACGGCTCACCAAGCCAATGACGGGTAGCTGGTCTGAGAGGATGGTCAGCCAGAATGGGACTGAGACACGGCCCATACTCCTACGGGAGGCAGCAATCAGGAATAGTCGGCAATGGGCGAAAGCCTGACCGCGCGACTTCGCGTGTAGGAAGAAGCTCTAACGAGTGTAAACTACTGTGGTAGAGGAAGAAGTCCGCTTTCGAGCGGATTGACGGTACTCTACTAGAAAGGGGCCGCTAACTGCGTGCCAGAAGCGTCGGTAAGACGTGGGCCCCAAGCGTTATCCGGTATCACTGGGCGTAAAGGGTCGCGTAGGCGTCCCATCAAGTTTTA
>CAYLLP010000010.1:0-34327 GCA_964384955.1 uncultured Gammaproteobacteria bacterium
AGAAGGTCGAGAAAGCTTTCACGAAGTCCTTTGGCATGGTCTTGTCGACCGGCCCTACGGGCTCTGGTAAGACCACCTCTATCTACGCAATTTTAAAAATTATTAACTCCAGGGAAAAAAACATTACCACGATTGAGGACCCTGCCGAGTATCGAATCAAAGGTCTCAATCAAATTCAGGTCAATCCCAAGACCAATCTCACCTTCGCGGCCGGCCTTCGCTCAATCTTGCGACAAGACCCCAATGTGATATTTGTTGGGGAAATCCGCGACAATGAGACTGCTGGCATTGCTGTCAATGCCGCGCTCACCGGCCATTTGGTGCTCTCCACGCTTCACACCAATGACGCCGCCACGACCCTTCCAAGGCTGACCGACATGAAGGTGGAGCCATTTCTGGTGGCTTCAACGGTCAACATCATCGTAGGCCAGCGCCTGATTCGCCGCATCTGTGAATCCTGCAAGACCACAATCACCGTGACCCCCAAAAGCCTTGAGGCCCAGCTTCCCAAAGACCTCATAGCCAAATTTTTTGGCAAAAAAGAAGAAACGCATATTTATAAGGGTGCGGGGTGCCATGTGTGCCATGGCTCGGGATACAAGGGAAGGGTCGGGCTTTTTGAAGTACTTGAAGTCACCAAAGAGATTAGACGCCTCATTACAGAGAAAAAAGACGCCGATGTAATCCGAGATCAAGCACATCGCGAGGGTATGACCACCATGATGGAGGACGGAATTACAAAAGTTCTAGAAGGTGCGACGAGCCTTGAGGAAGTACTTCGCGCGACTAAAGTGGACACCTAATGAAAGCAGAGCATACCACCATATCGACCGCGGACAAGCTAAGCCTTATTAGCAATCTACACACGCTTCTGGGGGCTGGTATTCCAATATTGGAATCTGTGGATTCGATCCTTGAGGATGCACGGGGCCCCTCCAAAAAGATATTAGAGGCCGTCTCCAAAGACCTCAAGGAAGGCAAGCACTTATATGCTTCCTTCTCACGTTTTCCTAAGTCCTTCGACAAGGTGACCGTAAATCTCCTCAAGGCTTCGGAGGAGGCAGGCACGCTGGACACTACCCTCAAAGATCTCAAGGCCACAATCATGCGGGATCGGGAGTTTGTAGACAAGGTCAAAAGTGCCTTAACCTATCCACTCATTATTATGATTGTGTTTATCGGCGTTCTGGTAATGATTCTCACCGTCGTGGTACCCAAAATCTCGGTTGTGTTCCTCAGGCTTCGGGTGGAGCTACCTCTGCCCACAAAGATTCTTATTACAGCTTCCAATTTTCTTATTAATAATACTTTTATTTTTATTGGTGCCTTGGCGACTGCGGCGGTGGCGTTTGTAGCACTGTATATAACCAATAGACGACTTGTGTTGAGCGTTCTTTTCTCGCTCCCTTTGGTTAATCGTCTCATCAAGCAGATCGAGCTTACTCGTTTCTCGCGCAATCTGGCGCTTCTTCTCTCCTCTGGTCTTCCGATCACCTCGGCTCTGGAGCTGGCAAGCGACGTGGTGAGCACCAAGGAGCTTACCCACACGCTGAAGGTGACCCGCGAGATGGTCCAATCGGGCAAGAAATTCTCTGAAGGCCTTAAGACGTCGAGAAAATCCTTCCCGCCGATGGTAGTCAAGATTATCGAGGCTGGGGAGAAGACAGGGAGCTTGGATAAATCGATGAGTGAGGTGGCAGAAAATCTCGACTATCAGGTGTCCGCGACCCTCAAGACCTTGACTGTGGCGATTGAGCCGATCATGCTTGTCTTGGTGGGGGTGATGGTAGGTGGGATGATGCTCGCCATTATAGCGCCGATTTACGGTCTCATTGGTCAGGTCGGGCCACAGTAACAAATTGAAAATTGAAAGTGGAAAGTTGAAAATTATCATGAAAAAAAACTCTCAATTCCCTGCCTGCCGGCAGGCAAGGTCAATTCTCAATTCTCAATTCAAGCGAAGCTTTGCTCTTATAGAGCTTATTGTAGTGATCGGTATAATGCTGATTTTGGCCGCATTTGTAACGACCAATCTGATAGGCTCCGAGCACAAGGCCAGTCTGGATGAAGTAGTGCTCACTATCGTTTCAGATCTTAGGCTTTCTCAGACCAAAGCAATGACAGGCGACACTGAGGGGCGAGGCGCCACAGATTCCTACGGCGTGTATTTTGAGACGGGTCGCTATGTACTGTTTCATGGCGCCTCCTACAATCCAGCGGCTGTAGACAATTATGCGGTGGCCCTTGGCAACCAGATCCAGATGAGTAGTGCTACATTTCCGGCCGCAGCCGTGGTGTTTCAAAAGGGCGATGGTCAGATGTCAGGATATATATCTGGTCAGGACAGCGTGACGATTCGCAATACACAGACCGGTGAGCAGAAAACAATCAGACTTAATCGGCATGGAGTGATTATATCAGTGAATTGAAAATTGAAAGTGGAAAGTTGAAAATTATCATGAAAAAAAACTCTCAATTCTCAATTCTCAATTCTCAACTCGTGAAGGGTCAGACCTTGATCGAGCTTATTCTCGTGTTTGCGCTCTCGGCGATTGTGCTGCCTGCGCTATTTGTGGGATTATTTACGTCCCGCGAGGGTGCTGCCTCCCAAAAACAGCGGCTTGCCGCTATAGCACTTCTTAAGGAGGGTGAGGAGGCGACCCGCGTAGTGCGAGAGACAGGGTGGAATACCTTCGCGGTCAATGGCACCTATCACCCCACCCAGGCCGGGGGGAATTGGGCTCTTGTGGCGGGCAGCGAGAGTGTGAATGGCTTCACGCGCACAATCCAGATTGCAGACGTCTATCGCGACAGCGCAGGTGCGGTTGTGACCTCAGGAGGCACTGTCGATCCCTCGACCAAAAAAGTAACCACGACCGTGTCTTGGACCACTCCACTCCCCTCGTCTGTCTCTTCAAATCTTTATTTGGTACGACTTGATAATCTCACATGGGTGACTACTACTCAGGCCGACTTTAACGCAGGCACTCACGTAAATACCACTGTAACCAATACCGCTGGGGGGGAGGTTGCTCTGGGGGCAGGAGGGGCAGGAGCCTGGTGCAATCCGCTGCCCAATGTGGTGGCGACCCGGGATTTGCCCAAGAACGGAGTCGCCAATGCCGTGTCGGCCTATGAGGGGCGGGTGGTAGCTGGCACCGGTGAGAATGCGTCCGGCATCTCATTTGCCGATCTTTCGATTTCCAACACCAATCCTCCAGTCGTAACCCAAACTGCAACATTCGATGGCTACAAGACCAACGACGTATTTTTATCAGGCGACTACGGCTATATTGCTACCGATACCAATGCAAAAGAGATTGTGATAGTGCAGATGACCGGTGGCACCATAACCGAAGTAGGTAGTTTTGATGCGCCAGGCTCATCAGACGGGACCAGCATGTATGTGTCTGGAAATCGAGGATACATGACGCAAGGAACGACACTTAATGTGATTGATCTTTCGTCAAAAACAGGCGCCAGACCGCAAGTGGGCCCTTCCCTTGCCCTTGGCGGAACAGGAAATAAGATTGTGGTGGTAGGAGATTACGCATATATTGCAATTGGTTCGTCTGTCATAAAGCTACAGATTGTAGATATTTCAGACCCTACCGACCCTTCGAAATTTAGAGTCGTAGGTCAATTGTCATTGGCGGTGGAGCCTGCTGTGGATGTGTACGTCAATGCGTCAGGGACAAGGGCGTATCTTGCCACAGGAGTCTCCTCGACCTTAAATGAATTTTTCATAGTCGATACTTCTATAAAAAATCTTTCGCTTCCGACCGTTGGGAGTTATAATGCAAGCGGAATGGACCCTCGGGCCGTGACGGTCGTGACCGGCAATCGCGCCATATTGGCCGGGCACGGGGCCGAGGAGTACCAGGTTATAGATATTTCCACAGAAGCCTTGCCGATCCGCTGCGGCGGTATGGATGTGAATACTGGGGTCAATGATGTGATTTCAGTCTTGGAAGCCGATGGGGATGCATTTTCGTACATAGTGACGCAGGACGCGACCACTGAATTCAAAGTGATCGAAGGGGGTCCTGGAGGTAATTTCGCCACTTCCGGTACCTACACCTCACAGATTTTCGATGCTGGGGTCTCGACCGCTTTCAATAGAATAGAGTTCACCCTCACCAAGCCGCCTAATACAGATCTCACGCTTCAGGTAGCGGCTGCGGACGCGGTTTCGGGCAGCTGCACAGGTGCGGTCTATGCGTTCGTGGGGCCTGATGGCACGCCCGCAACCTCATTTTCTGCAGTTGGCCCCATCGCCATTGACGACGACGGCTCGGGGTATGAGAATCCTGCACGATGCTTTCGCTACACAGCAGATTTTTCGACTTCAGATCCCAACGCATCGCCAATATTATCAGATGTGACGGTGAATTATTCCCCATGATACAAATTGAAAATTGAAAATGGAAAGTTGAAAATTATCATGCAAAAAAACTCTCAACTCTCAACTCCCTGCCTGCCGGCAGGCAAGGTCAACTCTCAACTCAAGCGAGGGTTTACTCTAATCGAGCTTCTTTTGACCATGGGCTTGATGTCTATTCTTCTTTTAGTCTTATCGCAGGTATTTATCTCAATTCTTGATCTTCGACTGGAGTCGGAAGCCACTGACGTCGTGGCGCAAGACGGTCGGTATATCTTATCGCGTCTCACGTATGATCTTAATCGAGCTTCCGCAATCACAATTCCAGCGACACAAGGCGGCACAGGAAGCCAGCTGCAGATCACCATAAGTGGAGTAGCCCATACCTATGACGTGTCTGGGGGGAATCTCACTATCACGACAGGCGGTAATTCTGACAGTCTAGATGGGTATGGTACCACAGTGTCAAATGTGAGCTTTACACGGCTGGGCAACGTGAATGGCAAAAACACAGCGCAGATATCATTCCGGCTCACTTCGACCATCGATACGGCAGGCACTGGCACCAACACACGAGATTTCCAGACCACCGTTGGAATAAGATAAATTGAAAGTTGAAAATGGAAAATGGAAAATTGAAAATTATCATGCAAAAAAACTCTCAATTCTCAACTCTCAATTCTCAACTCAAGAAGGGTCAGACCTTAGTAATGCTGCTTGTTTTTATTGCGGTTGCCACAGCAATCACGACAGCCGCGGTAACGCTTATTATTTCATCAGGCAAATCCGTGACCAGCCTCAAAGAAGGGGGAGACGTGTTTAAGGCGGCAGAAAGCGCCGCAGAGAATGCCTACTTGCGCCTTCTGAGGAATCCCTTCTACACCGGGGAAACGCTCACCATAGATGGTGCGACCACAGTTTCGACAGTGACAGGGTCCGACACCAAGACTATTACTGCTGTGGCTATCCGCGGAAATCATCGTCGAAGTGTGGTCGTGACCGCAGGGTACACCGGAGGGATCTTCTCAGTCCAATCGTGGGTAGAAGCACCCTAGATAATTTCTAAGTACTCTAATTAACCTAATTTCTAATCAATCCTGCCTGCCGGCAGGCAGGTCCCAAGTCCCAATTAATTGGGTTATTGGTGTTTATTTAGGTCAATTAGAAATTAGTAATTAGAAATTAAAGGTATACTAATTATATGGCTTCTTTGAAACCAGGAATTTTGTACCTTGACGTGCACAAGATGTATCTCTATTACCCCGAGCGGGGGATGATACCTCTTGACCTACCAGCGTCTGTAGTGGCAGACCTGGAGATCGTAGACCGTCCAGCACTCAACAAATTTGTGGCCGGGCTTATTGACGCCAACAAGCTTCTTCCCCTAAGGCTTAATGTCGTGTTGGGCGAGGCGCTCTTGTTTCGCACCAGAGTGCCCGCCGCGGCCACGACAGATGACGATGCGCAAAATAAATTCATCGCTTCTGTGCCGTTTGAGCATGTATTGTGGAAAAAATATGGGGAAGCAGGAGCGGATATTGATATTATTGCCACCAATGGAAGTCTGATAGAGGCCTTGCGGAGTGCATTTGAGGCCCGGGGCTGGGCCATCACCACAGTATTGCCCACGGTGTTTTTGGGAGAGCTCACTATGACCGGTCGGGTGCCAGACGCGGCGCTTGCCAGCGAGACTCTCAAGCGTGTAGACTCATTTCGCAATGTGGCGCTTACTCATTTTGGGGAAGACGAGAAGAAGCCCGACAAAGAAGGGGAGGAGGACGCGCTGGTGCCCGGTGGTAAGCCCAAATCTAAGCTCCCTCTTCTGCTCGGACTTTTTGGTGTTCTTTTCATCATATTGATTGTGGTGGCAGTTTTCGCCCTGAGAGCGCAGCCCCAGCCCAAAGCAAAAGCAAAAAAAGCTAAGTCCGTGGCCGTGGCCGCCACTCCGACTATAGCCCCGGCCATCAAGGAGCTAAAAGACATGCAGGTCGTGATTACGGAAAGTGCTTCTTCCTCCGCGTCTGCTTCTCTCAAGGCGAATCTTGAAGCCGCCGGCGTGGCAACGGCGACCATATCGATCAACTCTGGACTGCGCACTGCGGCGGCCACCGTGATCTTTTCTTCCTCAGTCAGTCAGGCCGCCAAAGCTCAGATTACATCAATTGTGACGGCGCAGTATGCGTCTGCCACCTTCAGGCAAGATCCTCAGATCTCCCCCGATGTCATGATCACGCTGCCGTCACAATAGCCAGTAGCAAGTAGAAAGTAGCGAGTAAAATCTAGCTACTGGCAATTAACTACTTACTACTATTTTGCCCTTGACAAAGGGTCGGATAATCATATACGCTGTAAGTATCCCGACGTAAAGTCGGGATGCCGACCAAAACGTCGGCATTATTATAATTTCCTAAGTATAAATTTACTTATGATTCACAAATTCAAAAGAGGTTTTACCCTCATTGAGCTTTTGGTTGTTATTGGGATTTTGGCCGTCCTTTTGGCAATCACTCTTATTGCCATCAATCCTGCTCGACAGTTTGCACAGGCCAACAACACACGCCGAAGAAGCGATGTTCTTCAGATCCTCAACGCCGTACATCAGTATGTGGCGTCCAATTCCGGTCAGCTTCCAGCTGAGGTCTCCGGATTGATAGTGGACACCCCAACTGAGGTGGCCGACACAGGAGCAGATCTTTGTGCGGTTTTGGTGACCGACTATATGCCTGCTCTGCCTACTGATCCATCGCTTAATGCGCCTAATGTCACCGATTGTACGGCGGCCTACAGCACAAGCTATGAGATCGAGCGTGATGTAGCTAACCGTGTCACTGTCTCGGCGCCAGACGCTGAGCTTGGTGTCGCAATCTCGGTTACCCGATAAGTCAACTTTTGTTAGAAAACCCCCCCGCCACGGCGGGGGGGTTTTTTGTGGGCCAGACGACTTCCCCATAGTAAACACACCCTTAGGGTGTGTTTATGGTATAATGCGTCCCATGGCTACACAGCGTCCCATTCTTGCGACTGATGAGATATATCATGTCTTCAACCGAACGAATGGTAAGGAACGTATCTTGAAGGATCTTCGCCACGTGGAACATATTCACGACATCGTTGATTACTACCGCTTTGCCCAACGCATAAAATTCTCTGAGTTTCGGCGATTGAATAGATATGCTAAAGACGAATATATCGATTCAGTTGACAAAAATCCTTTGGTTGAGATTTATACTTTCGCTTTCATGCCCAACCATTTCCACTTTTTGGTAAAACAAATGCGGGATCGTGGGATTAGTCAATTTTTAAGCAATTTCCAAAACAGTTTCGCAAAATATTACAACCTCGTGGAAGAACGCACCGGAGGCGTATTCCAAAGTAGCTTCAAAGCCAAAATAATCAGAAATAATGAAGAGTTTATTCACGAAGCCCGATATAATCACCTTAATCCTGTCACGGCCGGGATGATGTCCTTTGAGGAATTGTTGACTAGCCCGCGCACATCCTTGTCTTGTTATATAGACAAGAAAAGCAATCGTTTTGTAAATACAAAGCCCCTACTAGAATACTTCGGGTCGGTAGAACGCCTCGTGCAATTCACCAAAGATCAGGAGGACTACCAAAAGACGCTCGCGCGCATAAAGAAAGAACTACGTATATAAAATAAAGGAAAATAACATTAATTCCTATAGTAAACACACCCTAAGGGTGTGTTGTGTTTGTAGGGCGTTAGACGAATTTTTCGAAGGATATCTGCGCGCGGTCCACGTCAAGAGTGAGAAGGTGCTGACGAAGCGACTCCACAATGTTACGATCACCCGAGATATAGAAATCTGAATTATGCATTGTGGATGTTGAATTACGAATAAGCTCATCGAGCTTTTTGTTGACACGGCCCAAGATGATATTGTCTTTGTATTTTGTATCAAAGGGGTCAAGAGAGGCTTGCCGCGATAGACAGATAAAGTATGAAAAGTGAGGGTAACGCGCCGTGTGCGCCTCAAGCTCACTCAAACAATAAATGTCCTCCTTGGTCTTAAGTCCCCACAGGAGGGTAATCTTGGAAGCAGCATCATGGGGCAAATGTGTGCGAAGCATCGACAACAAGGGGGCAATACCTGTGCCCGTGGCTACCAATAGCTTATCGTTGTTGCTTGGACGCATCATAAAGACCCCGGCCGGGCCCGCAAACTCCACATTGTCACCCACATTCAAGCTCAAAAAGTACTCTGAGGCCACGCCTCCGGGGATGAGCTTGGCCAGAAGCTCAAAGTGGAGGCTCCCAGGGGTATTGACAAAGGAAAAAATGCGCCGTGCCTCATCTCGAGGGGGCTTGCCCGCCGAAGCTTGAGCGGAGGCGGGGATATGCATCACCAGATACTGTCCCGGCGCAAAATCAAGCTCAGTCCCCACCTCGAATGCAAATGTCGCCACATCACGGGTAAGGTTTGTTTTCTTGAGCAATCGAGCCGAGAATGTGTTGATCATGGAGTGAGGAATTCTTTTATCTTATCCAAAAGATCTCCTGGCGTGAGATCGCTTTTTATGAGGTAGTAGGGAGTAAGCGTTTTGGCTTCGCGAAATTCTGGCCCATCGTCAAGATTAGTGAGAAATACCACCTTAGGGGGAGGGTCCGTGGGGGCAAAATCCCTGATTTTCTTAATGACCTCTACACCCGACATTTGGGGCATCATAATATCCAAAAGGACCAAGTCCCATCCTCCTTCACTGATGCGCTTAAGGCCCTCCACCCCATTCTCCGCAACAGCCACCATATAGCCTGCGTCGGTCAAGGTGTCAAAGTAAATTTGCCGCAAGAAACCGTCGTCGTCCACGACTAAGATGCGGGTGGGGTTATGATTATTAGTTTTTTGCGAGGTAGCTTGATCCACGAGTATATTTTACAGCATTATGGTCAGAAAAAAGCGGCTGCCAGACGTAATACTCCCTATAGTAAACACACCCTAAGGGTGTGTTGAGAAGCAGTGGCTGTTTAGAACTGCGTGACGAAGAAGTCTGCTGGCAGCTGGGGGTAGGACTGAAAGAGCTGTACTTTCTTGGTGGAATTTCCTGAGCCTTTTGCGGTCGAGGTGATAACAGTACCCTGGGCGATCGAGTTGACGTTGCCGTTGCTGATGTGCACTTTGGTCCCGGCATGGAGCACTCTAATGAGAATTAAGACCTGGCCTGCTGGGGCGGTAGAGCTATACGAATAGCTAAAAGTCGGGTCCGCGCAGCCACCGGCATTGGCCACGGCTGCGCCCGGGATGCGATTGCCGCTGTCGGGATTGTCTATGACCTGGCGGGACGTAATCTCGAAATTGGTGGCGCTGATCCGATTTATGGTGGTGAGCTCAAGTGCAGGTCTGGTGCCCGCTGTGCCAAAGCAGTACGTGAGAGGATGATTGCCCGACACGACCGTGAATGGATCCGCGGGATTATCCTTATCAAATTGAGCGAGGTAATAGGTATACATTTCGTCACGCTTCAATAGCGGAGTGGTGAAAGGGTCTGTGGCATCGAGAGTGACATTCGCGCTGCCAGTGAAGCCAGGGAGGCCAAGGGTGGCAATATCTACACTTTCCCCCACTTCGTCGTGGCCCAGCTTGAGCGCGGTCTCAATGCCGGCCTCGGCCGCGGCCAGGGCCTTCTGTGACTCGGCCTCAAGGGCTGAAATCTGTGTATCGGTGCGTGAGGTGAAGGTCGTGGCCATCACCACGGTGAGAGCGGTGGCAAGCACCATTATGATTACCAAAAGGGCTTGACCCTTTTGGTAGTCAGTGGTCAGTGGTCGGTTGTCAGCCCGGAAGAATATTTTCATTTTTATATTTTTGTTTTAACTAATTACTGATATCTGATAACTAATTTACTGGAGTTGCTTCCACTCGAACTTATTGGTGCTCAGGTATGGCAAGAGATTCATGAAGGTTCTCGTATTATGGACCACGAAGAGGGAGGGCTTGTTGTTGGCCGCGGCATTTTGGGTGCGGCCATTGGTGAGGCTGCCTGCGGAGGTGACGATGAGATTGCCTACAATCTTAAGGCCAAGGTCCGCGGCTCCGGTGTTGAGGCTATCGGCCACCAGAATAGCGTTGATTTCGCCCACGCTGGGGGCTACAGTAATAGAATTGGCTAGAATGGCGATACTGCGGCCCGTGTCGGGAATACTGTCGGTAATGGTGGCGGCGCCATTGACAATAATCACAGCTCGTGCCCCGGCCGGCAGCCCGGCTACAAAGGCGGCGTTGATCGTGCTTGGGGAAGTGACGTTCCAGATACCGTTACCGGTAACACCTGCTAGTGACGAGACCGTCTTGTGCTGCTTGCGGCTCTTCACATACAGGAGGTATCTGGCTTTATTGAAGCTCGTGGAGGGAGTGTAGGGGACTGCCCTCCAGTCGGAGGTGGAGGCTTTTTCATTGGCATTACTATTGTCCGCGTCAAGCTGGAGACCAGGAGCTGCCACCACGCCTTCGCGCACCGCGGCGGGCGCAGCCGGATCGCGCCCTACGAAGAAGGGAGAGGTGGTATCTGAGCTGCTCTCAAAAGCGTCCACTGGATCTGGGATTTCGCTCGTCACTGTGCCCTTGCCTTGGAAGGAGGTGTCGCGCAGCTTGATCCAAGGGGCAGGGGTGGGTGTTGGGAGTGTGCAGGTCACGGACTCCTGAGGCGCAGGGTCATTGATGGCGGGATTATTGCTGTTTTGGGTGCCTGCAGAATCGATACCAATAGCGTATGCCACGATTGTGTGAGGAGCGCCATCAAAAAGTGGTGCATGGCGGGGATTAGTGGGATCAAGAAGATACCCATTAAACCCATGCGCGCTTGTGCCTCCTCCGCAGGCCGCGCCCACTGCAGGTTCCCGGACCACGTTAGCTTGCGTTGATCCTAAGAAATTTCCGCCATCGCTAAAGAAGTCAACCTGAAGGGCTTGGCTATAGTTATCAGCGTCGCACGCCCATCCATTAAGCTGCGTACAGCTTGCACTGTCAAACGTCCCATACGGCGCACTATCCGGAGGCGGAGGCGGTGGGACGCTCACGGACACACTTGCCGGATTGCTAATTGATCCGCACACCAAGGAGTGCACCCAGATGGTGTAGCTGTGGCCTGCTTGGAAGTTGTAATTATAGGTAGTGGTGCCGCCCCCCACGTCCTCGCACACATCTCCCGGATTCTGGCCGCCATTGCACGCGCCATTCCAGCCATTGGCTGTGGCATCATCGATGCGGAGTGCGTAGCCTGCGACTATCTCCACGCTATCCCACCTGACGGTGCGCACTCCAGGCTGCACAGTGCCATCGAAGTTGGTGTCCACATCGATCGTGGCCGGCCCGCGTGAAGGATCCACAATATCCACAGGATAATTGTCGGCGACATCGCTCCAGACTCCACAGCTATTTATAGCGTGCACCCACCAGGTGTAGGCGTGGCCAGGCTCGTAGGTTACCTGCACACTGGGGTCATCCACTCCCCAGCACGCGTCTCCAGCTTCGGGGTTATTACAATCGCCATTCCAGCCGTTCTGCCCATCGTCAAGGCGGCCTGCGTAGCGCACTCTACCGTTTGGGCCTCCTGCCGTATCCGTCCATCCTATAGCTTGCCAGCCGGGGCAATTTTGATCTCCTACGAGTGAAGTGGGTGGCGCGGGCTGAGCTGGGGAGCACCCTCCGCCTCCTCCTCCACCTCCTGGGGTGGTGACACCTCCGCATCTGCCTCCGCTACAGGACAGTCCGTTACAGCAGCGGGTGCGGGAACTACAAGAGGATCCCCGCACACGGCAGCTGGGGATGTTGTTGCAATTGTTGCTCGTGACGCAGGGATTGGGGCCGTAGTCAAAGCAGCTAAGCGTACCATCGTGACAATCAAAATATGCACCAGTGCCTATGCATTTATTGCTGCACGTGCAGCCCGGTGATCCTTGTGTACATCCAGATCCATCAGCTCTCTTACAGACAAGGGCGGTTTGACCGCATTGCCATGTAGCAGCCTCCGCTTGTTGAGAAGCCCCCATCAGTAAAAAAAATAGGCTAAAAACTAGAACAAAGAAGAAACTTCTGCGCATACCTACTACTATACTCGACCAAAAAAAGGAATGCAACAGGTGTAAAAAAGAGGGAATGTTACGGAGTAGGTTGAGGGGGCATTGCCTCAATGGCTATGATACTAGCCCAGTTGTCTCCTTGCTTTACCGGGATTAGGTAATTATCTATAGGAGCTCTATTTTGAGTAAAAGCAGAATGACTGCCGATATTTCCACTAAAAGGATTTATAAATCCTGCGATAAATCCACCGGAGACATCAGATGCAACACTGGCAGCATGTATACGCAACTTATAAGGGTCTGACAAAAGATATTTTACACCACCAAAATCTACATTATAAGCCTCCAACACCAACGCTCCTCCCTGTCCATCATCATTAATAGAGCGGAATCCATAGGAGAAATTGTAGTCAAGGGCTAAATGTCGTGGCTTGTCGGTCATTATGACAGTAACAGGCTTGGCTACATCGATGGTTACAGGCTCTGTAAGACCGTCTTTACTACCTTTGTAGCCTGAGTTGATTGTATAGCTAGGATGCTCACCTCTGTGGAGCATTTCTTTCAATCCATCAATTGTCAGGTCTTTGTATGGTTGACTTCCATCTGCCTCTTTCTTCTGTTGTAATATCATCAAATGTCCGGCCAATATCCCATCATTCATTCTCTGCACAAGCTCACCTGCACCCATACCATTCTTGTATTTTGCTCCCCCATACTTTCGAAGATTTTCATCAGAAAGATAAAACCTCTTGAGGCCTGGAGTGCGTTGCTGTACTTCTTTCTGCACTGCAAATGTCATCTTCACTTCAGATCCTTGATATTCAGAGATTGAGTCTGCGGCCATCTCGTAGGGAAGCTGACCTTCCAAGGTGAGGGGATTGGGGGCTTCGGTGGTGGTGGGAGCTGCAGTTAGCTCTGGAGTAGAAGCGTCTGGTAGGGTGGCCGTGACCCCTGCAGGGCGCCTGTTGAGGTAGTCAGGTGTAGTCACAAGATTATTGGCGTCCAGTGCGGCTACACCGCCTCCAATGAGGGCGCCTGTCATAAGAAGGTTGCGCACGGGGTGCTTCTTATGGGGCTCATGTGGGGGGCGGGGTGTGCCTGTGTCAGGTATGGTGCGGGAAGACTGTTCACTATGATTTAACATTTGGAGGTGAACTTATGGAGTAGCCGGCGTAGCCTCAATGGCTATGATGCTAGCCCAGGTAGCACTATTTTGGATAGGGATTATATATTTTTCGATAGAGCGCCTTTGAGGAATAAATTGACTATCTTGAGGAATCACGAGGTCTGGTGTGTAGATGCCTCGACTAGCAAGAACAAATCCCACTGAAATATCTCCTGCAGAAACCCATGAAATTTCGTGAATTGATGGGTCGGGCTTGGTATTTATACCACCCAAGCGTTTATCATACATTTCCATTACCAACCCCCCCCCATTCCCATCTTCATTTACGGACCGGTAATTATAGGACGATGCGCTTGTGGTCACAAATCCAGGCTTGTCGATCATCACAATAGTCACGGGTTTGGCCACATCTATAGTTAGAGGGGTGACATGTAAGGACTCTTTGCCTTTATATCCTGCTGCAATAGTATAAGAGAGAGGTTCTCCGCTTTTAATCTTCGCTTTAAGCTCGTCCATTGTGAGATTTTTATATTGCTCTTGCTTCTGTAGCTGCATTAGATGACCTTGGAGAATCCCATCATTGAGATGCTGTCTAAGTTCTTGGTCACCCATACTCATTCGGCCATATTTTCGGAGATTTTCATCAGAAAGATAAAACCTCTTGAGGCCTGGAGTGCGGCCCTGTACTTCTCTCTGTACGGCAAAGGTGGTTACAATATCAGGCCCCACGTATTCAGAGATCGAATCTGCAGCCATCTCGTAGGGAAGCTGACCTTCCAGTGTGAGGGGATTGGGGGCTTCTGTGGTGGTGGGAGCTGCGGTAGTCTCAGGCGTCAAGTCTTTGGGGGGACTTGCTATATTGCCTGAAGTTTGTTTGTTCCACCTATTAGGAGTGGACACAATGTTAGTGGCATCGGCAAGATTGACTGCACCAATTAGTGTGGCGCCTGCCAATGCGAGATTGCGTACTCTATAACGAGAAGATCGGGTTGACTGTTCGGTATCTTTTGACATACAAGATAGAATTAAGGAGTAGGTTGAGGAGGCATTGCTTCAATAGCTAGTATACCGGCCCAATAATCTTTATTCTCCTTAAATGGAACTGTGTATTTATCAACTTCGTCTCTCTTTTGAGTAAAAGCAGAATGACTGCCGATATTTCCACTAAAAGGATTTATTGATCCAGCAATAAATCCCTCTGTAATATTTGTCGTGGATTTATACGCTTGTACTCGCAATTTATATGGATCTGACAAAAGATACTTTATCCCCCCAAGATCTATATCATACATCTCCAACACCAACGCTCCTCCCTGTCCATCATCATTAATAGAGCGGAATCCATAGGAGAAATTGTAGTCAAGGGCTAAATGTCGTGGCTTGTCGGTCATTATGACAGTAACAGGCTTGGCTACATCGATGGTTACAGGCTCTGTAAGACCGTCTTTACTACCTTTGTAGCCTGAGTTGATTGTATAGCTAGGATGCTCACCTCTGTGGAGCATTTCTTTCAATCCATCAATTGTCAGGTCTTTGTATGGTTGACTTCCATCTGCCTCTTTCTTCTGTTGTAATATCATCAAATGTCCGGCCAATATCCCATCATTCATTCTCTGCACAAGCTCACCTGCACCCATACCATTCTTGTATTTTGCTCCCCCATACTTTCGAAGATTTTCATCAGAAAGATAAAACCTCTTGAGGCCTGGAGTGCGTTGCTGTACTTCTTTCTGCACTGCAAATGTCATCTTCACTTCAGATCCTTGATATTCAGAGATTGAGTCTGCGGCCATCTCGTAGGGAAGCTGACCTTCCAAGGTGAGGGGATTGGGGGCTTCGGTGGTGGTGGGAGCTGCAGTTAGCTCTGGAGTAGAAGCGTCTGGTAGGGTGGCCGTGACCCCTGCAGGGCGCCTGTTGAGGTAGTCAGGTGTAGTCACAAGATTATTGGCGTCCAGTGCGGCTACACCGCCTCCAATGAGGGCGCCTGTCATAAGAAGGTTGCGCACGGGGTGCTTCTTATGGGGCTCATGTGGGGGGCGGGGTGTGCCTGTGTCAGGTATGGTGCGGGGAATAGTAGGCGCTTTAGGCGCTTGTACAGGAGCAGCGAGAGCTGGCTCGAGGCCGCGCTTGGGGAAGAGATGAAACCTTCTTGGTAGTGGCGTTCCTTCTGTTGCCATAGCTTTATAGTTATTACTATATAACACCTATCTACTTCTTTTATACACTCTTTTTTGAGCAATGTCAAGTGCATTTTTAGGGGTGAGTAAACGGGCTTAAATATTGAAGGCTAATGTGTAATCTAGATTACAAAAAGATATAGGATACAGATGAGGCGGGTGCAAGCAGAAGACAGATCACTAAAATGTATATAAGATAGAATGTAATAGCCTGGCAACCCTTCGATTGCACTCAGGGTCAATCTAAGCGAGATCAAACAGATAAGAAGCGCGTAAGAACCGTTTTCCTCGCCCCAACAAAAAACCCGCCTTTCAAATGCGGGTTTTTTGACTGACTTGCACGCTAGTGCATCAGAGCCGAGTTTGTCAGATATAAGTATAACAAGTGGCACAAGCGTTGTCAAGACCCAAAACGACGGTGTGGAGATGAGGGGAGTTGAACCCCTGCAGCCAAATTTGACAAACTCGGCTCCACACCGGCGCATCCCCACACCGCCGGTATTATCGCATGCTGATGGGCCGTATGTCAAGAGTGCATGACCTGGCGTGGTACGCTACAAAAGGAGTCAAAGAAGTCGAGATGTCTATTTTGAAGTCACGTTGAAGTATACTGCGCCCTGCTTGGAGAGAGTGGTGAGCTCAGATTCGAGCTTCTTATTCTCTGCATCAAAATTGTAGGTGTGCAGATCAATAGGGCGCAGACCCCACATCGTGGAGAGAAATTGCGTGTGCACATACTGGCCCCCTGAGGGCTGGAGAAGCTTGGGCAAGACGTAGATATACACATCGAGGGCGCCGCGCGAGGCTTTGATATCGGAAGAGAGGTACACGCCGTCTTTCGGGCTCGAGACTTTGCCTCCGGCCTGCATTTGATCCGTGAGATGCACCGTGATCTTGGTGAGGGGCACTATGGTGGATCCTCTTTTGCCCAAATTATATGGCTTGTTAAATATAGCCCAGCGGTTAAGATGGGCCACGAGCTCATCATGCCGCTCTACCTTGAGGGTGTACGTAGGGATGTCTGACACTGCTATGACCTGCAGTCCAGAAGTGGAAGGAGCCTTTGGACCGGTGTTGGCGGGCACGGGGCTCTTACCGGAGAGGAAAAATAGCCCCACAGCAAGAGCGACTACAGCAAGCACTCCCAATACTATGAAGATTCTTCTCACACCAATGAGTATAAATATTTTATGGTAGGATTACAAGACTATTTGAGAATAGGATTAATGTGTGCCTGTGCACCTACGAGGTGATACAAGAAAGGCCGCAATTGATCCCAATTAAATCAGGATTGATCGATCAATTGGTATCGGTAATTTGAACCATAATTCTAACCGAAGCGGTTCACTGCGGCTGTTGGGATAGGCTAAAACAGATTCACCTCGTGATGTAGGTGATCTTGAGGAGCTTGAGATTCACGTTATTATCTTTCAAGAATTTCTCGAATTTTGCCCTTCCTTGAGGACTTTTTAATACAACTGTGATTGATTCTCCAGTATAGTTTACTGTATCACATTTAAGATCTTTAAGATCATAATACTCAAAATTCAATGGATCCTGGGTTGGGTTGCCTTCATCATCCACTGGAAGAAACAAACTATCAAGACTAGATAATCTACATGTTTCATCGATTTTTTTTTGTAGCTCCCGCTGCTCCTTCGTCGGCCCGATCAGGAAACTTCCCACTGATGAAAAAAAGGTATCTGATCGAATTGTATTTTCGTTGACTAGGTTGGCATCTGTTTTAAAACTATATGAAAGACTGTAGGAATTGGTAAGAAAGGATACAAGATTAAATTGTTTTTGACGAACAGTGATGGTGTACGTAGTATTAGGATTAAAGGGTGGGTCAACTCTTTCAACAACAAGCATTGGAATAGTATTATATCTTTGATTAAATTCCTCAAACCGATCTCCTAATTCTTGCTTTGCTTGTTCAAGGGAATTTGTGGCAATGAGACTTTTGAGAGTGAGATCTTTCTGAGAAGCGTAATATACTTTATGTTCAAAGCGAGGGGAGGTTTCGATTATAAATTGCTCTTCAGGCGCTTTAGTAGTATCAAGATTTTCATAATTAATTGAAAAATATTGCCAATTTCTAGAGATCGTAACAGTATTGTTGACCGGAATTGTATAATAGTGGTTTGTTCTGTCGAGTTTTGGAAGATATAGGTAAGATTGGTACTGTGTATACAAAAAAAATCCGACAACAGCGATTGCGCCTAATGTTATAAGAAATCTCTTCTTTAATTGCTTATTCTTAAAAAATCTCATATCTTATTTTTCAAATTCTTTTAATCGAAGCCACCAGTCGGGTATGAATGTAGCGCCATCAGTAGAGCTTGTAATTTCATACGATCCATCAGGCTTTTTTTTCATGTTGTAAGACGTTGTTACTTTATAAGAATTTGATTGAATAACTGTTATTTTGTAATTATTAGATGGCTTATTGTATTCTCTATCAGTTATAATCCCCACATGACCATTGGGAGCATCATCCCAGCCCATTATATCACCTTTTTGAGGAAGAGTTTTTGATTCTGCAGATTTGTATACATTAAATTTATTTGTGTAATTTTGCCACTCCTTCGCATCTCCTTTAACATCTTGTAATGATTTTCCGGCCCCATTATATGTCATAGCAACGAAGGCGACGCATTGAATTGGATCGTCAGTATTAATCTCTGGATCCCAGTAGTAGTACCAGGAAAAAACTGCTCGAGACCAGGAAGGTATACGCAGATCATCATGTGAATATATAAATCTGTTGTAGTAGTTGTCTTTGCCCATTACGAGTAAAGGTGGTCCGAGCTCTTGAGCGTTCTTAACAATATTATTTGCAGTTTTTACGGCTGCTTCAGTGATTGCCTTCGTAATGACAATCGTTGGCTCAATAATCTTCTTTTGCACGAATTCTCCCGCGACGTTGTCTTTCTTCCAGAATGCGAACTTCTCAAGCCAAGCAATAAGGAGTCCTTTCGTAGGTGTGGGCCGTTTAGCGCGCGAAGCGCGCAGATTGGCAGCAAAATATGCGATGATTTGTTTTTTTACCTTGCTCCACATGGTAGGGCGTCTCAGGAGGCGGGCGGTATCTTTGGCGGCAGTTGCCATCACCTGATCGACTTTACAGCCGCGCGTACCCAGACACTCTTTGTATAAATACGCCACAAAGGATGGCGGCAAGCTCTTATACTTTCTCTGGTAGTGCGCGATTTGCCCCGATTCATAGCCCGAAGAATCTGTGTGGCGGGATTTGGGAGGCTCTATGCTTTTTTTGATCACGTACTCCTCACCTTTTTTATACCCCCCAGGCTCCATCACCGTATCGGGGTCGTAGGTCGTGGTAGAGAATACGGGCGGCAATTGCGTGAAGAATATTCCGGCAACGGCGACTACTACTAAGAGATACTTGGCAAGATGTGCTTTGAAGGGTAGTAGACGCATACCGACAGATAGTATAGCATGGAGCTTTGGATTGTCAACTCCGATCAAACCGGGGGTCAACCCCATTTGATAGATATGAAATTAGCGAGCAGGGTAAAGACGATCTTAAGTGAGAATTACTGAGCTCCTAAGATCTTGTTGATCTTGCCCCCCCCTTATGGAGTTTTTTTTGCGTGTTTCTTGAGCCAGGAGGCAATTGCTTCAAATCCAATTTTCTTATTCTCCACATTCATAGCAAATCGCACAAGCTCCTTTTGCTCGACCTCAATCTCATAGTTATTCAACTCAAAAAAAGCGAGTACTGCCACTGTGGAAGTGCGCTTGTTGGCGTCCACGAAGGGGTGGTTCAAAAGTAGAGAGTGCACGAGCGCGGCTCCTTTTTCAAATAAAGTAGGATACAAGTCAACTCCGCCGAACGTCGTCTGGGGCCGCAACACAGCCGATTCTAAAAGTCCAAGATCGCGGATACCGTGACTTCCACCATAGCGCTCAACTTGATCTTCATGTATAAATACAATCTGCTCTAGCGTAAGAAAGATTGTGTCATTGCCCATGCCGACCCTTTCCCGCCAGTTCAGAAAGAGCGGGACCGTATTTTTTATTAATATTTCCCACAATTTTCAAGAAGTCGGGAGTTATGGAGGAGTCAAAGACTTTATTCTTATTGACGACAATGCTCATGCCATTGGGGTCTTTTTCCACAAACACCTCATTTCCGGCCTTAATGCCGACCTGGAGGGCAAGGTCCTTAGGGATTACAATACCGAGTGAATTGCCGACTTTGATGATTTTTTGAGTCATATGTATAATAATTTCTAACGTTATAACAATGTTATAATATTAGGGCTCAAATGTCAAGAGGAAGATTGCTAGGAGGCTTCTAAGATCTTGTTGATCTCGGTTACGATATCTTCGGGGTTGATATTGCTCTTGATGATATACGCGCGGGCGCCAAGAGCCACTCCTTGGGATATGATGGTCTGCTGCTCGAGATTGCTCAGGATGATGATAGGGCCGTTGGGAGCATCGGAGGGAATCTGCTTGGTGGTGCGAAGGACCTCGATGCCATCCATCTTGGGGAGCATGATGTCCAGAAGCACAATATCGTAGCCACCGCGCTTGAGGGCAGCCAAAGCGGCTTCCCCATCAGGGGCCGAGTCGACCTCAAATCCGGAGTCGCGCAAAATATCGCAATACACATCGCGCAGATATTCCTCGTCCTCCACGACCAGCACTTTGCGCTTCTTCTGGTGGAGCTTATTTGGCTCAATCGGCGTGAAGTTCATACTTCAATATACTTCCTCTGTCAAGAAATGTCAAAAGAGGGTATGTCTAAAGTCATCGCTCCGGTTTTTCCCTCGGACTGAGTTCGTGACGGGGCCTGCCCTCTCTCCTCCCTCCCGTGCTCGAGAGTACTCTCTCGGCGCGGCAGGGAGACCCTCCGTTCGGCCACCCGTCGCACACCATACTGTTCCGCTGATGTGCTATCCACCTACTTTTCGATTGGATAGAATTTAACTCTGTCGCCCCGGAACATCAATTCTATTTCGCCGGTGGCGCCATTCCGGTGCTTAGCTATATAGAGCTTCACAATACGCTTATTCTGATCCAACAGATCCTCGCTCTCTTCCTCAAAGTACAAAAACATCACCACATCAGCATCCTGCTCTATGGCTCCTGACTCCCGAAGATCGGCAAGCTGTGGCTTCTTGGTGCCGCGCTGCTCCACAGCGCGGGAGAGCTGGGACACGGCCAAGACCGGCACCTTGAGCTCACGCGCTAAGTTCTTGAGGCCTTGGGATACGTAAGACACCTCCTGGACACGGCTGTCGAACCGCTTGCCCGCATCGGCCAGCTGCAGGTAGTCGACAATAATAAGCTGCACATCATGCTCGACCTTGAGCTTGCGGGCTTTGGTGCGCATCTCCAGGATCGAGAGCCCTGGCGTGTCGTCTATGAAAATTGGGGCGTCCGCAAGCTCGCCGTAAGCCTCCGTCAGGCGCTTATAGTCGTCTTCTGAGAGCTTGCCGGTCTTGAGGCGCCAGGCATCGATGTCTGCGTGCCCCACCAAGAGTCGGTCCACAAGCTCCTCCCGGCTCATCTCGAGCGAGAAAAATCCGATGGTCTTCTTCTCACGCATTGCGATATGAAGAGCCATGTTGAGGGCGAATGTGGTCTTTCCAATTCCCGGCCTAGCGGCCAGCACGATAAGATTGGAAGGGTGGAGGCCCGCGAGCTTACGGTCGAGCTCTGGGAAGCTGGTGGACAGCCCCCGCAGCTTGTCGCCGCGCTTGGAGAGCTCCTCAAGCCGCTCAAAGGACTCGGCCAAAATTTCCTTAAGCTCCACGAAGTCGCTTTTGAGGTGCTCTTGTGAGAGCGCAAAAATCTCGGTCTCGGCGGCATCAAGAAGGGTCTTCACATCGCCCCGCTCGTCGAAGCTACGCTCTACCATGCGGGAGGAGAGCTCTATCAGCCGGCGCTTAGAGTAGTGGCCTTTCACGATAGTCGCATAATTTTGGGCAAAAGAGGAGGTGGGCACGGTGTTGATAAGCTCAGAGAGGTAGGGGGAGCCTCCGATCTTGGTGAGGGTGCCGGCCTTTTTGAGCTCGCTCTGGAGAGTGACCACGTCAATAGGCTGCTGGCGCTCGAAGAGCGTAATCATTGAGGAGTAGATATCTTGGTGCTGGGGCACGTAAAAGTGAGGAGATCGCAGCACTTCGGCCACTTCGTGGACCACCGAATTGTCGATGAGAATGGCCCCTAGGACAGAGCGCTCGGCCACAAGATCGTGAGGAGGAACCTTAAGATTGTCAGCCACAATAAAATTTCTAATTTCTAATTACTAATTAACCTAATCAAATACCAAACCCCAAAAAGAGTATTCTATTTTACTTTACTTTTTTGTAAATGGAGTTGAATATAAGATTGAGCTCTTTCGCTTCTTGCCAGTGAGGTTGAGCTTCGTTTTTCAGAGAAGGAACGGGATTGTGTGGCATCTTTCGAGAGAAGTTTGTTATGTCTTCTCCAAAGCGAGCAGTTCTTTCCTCCAAGTCGTATTTCTTGGAATTTGAGTCATTGGACATTTATTAGGTCAATTAGAAATTAGAGCAATTAGGTCAATTTACGCAGGTGTCATTACAACGACTTTTGTGGAGGCGTCAAGGTCTTCTTTTTTGATGGTAAGCTCATGCACGGGCGCGGCCGCCTCAGCCCCCATCTTTTTGATGAAGTCTTCGACCCCGACTAAGGACTTGAAGACCGTGGGATTGAGGCCCGGCACCTGGTAGTGCATAGGGATCACAATGGAGGGCTCGATCTTGCGCGCGACTGCGACGGCTTCCGCAGGATCAATGGTGTAGAAGCCACCGGTGGGGATAAGAAGCACGTCCACGTCGCCCACTTGGTCGAGCGTAGCATCATCAAGGGTTGCGCCCAGGTCGCCCAGATGCAGCACCGATAGTCCTTCAGACTCAATCTTAAACAAAATATTTTCTCCCCGGTCTTTCCCTTTATTTTTATCGTGATAATACTGGACGCCTTTGATGTGCATCCCTTGCTTCTCATATTCCCCGGCCCGATCTATGACAAGTGGGCTTCCCCCGACGGCCCCCACGGCGTTATGGTCAGGATGCGCGTGGGACGTGGTCACGATATCTGCCTCTTGCTTAGGATATTTAAGACCCACGCTCTTTGTGTCGAAAGGATCTGTGACCAGGCGGGCTTGTTTTGTCTTTATCAAAAATGACGCATGGCCTAAATATTTGATGATCATAGACCACCAGTATACACTTCGTCGAAGCTTCGCGCAAGCACTCTGGAGTGGCTCATCCGTCAGAGTCGAGGACCGCAGCCGTTTTCTGCTATACTCATGCTGGTCACAAATCAAATTCTAGCCCACAAGCCGGCAAAATTCACTTTCATAATAAATGAGGCCCACTAAGCAAGCTGATACCCTCATAATTGCTACATATAATACTCACTTCTGTCAAGAAGCAGAGCAAATAATAAAGAATATCCTTTTTATGGCCGATTCCAAAGGTGTTGCAATATTTTGCTTACAAGAAGTTGTGCATCACCCAAATCAAGAATTTATTGTGACCTCTTTGCTCAAGAGGCTGGGTAAAGACTGGTCTGCACAATCACACGTAGATCAAGGTGAATCTTGGCTAGGCATGGGTACGTGCATTATTTGGAATCAAAAAAAGCTACATTTGCAAAAAACCGAAAAAATTTTGCTCCCCATAAATCAACATATAGCCCTTCATGAATCTATATTCTTCACCCTAATTGCAGGCGAAAGCCTTGTATTCCCGCGTCGTGCAATAATTGGCACGTTTAAATTCCAGAATACAAGTATTCGTGTCACCAATATTCATCTTGACCATATAGGTGGGCCAAAGCAGCGCAAGAAACAACTAGTACACTTGCGGAGCAAATTGGGAGAGAAGACTCCATACGATATAATCTGTGGGGATTTTAATACTTTCGACTTACTAAAGTCAGGAAGAGAGACGGAAGCACTTCAAGCCACTCTAGGCGCGCAGTACGAAGATGTATCTAAAAACAGTGGATGGACAGCTGACTTATATAATGTAAATTTTGATAGAGCTTTCGCCCTTTTTAAATTTTTTATAAGGTTCTTCCGTATACATGTGCGCAGAAAACTAGATTACATATGGGCAAAGGGACTCACAAAAGTTTCTTTGGAAAAGCTAGACCTGACGGGGTCAGATCACTTACCACTTATTGCTACTCTCACGCAGGCCGCACGATAAGTCAAAAAACGTGGAGACTTGGGTCCTTTCCACCCTCAGGGTGGAATCCACTTTTGTAGGTTCAGATGGGGCGACTTGTTGGTTGCCAACCGTGGCAAAATGTGGTATAATTAAAGATTGGCCCCGCCACAGGTGGGGTTATTTTTTACCCCTATGGATATCAAAAATGTAGCCATTATCGCCCACGTGGACCACGGTAAGACCACGCTGGTCGACGCCATCCTCAAGCAGACGCACACCTTCCGCTCGAATCAAAAAGAGATGCAGCAGACCCTCATTATGGATTCCAACGACTTGGAGCGCGAGAAAGGGATCACGATTCTCTCCAAGAATACCGCGGTGGCCTACAAGGGTACAAAGATCAACATTATCGACACGCCAGGGCACTCGGACTTTGGTGGAGAAGTGGAGCGGGTCCTCAACATGGCCTCGGGTGCGCTTCTTTTGGTCGACGCCGCCGAAGGCCCACTTCCCCAGACCAAATTCGTGCTGAAAAAAGCTCTGGAAGCCCACCTTAAGATAATTCTTGTCATCAACAAGATAGACAAAAGAGACGCCCGCCCGCAAGAAGTCGCACGTGAGGTGGAGAATCTATTCCTCGAGGTGGCCTCACATGATCATCATCTCCACTTTACCACAATCTATGCAGTCGGGCGCACTGGCCGAGCGTATCTGGAAGTGCCTACCAATATGGATCAAGAGGCCGATCTGACGCCACTTTTTGAGACGATTATCAAGGAAATTCCCAACGCGCATGTGAATGAAGACAAGCCTTTCCAGATGCTTATTTCCACTCTTGATTATGATAATTACGTGGGTCGCCTCTGCATCGGTCGCGTGACCCAGGGAGTATTAAAGAAAGATTCGATGATCGCACTTGTGTCGGACAATAAGAAGCTTGGCACCTACAAAGCGCAGAAGCTCTATGTGAGTGAGGGGCTGGTGCGCCGGGAGGTTGGCGAGGTGGTGGCGGGCGACATCGCCGCAATCGCCGGAATTCCGGAGCTCACCATCGGTCAGACGGTGACCGACCCTGCGAGTCCCGTGAGCTTACCGGCCATTTCGATCGAGGAGCCGACCCTCAAGATCGCGCTTGGCCCCAACACTTCCCCTTTTGCTGGGAAAGAGGGCAAATTTACCACATCGCGCCAGCTCAAGGAGCGCCTCATGAAAGAAAAAGAGACCAATTTAGGGCTGCGGATCGAAGAAGGTGAGGGCGGCGTGGACTTCACCATTCACGGGCGCGGCGAGCTGCATCTAGCGATCCTCATCGAGACGATGCGCCGGGAGGGCTATGAGATGCAGGTCTCCAAACCCCAGGTAATTTACAAAGACGTAGACGGTGTGGCCAGCGAGCCGTATGAAGAGGTCACGGTCGATGTGCCCCAAAAATATTTTGGCGAGGTATCGCAGGAGTTTGGCACCCGCAAGGGAGACCTTCTCAACATGCACACTGACCACAATGACAACACCCGGATAGTGTACAAAATCTCGACTCAGAACTTAATCGGCATCAGAAACGAACTCATGACCAAGACCCGCGGCACCGCGGTCTTGAATAACTATCTCTTGGGATACGAAGCCAAAGGGCCCAAGGTAGAAGCGTCCCGCGCGGGGGCGCTTATTGCTTCACAAAATGGCGTGACCAATAGCTATGGGCTCGCCAATGCCCAATCGCGGGGCACGCTGTTCGTGGGCGTAGGGGTACCAGTGTACGAGGGAATGGTTGTGGGGATAGGCACCCGGGATCAGGATATCGCCGTCAATGTGTGTCGCACCAAGCAGCTTACCAATAACCGCTCCTCTGGCGAGGGCACGAGCGTGCAGGTGGAGCCACCATCGCCTCTCTCGCTTGAGCAGGCGATTGATTTCATCAACGAAGACGAGCTTCTTGAAGTGACACCTGAGAACGTCCGCGCACGGAAGAAATATCTCACAGAAGTCGAGCGCAAGCGTGACTCACGCCGGCAGCAAAGTATTTAAAGGTCCTTTTGGGCACCATCCCTAATCTTATTAGCTTTTCTTCCGGTAAGGGCCTTTTGAACCGGATAAAGGGGGTTTGGGATGCGAGTATGCGAGATGCGGGAAGGTACGTTTTTCTCAAATATACGTGTCCCTGTGGTTGTATCGTCCACTACATACCGTCTGCCGTGTGCAAAATCGGCTCGCTCCAATGGTCTTGTTTTGACTGCCCAACGTGGTTTTTCCATAATAAGCGAGCTATCGGTCAACCTTGACAAAGACCCACGGGCTACTCTCCTCGTAGGCCAACCCGCCTTCACGCCGCCGCATGCTTACTGGTCCTGCTAGCCACCATGGGTCAGGAAGTGACGGTATCTTAATCCGATACCCAAGCGCAACCCGCTCGCCTTTTTTGAGTGACACATTCCACTCCAGGCGATTTCTGGAATCGGCGAAATTATGCCGCTGGGAGAGATACGGGGCGGGGTCCGTCTTACCCAAGTAGCCGTTATTTACGTCAGACCCGGACAGCTCGATCCCGAAATGCAAGTGGGGCCCTGTGGAGAGGCCGGTATTGCCCGAGAGGCCGATTATTTCTCCTTTCTTGACTGTCTGGCCAAGCCGCACTTTGGCGGAATTGAGGTGGCCATAGAAGCTGCGGCCCCAGCTGTGTTGGAGCACAATCGTGGTGCCATAGTCGGAAAGCTTCTTGGGGTACTCGATGACCACGCCCTGGTCGACAGCCACAATTGAGGTATTTTCCGCCACGCCAAAGTCTACTCCGTCGTGGGCCTTGACCTCAAACGATCGGTTGGCCGAATTGAGGTGGGCTTCCTCGGGCGTCTCACCAAAGCCGCCGGTCATGTTGGGCTCTCCATCAAAGGGATAGCGGAGGCGCAGAGTGGAGGGGTCCTGGATGGTGGCCGTGGGGGGGCGGAGGTCAAAGCTTGGGGAGGTGGACACCTGGAAGCTTGATGGCACAAGGTCCGACACCACACCCGTAAAGTCCGCTGTGGCGATCACGCTGAGCCTGATATCATGCTCAGCGTCTGGGCGTACCACTGTGGGGGCGCTGCGGGCAACCTGCACAGGCCCCGAAGTGGAGACTTCGAAGCGGTCCAGCGAGCCTTGCGGCGCATGACCTGTCGCCACTCGCACAGAATATACGCCTACAGGCCCGGCCGGCAAAGTGAGGGAGTGCACGGGATTGAGGCGGCTACAGGTGGCACGCGCGTCTGCCTCGTATTGCTGGATCGCCCCGCCTGTCGCGGGGGCGACCTGCAGCATGAGTACTGGGTCGCAGGCGGGATTGCCTGCGCTATCAAAGAGCACGACCTGCGACGAGATCGTGTCGCCCGGACTGTAGCGGGCGCTGCTAAGATTGGCGGTGACAGCCCCAAGGTACACTTCCTTTTCCAGAAGCATAGTATCGCCGGCCAGAACCCGAAGCTGGTAGCGCCCCGGTGGATCGAATTTGGAGGTCTCAATTTCCACATACGTAGCCGAGCCCGCTTGTCGTAGCACAGTCTGGGAAGCTATAGCGGTCCCCCCACCGGGCGCGATCTGGATCGTGAGCGGCACGAGCTCACCTTGGAGGGTGAGCCGGATGGGCTCGCCCAGGTCAAAGCTGCTTTTGACAAGGGCTAGCTTGGGAAGGGGCTTTTGTGGGACTATCTGCCCCACCCGTGCGGCGGCGCGGGTGAAGAGCCGCTGGACTCTTGTATTTTGACTCATTGCAATTCCCAGAGCCACCACAAGAAAGAGTAGGACTACGAGCTGATACGTCTTTTTCAGTGAAAATCCGCGGATCCTCATATAGTAATTATAATATGTATGGGGTAAGAATGGCGCTTGCAAATTAAGCGCGAAGCCTTACAATGGAGTAATGGTCGAGAATAGGTCGTCATTTCTGCGCGATAGGATAGCCTCGCTGCCTGAGGCGGTCACGGTCGGAAGCGGAATTGTGTATGCAGGCATACAGGAGCATCAAGAGAAAGGAACGTGCCCTAGGTCGGTACAATTGATTATTGAGGGCGCGCACGTGAGAGTGATCACACCTTCAGAAGGGAATCAATACTCCTACGCTCAGGTAGCGTGGCGTGCAATAGATGAGGTGGAGATTGAGTCCGGAGTGCGTACACCAGAGGAAGATGTGAAAAGTGGGGAGCCGGTAATACTACATGGCGAGCGGCTTACCACCACGGGGGGTCTGAGAGACACTCTTACAGCTTCATTTTTTCCTCTCATTGACCTTCTCCCCGGGCAGAAACAGGAAGTCTAATGAAGACTGGTGCGGACGAATTCCTAACCTTCTAATATTCCTCTGCGGGTTTACCCTGCGAGTGAAACGATGCGGGGTGGCTGACGGGATTTGAACCCGCGACCTAAAGCTCCACAAGCTTCCGCTCTGCCGCTGAGCTACAGCCACCAGTACCTCTATTTTAGCATAATTCAGGCACAACCTGAGGAGATTGGCAGTCTGCGAGGGTTCTTGATCTCATTCCACCCTTAGGGTGGAATTTTGCCAGATCGACCAACTCGGCCCACGTGCGCCAAATTGGTAACGTGAGCAAACGAATGAAGTCGTCTACTTCCTATAGTAAACACACCCTTAGGGTGTGTTTTGTGTTTTTGTGAATTTCCTGCGATCTGTGGTACACTTGCACGTAGAGAACTTGGCTTCTGGGAATCATTAACGCAAATTATACTTCTTCACCCATGAAGAAAACAAATGTTTTTACTCGAGATGAGCTGATGGAGTCAACGGGGCTTATGGGACCACCCGAGAAGGTGCTTGCGTCCACCCCACAGGGTGCCACACAGAGTCTTTCAAAAGAAATAAAGAAAGAGGCGACCAAAAAACGGGTGCAGGACACTGCCAAGCTTGAGACCTTGGTGCAAAAGTCGGGTCGCACGCTGCTTCGGGCCTCCACCGTGTTCCCGTTTCACCTCTTCCCCAAAACAATAGTTATAGAAGAGCACAAGGTGGATGTCATCTTGCCGATATTCTTTTTTTCACGTCAGATAGAGTCGATTCTGCTCGAGTATATTACCAGCGTACAGGTCACAACGAGCATTTTTTTTGCGAGTCTGCGATTTGAGGTGTGGGGGATGGACACGAATCCTCCAGTCATTGATTTCTTGCGCAAAAAAGATGCCCTGGCCGCCAGACGCATTATTCAGGGCCTCTTGGCGTGTAAAAAAGAAGGGATCACAATCGACACGCTCGACACAGCTTTGCTGCGGAAAAAACTTGAGGAGATTGGCACGGCGGGGGGGTAGCGTGGGGAGTGATGTGCTATACTAAAATAAGTATCTATTATTTTATATTCAATAAAGGAGGTGAAAGTATATGACAACAGTTGTCAACAATCCAGCATCATCAAATGACGGTGGAAATAGTATGGGCTTTTTACTTGGCGCAATTATACTCGTTCTTTTTGGAGCACTGTTTTTTTTCTATGGACTCCCATATTTAAGAGGGTCTAATCAAGGACCACAGATTGAGGTGCCCAGTACGATTGATGTAAACGTGAACGAGAAGTAACGAAGTTATTAAATTTACCTTGGGGAAGAGCCCTGAGGAACGAAGGCGCGAGGAGGTGACATAATTATGGATGGTATAGTAATTTGGATAATTTTTGGAGCCTTGGTAGGCTGGCTTGCATCTATGGTCATGGGGACAGATGCAAAGCAGGGTGCGGTCGGCAATATCATATTGGGAGTGATTGGAGCGGTTGTGGGAGGATTTATCATGAATTCCTTTGGCGCTCCCGGGGTCACAGGTTTTAATCTGTATAGCACGGTTGTGGCCGTGATTGGAGCCGTGGTCGTGGTGTACGTAGGAAGCATGATGCGCCGGTAATCCGCCGGAAGCTATGAATCAAGTGATTTTGCCCTTGACATCTAGCAAGGGCAGGTTTATAGTATGCTCAATATGTATAGATACGGCGATAAAGTAGGCGCAAAAGGAGCTATGATGGCTCACTTTCCGGATCTTGCCGCCAATCCGATCTTAGTAGTGGGCCTCATTGTGCACATTGCGTTTACCGTGCTTGTGTTTCTTATACTCCTTTTCCTCTGCATGCTGTTGTGGGAGAAGGTCAAGGGCGAGCAGCTCAAGAACCGCCAGCTTCAAAAAGGTCGAAGATAACCCTATGATAAAAGGCGTCGAAGGAATCTTAATTGGAAGTCAGAACGCTGCTAAGCTCGCCAAATTCTACAAAGAAAAGGTAGGCTTGAAAGTCACGTTTGAAGCCGTAATGGGCGACAAAGATGAAGAGGTGTATGAATTTGGCTTCAAAGGAAGAGTCGGGTTCGTCATCTTAGACCACTCAAAAGTGAAAGGCAAAAACAAAGGGCCTTCCCGCATCATCTTCAATCTTAAAGTAGACGACATTAAAAAAGAAGTCGCTCGCTTAAAAAAAGCCAAAGTGAAGCCGGTGCAAGATATCTATCACGTGCAGGATTACGGATATATAGCCACTTTTGCGGATATCGACGGCAACTACTTTCAGCTAGTGGATACCGGAAAATAGTAGAGCTTAATCGTCTTTTTCCCGGTCTTCATCTGAATCTTTTCTATCTTTTTTATGGTGATCGTGTGATGGTGTTGGACTCGGTACCTCCTGTACCGGAGTATTAATGGTCGCCGCAGCTTGCGGAGGAATTGGGGTCGGGGTGACAGTGGGCTTTTCTTTTGCAGGGCTTGATGTGGAGGCCAATTTTTTGGTAGCCACACGCGGAGTGTGCTTGCCCACAGGTGTGTGTGGAAGTGTCGCTACCTTTTTGGGTGCGGCTAGGCTTGTAAGGGTAAAGACACCCGCGACAAGGCCGAATAAGCATACAGCCATGGCCCCAATCCAAAATTCACGCTTCGAGGCAAGGACCCGAATTTCGCGCACAAGCTCCTCTTTGGTCTTACGTTTTCCGGCTTTGCGAGGTAAGGTTTTTTTCATTAATTTTCTTTCGGAGCAGGCACTACTATTTCTTCAGATTCCGGCATTGAAGCTTTGGGCTCTGTGGTCGGGGAGGGTTCTGGTTCGTCAATAATCTCCAGTATAGGTAATGGTTGGGGGTCGGAAGGGGCCTGCGCAGGCGAGGGTTGAATAGCCTCGGAGGGTGGGCCGCCCTTATGGCGAGCCTCGCCTTCGGCGGGGTGTACTTCCACGGGCTGCGTGGGCTCTGGTTGGGAGTCAGAAGAAGTGGAGCTTTGGGTCGGCGTACTGGGTGTAGGTTGCGTGGGAGCTGGTTCGGCTGCTGTCGCGGTGGGGGTGGGCGATATTTGCCCGATAGGGCCTGAGGTGGTGGCTAATTTTTTGACAACTGGGAGATTCTTGCCCCCTCCCTCCCTCTGCGCCAAAGGAGTGCCCTGAGTGTCTTGAGTGGGGCTCATACTTTTATATGCGATTGCTCCCACGGTCAGACCGATCACCAAGAGGCATGCTACGGCACCAATCCAAAACTCGCGCCTGCGCGTAAGCTGGGCAATCTCTGTTGGGAGCGATTTGGACTTGGGCATTTTTAGAAATTTTTGCAAAAAACGAGGCTAAAAATAAGGTGTGGGCTATTATAACAGGCTTCTTTCAGCTTTGTCAAGCGATCGTTTTGTTGTGAGGCTCTAATCGAATTGACAGACGCAAAAAGGTCTGATAAACTATAGGTACTTATGTCAAAAAGGGGGACGGCGACATCATTGATATTCTTTCTCGTGCTCTCCTTGTGGGCACGAAATTTTGCTTTTGCGCAAAGAGTTGAGGATAAAATAACTATCTGTCACCGCACAGATTCTGTGACGAATCCCTATAACGTGCTCTCCGTGGACCCCGACGCGGCCGATGGAAACACAGGCAACGATAATGGGCGAGGGGATCATTCTGAGCACACAGGCCCGGTGGCCACTAGTCAGGCAATGGCTCAGGCTCTCAAAGATGCCAAACAAGAATGGGGAGATATTATCCCACCCCACGACAATTATGGTGGCCTCAATTGGACCCCTGACGGCCAGGCGATATACCGCAATGGTTGTAGCTATGTGACGACTACAACTACTCCAACCATGACACCCACCACAACCGGCACTCCATCCCCGACGGCAACCCCAACTCAAACCCCATCGCCAACAAATGGACCCTCAGCAACCCCCACCCCTACGACTCCAGAAGGAGAACCTACCCAGACCCCCACTCCCACCAGTGCGCAAAATCCAACCGAGACACCGACTCAAGGCCCCTCAGCAACCCCGGCATTCAGCAATAGCGGGGGAGTAATTTCAACGGGGGGAGGAGCCATGCTCGGAGCCGCGACAAGCACGGCACCAAAGCCTTTAAGAGGACAAGTATTGGGTGTATCAACACTGGCGGCCACCGGCACATTTGCGCAAGCCGCGGCAAATAGTGCGCTTATCTTGGGCCTTGCACTTCTCTCCTACTCAGGCTTTACCTATGCCCTTACCCAAAAGAAGGATCGCTAAGCC
The DNA here is from genome assembly GCA_964384955.1 of uncultured Gammaproteobacteria bacterium. Taxonomy (GTDB): domain Bacteria; phylum Patescibacteriota; class Microgenomatia; order UBA1406; family GWC2-37-13; genus CAYLLP01. Next base: position 32,379 of record CAYLLP010000010.1, read on the forward strand.
AAAGGCCACTGACCGCAAAAAACCCCTCAAGAAGCGATTTTCTACCACAAAAACAAAAACTCGCAGGACCACCCAGTCGCGGCCTTCAACCCACCCTCAACAAGCGAAAATAGCGTTGGTAGCAGGGGTATGTCTTATATTTTTCTCGCTTGGCCTAACATTTCACAAAGAGCGTATCCTCTCATTTGGCCCGGTGCCGCGTCCGGTCGTGCGTACTGCCGCGCACACAAGGCCCTCGCGTATTACCATACAAGCCCTGCATCTTGATCTTGAAGTCGAAGAGACCAGTATTGTAGGGGGTGTGTGGGAAGTAAGCGAAGGTGGGGCGTCACATCTGGGCATCTCTGCCAGTCCCGGAGAGGAGGGTCCAATCATTATCTACGCTCACAACAGCGCTGATCGCTTCGGGGCATTACACCGGGTGCCATACGGGATGGTAATTAGTATTGCGACGCAAAGCGGCAATGTACATTTATATAAAGTGTTCTCCAAAGACATAGTGAGCAACCAAGAGACCGATGTGCTTTCCTCGTCCGATGAAGTCTTAATTCTGTATACTTGCACGGGCTTCATGGATTCCAAAAGGCTCATCGTGAAGGCACGCAGGCTCATCTAGTAGGGCCCTGCAGAAGCTGCTCCAGCTGCGCCCCCTGAATGAACTGCTCGAAGAGCGGAATGATCTTGGCAGCCGTGATAAGATACGTCACCAAAGCCACAAGAATTGAGAGCCCGATTGTGGCACCAATTCCCACAAAAAGCCCCTGCAGGAAGCTTCGCCAAATCAGGCGGCGGGTGGACGGATACGAGCGCTCAAGTGCAGCAATGAGCTTGTCAAGCCGCTTGGCAAGATCTTCAGAGGCCATATTGCAATGATACAGGAAATGGAGATGTTCGTGTGTTGCATGTTTTAGTTTTAATAAATAGTGAGTTTTGCGCTATACTCTATATATACATTACTAATAGGTACATATGGATTACCTAAAACAGTTGTGGAAGTCGGCAATCTATGAACGCACCTAAAATACTAAGTGCGCGCGGAGGCCCCTATTACCTCTTCCAAAATCTCAAGCTTCGCAATAAGCCGCCTTCGACTATAATAGGAGATGTCGACAGAAATCCCACCGCGGAGGAATGTAGAGACGCTTTATTCTCAGTTTACAACCCTTCTTACTGAGTTCACTAAAAAAGAACCGCGGTTTGCCCAAGTTAAAACAAATACGATATCATTCCCTAAGATTGGAGTCGGGATAGTGAGTGCGCTGGATCCGGTACTGTTTGGCATCGTAATCACCGGCAACCCAAGATTAGCCGGAGCTCATATCACTCACCAAGCTATCTATTAACCCATGGCGCGCCCCAAATACATATTTCAGCGAAGAAATTTTCTCTCAAGTCTTACCCTAAGTGAGGAGATGGGTCAAATCACAAATCATCTTGGGGAAATAGAAGCCGCCGGAGGCAACATCTTGGATTTTCAGATACGTAATATTGATGGGTATCTTAAAATGGCTCAAAAACGTCCTGATCCTAATCCACAGTATGACCCAAAGAACTTAGTAGCCTTTTGGAAAGAAGGGTTTGAGCTTGAGGCGCAGGCCGCGGGACAAGGCCTGCGTAGTGTTGATGAACGGGAGCTTGCAGATGTCATAGATGCTCTGTACCTCACAAAAACAAGCCATCTCGATCGGAAGCGACTAATGCACGCGGCCGCGCTTTTTGGCAAAATAGTAGGCGTGGAGTGAGCTCGAAGGGGGAGTCCCCCACTTAGTTAAAGCTTCGAAAGACTATAAATTCTAGACCCCGCATCTAGAGTGGCATTTGAGTTGTCGGAGAAAGCTAAAATCCAAGGAGCCTTGAGATCTTTGAGCCTGGACCCGGAATCGAACCGGGGACCTTTCCCTTACCAAGGGAGTGCTCTACCAACTGAGCTATCCAGGCTTGACCGACTG
>CAYLLP010000011.1:0-33747 GCA_964384955.1 uncultured Gammaproteobacteria bacterium
GAGGAGCACCTCACAGAAGCGGGTACTCCGAGCTTCAGTGAGGAGGAGCGAGGACGGGCCCAGTTTTTGTTGCGATAAATCTTCAATATTAAATATGTATACTTAAAGTATGAAATCGCTTACAATCGAGACCCAGCAAAAAAAGCAGGTAATGGACATCACCGACATCATCAATAAAGAGCTCCAAGAATCAGAAATCGCCATCGGTATGCTTCATCTTTTCCTTCTCCACACCACGGCAGCAATCACGACCGCAGACCTGGATCCTGGCACCGACCTTGATATGCTTGACGCCTTTAATGAGCTCATTCCCCGCCTCTCATACCGCCACCCCCACAACCCAGCCCACGTGAAAGACCACATCAACTCTTCGCTTTTAGGGGCCAGCCTTGGGCTCCCTTTTGAGAATAAGCGTCTCATTCTAGGCACCTGGCAGCGAGTAGTCTTGATTGAATTTGATGGCCCCCGTTCCCGCACCCTCAAGCTCCACCTGACAGCCTGATCTCTTGCTATAATAAAGGCATGCGAGATATCGTGACCGCGGCTATTGACGCTGCCTTGAAAAAGCTTAATATTCAAGATTTTGGAGAAGTAGTGCTCAATCACCCTCAGGACCCTTCCCACGGCGATTATGCTACGCCCATCCCCTTGCAGCTTGCCAAAAAGCTGGGACGAAAACCTATGGAGATTGCTCAAGAAATCGCAGATGCTATTTCTGGGGAGCATATCCAGGAAGTCAAGATCGCACCACCGGGATTTATCAACATTTTTCTCACTAAAAAGGCGCTTCTACAGGAGCTTACATCAATAATCGAAAAAGGAGGGACATCTGGCCGCAAAAATGGAGGCGCGACCATACTGTTGGAATTTGGCCAACCCAACACTCATAAAGCCCCTCACATCGGCCATTTATTTTCTTACGTTTTAGGTGAGTCACTTGCCCGGGTGCAAGCGTATATGGATCACAAAGTGATCAGAGCCAATTATCAGGGCGATATCGGGCCACACGTGGCCAAATGCTTATACGTACTGCAAAATAAGCAGGAGCAGTACGAAGCGCTGCTACAGTTGCGACAAAAAGTTGATTTCCTCCAAGAGTGCTACCAAGAAGGTTCAAAGCTCTATGAAAATGAAGAAGAACAAAAAAAAATCGATGCGCTCACCCTTACACTATATAGACAAGACGAGTCTATCACAAAATTGTGGAAAACGACAAGAGAAGATTGTCTTACCTACTACAAAGAATTTGAGGCGAAGCTTGGAATAAAATTTGACAAAAATTATTTTGAAAGCGAGACCTCTCAAGAAGGTAAAGAAATCGTTGAGAAAAATGTTGGTCATGTGTTTGAAAAAAGCGACGGAGCAATTGTATTCAAGGGAGAAGAGTATGGGCTCCATACGCGCGTATTTGTAAACAAACATGGTAATCCCACCTATGAAGGCAAAGAGATCGGGCTCTATGCTCAAAAGATTAAGGATTTTAAGTTTGATCAGTCAGTGATTACGACCGCCAACGAGCAGAATGAATATCACAAAGTTGTGATCCGAGCGGCAGAACTTGTTTTTCCCATCCTTAAAGGGAAGATCACTCATATCGGATACGGCATGGTGAATCTTACTTCTGGCAAGATGTCTTCCCGCTCTGGCGAGTTCGTGGGCGCGTTTTCTTTGTTTGATGATGTCACCCGTCGCATCGAGGAAGATTATAAGAGCGACAAGACACTCAGCGAGACGATCGCCGCCGCGGCGATCAAGTACTCATTCCTTCACTCCGAAGCACGGCTCAATAAGTCGTTTGATATTCAAAAAAGCATAGCTCGGATAGGGGACTGCGGCCCGTACTTGCTCTACACCTATGTGCGATGCATGAGTGTCCTTCAAAAAGAAAAAGCTGGGCAGGGGAGTGTCCCCCATGATTCTACATTAAACGACGTTGAGAACGTCCTCCTCCGCTCTCTTTATCAGTTTCCTGAAATTGTGGAAAAGGCAGCTACTCTGTATGCCCCTCATCTAATTGCCCAATTCCTCTATGAGCTCTCGCGTAACTACAATAATTTCTATCAAAGCTCCCCTATCCTCTCGTCGCAAGAGGGGACTAAGCAGTTCCGGCTTGCCCTCACGCGCGCCGTGTCGATCATCCTTAAAGAGGGACTCTATCTTCTTGGCATCGAGACGGTAGAGCGCATGTAGTGTATAATTCCCAATATCCAATACCCTGCTCTCCAATGAAGGATTGGAACTTATAAGATTAATGCATTTTATTGGAAATTAGAAATTAGTAATTGGAAATTAATTCCTGTGTTCATATGTAAGGAGTGTGGAGAAGGTTCGGCCTCCTGGATGGGGCGCTGCCCCAACTGCGGCGCATGGAATTCGTTTGCGCAAAGGAGTGACCTTACTAGCTCAGGCCGACCCGGGGAAACTGAAAAACTAAAGATTACCAATCTTGGCGCTGTCAAGTCGATGCCCGGGACGCGCCTTAAGTCAGGTATCTTCGAATTTGATCGAGTGACTGGAGGTGGCCTCCTGCCAGGTGAGGTAGTGCTCCTTACTGGCGAACCGGGTGTGGGGAAGTCTACCCTACTTCTTCAAGTGCTCTCACCGCTGCGCACTTTATATATATCAGGCGAGGAAGGTGCGCAACAAATCCATGACCGCGCGCAGCGGCTCAAAGTAAAGCTTGACAAGCTTGCCTTTTCAGATACCCTTCAGATCGAGGGAATTATTGCTGGGGTGGAGGAAAGCGCAGATAAATACGACGTCCTGGTTCTGGACTCTATTCAAACTATTTATTCTAAGGATGCAGAAGGAGCCGCTGGCAGCGTGGGGCAAATTCGGCAGGTCACTCAAAAAATTGTGACAGCAGCCAAACAGAATAATATCGCGGTTATCCTCATTGGACACGTCACCAAGGAAGGAGACGTAGCCGGGCCCAAGACCTTGGAGCATTATGTGGACTGCGTGATGAATTTCGAGGGTGAGAAAGTGTCAAATTTCCGAATTCTTCGGGCCGTCAAAAATAGATTTGGCCCAACAAGCGAAATCGGAGTCTTTGAGATGCGCGAAGGAGGCCTACACGAAGTCACCAATCCCCTAGCATTCTTGGAGGAAGGCGACGACAAGGTCGCGGGCCGCACCACATCAGGGGTCGCGGAAGGGGTACGACCTCTTTTTTTTGAGATTCAGTCCCTCACTGTCTCAAGCTCTCTTGCCTCCCCCAGGCGAGTCGTGCGCGGCGTCAACTACAATAAAGTGCAGCTCCTTCTTGCTGTGCTTCAGAAGCACCTTAGCATACCGGTCGATAGATATGATGTGTTTGTGAATGTCGTGGGGGGTATTGACATCAAGTCGCCCTCGTCAGACCTTGCTCTCGTGGCCTCGGTATTCTCAGCCTTCAAAAACATACCTGTCTCCAAGCAAATTTTGTTTACTGGCGAAGTAGGCCTCTTGGGCGAAGTACGCCCCGGGGCTTTTGAGGCTAAAATAATCAACGAAGCAAAGCGCCTAAAGTTCAAGCAGATTTATTCTTCCAAGAATCTAAAGAACATTAGAGAGCTCCCCAGAATCATTCGTTGAAGAAGTCTTTGGTAAAAATAGTCTTTCGGCCATTGGCCCCAACCACTTCCACGACCAGAGTGTTTTTCCCTTTTTTGACCGGGAACTGATATTCGAATACACCCCGCGCATCTGTGTACACCCGCTCGCCGAAAATGGTGACCGCGGCTTCTTTCTCTGTCTTACCAATTACAGCAATTCTGCTTTCCTTTTCAAAACGAGTGGTGCGAGGCATGATAAGCTGCACCTTGGGGGGCGATAAGTAAAGCATGACCTGATATCCAAAGTAGAGAGAAAATAAGAGAAATACCACGATCACACCCAAGGACTTGAGGAGATTCCGGTGTAAGGTGAGATACCTGTGTGAGCTTCTCTTTTTGAATTTCACATCATCGCGGCGGTCATAATCACGGCGGAAAAAGGCGAGTGCTTTTTGCTCGTCAACCTTAAGATATTTTGCGTAATTTTTGACAATTCCCTCGACATACACTCGGGAAGTGAAGCTCTTCCAATCATTGCTCTCGACCAACGTGAGGAATTTCTCGCGCACGCGGATCGCCCGCTCCACGTCTTTCAAGGTCTTCCCTTGAGCCTCTCTCTCTTTCTTTAAAATCTCACCGACTGAAATCATCAAAATAATTCCTAATTTCTAATTACCAATTTCTAATAAAATATCGGAATGAAATAATTGGTAATTGGGTATTGGTAATTGGATATTAACGAGTCAACCTTTGACCCGCTCCACATATTCTCCACTCTCAGGATTCACAGCAATCGTGTCTCCTGTTTTAATAAATAGGGGCACCATCACAGTCACCCCGGTCTCCAGAGTTGCGCTCTTTTTAGCGCCCGACACCGTGTCGCCCTTCACGGCTTGCTGAGTCTCTGTTACCTTGAGACGAGCAGTCGCAGGGGGCCTCACAGCAAGTGGCTTGTCACCATTGAGAAGAATAAAATAGAGGTCGCCTGCTTTGAAGAATTTATATATACTACCGACCGTCTCCTGTGGAATCTCGATCTGATTATACGTGGAGGGATCCATAAAGTGGATGGCAGTGCCGTCTGCATAGAGGTATTGCATCTGTCGATTCTCGACCTCCACACGATCCATAGCAGCCACCGACTTCACCGTAAGCTCGATATTTTTGGCGTTTGTCGTACTTTTTATTTTGATCCGCACTGTCGCCATTCCCCGGCCTTGGAAGTTGAAATCGGTACGCACGACTTGCCACACGTCCCCTGCATGAAGCACGAATTCTCCTTTTTTTAAGTTGCCTGCATTTGTGTTCATATGCTTTACGAACTACGAATCAGTACTAATCTACGAATTCGTACATTCGTAATTATTAGTAATTCGTAAACTTTTACTTGAGCTCTTTTTGAAGTTCTTCAATGAGTTTTTTGGCATGTCCTGACACTTTTTCGGGTACCTTCACCTTGAAGATCACATACTGATCTCCCCTTCTTTTGGTCTGTGGGTAGGGGATACCGTGCTCCTGAAGTCGCATCATAGTGCCAGATTGCGTGCCTGGTCGCACTTTTAACTTAATATTTCCTTTCACTGTCGGCACCTCCACGACTGCGCCCAGCGTGGCCTGTGGATAGGATATTTCTTGTTCAAAAAATACATCTTGCCCCTCGCGCCTGAAGCGCGAATCAGGCTTGACGCGCACCGACACGTCAAATTCGTGGAAGCGAATCCTCATTCCGTCGTCCACACCTGCTGGAATCTTGAGCTTTTTGGGCTTACCTTCGACTATAAATTCTTTCTCCACCCCACGCACCGCTTCATCAAACGTCAAGGTCACTTGATACACACTGCGGCGCGGCGCTTGCCGCCTGAAGGGTGAGGCACCGCCAAAAAATTGCTCAAAGATCTCAAAAGGATCAGTAAACCCGCCGAAATCAATGTTCTCAAAAGGATTCCCGCCCCCGGATTGGGAATAGGTGTATGAAAATGGACCTTGCTGGTAGGTCTGGCTTTGGGGCCCTGCTCGCCCGCCACCTGCTCTCTCAAAAGCTTCATGACCGTACTGGTCATACATTGTACGCTTCTCTTGGTCGGCCAGTACTTCGTATGCGCGTGTGACTTCCTTGAAGCGCTTCTCTGCGTCTGGTGTCTTATTGCGGTCAGGATGCCATTTGAGCGCCTGCTTGCGATAGGCGCTTTTTATCTCAGGAGCCGGAGCGTTTTTTTTGACACCGAGTAGTTCATAGTAATCCATACTATTAATTAACTACTTCGCCTTCCTCGGCGTCCTTTTTCTCGTCGTCCCCCTTTTTTTCATCGCCTTTCTTTTCCTCTTGAGCGGCTCCTTCCTCGGCTTCTTGCTTGCCCTCCGAAGCTTTAGCGGAGGACGGGTCGTACATGTGCGCACCAATCTTAGACAGCTCCTCGGAGAGGTCTTTGATCTTGGCCTCTAGAGTGGGCGCGTCTGCCTTGTCCAGGCTTTCCTTGAGGTCCTTAATCTTCTCCTCAAGTGAGGTCTTCAAGTCCGCTGGCACCTTGTCGCCGGCGTCTTTCAGCGACTTCTCCGCCGTGTAGATCAAGCTATCGGCTTGGTTGCGCGCCTCAATCTTGGCACGCTCCGCCGAATCCTCCTCAGCGTGCTTCTCGGCCTCCTCCTTCATCTTCTCGATCTCGTCCTTAGTGAGGCCGGTTGATCCGGTAATCTTAATCTCTTGTGACTTGCCGGTGGCTTTGTCTTTGGCGGTCACGGTAATGATACCGTTGGCATCAATGTCAAATGTCACCTCCACCTGTGGCACGCCGCGGGGCGCTGGAGGAATGCCTTCCAAGATAAATCGCCCTAAAGATTTATTATCTTTAGCCAAGGGTCGCTCACCCTGCAGCACGTGTATTTCGACCTGCGTCTGATTGTCTGCAGCTGTCGAGAAGACCTCACTTTTTGAGGTTGGGATCGTAGTATTTTTCTCAATAAGAGGTGTCGTGACCCCTCCCAATGTCTCCACTCCCAATGTCAAAGGTGTCACGTCCAAAAGGACCACGTCCTTGGTCTCGCCCGTGAGGACTCCGGCCTGAATCGCGGCACCAATCGCAACTACTTCGTCCGGATTGACCGTGCGATTAGGCTCTTTGCCAAAGAACTTTTTCACTTCTTCAAACACCTTGGGCATCCGCGTCATTCCTCCCACTAACACTACCTCATTCACGTCCGACGCTTTGATTTTTGCGTCTTTGATGGCCTGCTTCACCGGCTCAAAGGTTTTTTCAATAAGAGGCGCGACCAAAGCTTCCAATTTTGCTCTTGTGAGCTTCATCACCAGGTGCTGGGGCTGATTGTCTTTAACCGTTACAAATGGAAGATTGATCTCGGTCTCAGTCGACGTCGAAAGCTCAATCTTGGCTTTCTCCGCGGCGTCTTTGAGGCGCTGGACTGCCTGCTTATCGCCCATCAAGTCCACGCCATTCTCCTTTTTAAATTCAGACGCGATGTGGTCGATAATGACTTTATCAAAGTCGTCTCCTCCTAGATGCGTGTCGCCATTTGTGGACTTGACCTCAAAGACTCCTTCACCAAGCTCGAGGACTGTGATGTCAAAGGTGCCTCCGCCTAAGTCGTAGACCGCGATGGTGTGGGCGTGGGTTTTGTCTAAGCCGTAAGCCAAAGCGGCGGCCGTGGGCTCGTTGATAATCCTGACCACTTCAAGACCTGCAATTTCTCCAGCCTGCTTGGTAGCCTGACGCTGCGCATCATCAAAATACGCGGGCACGGTAATTACAGCTTTTTCAACCTTCTCACCAAGGTATGCCTCAGCGTCTGCCTTGATTTTCTGCAGGATCATCGCCGAGAGCTCCTGGGGTGTGAAGGTCTTGCCGTCGACCTCGACGACTGCACTTCCTTCACGTCCTTCTTTGACAGTGTAAGGAAGCCACTTGAGATCTTTCTGCACGGCTTCGTCTTTGAATCGGTGCCCGATGAGACGTTTGATAGAAAACACAGTATTTTTAGGATTAATCACAATCTGGCGCTTTGCCACGTCGCCTACGACCCTTTTCACGGGGTCGACAACAGAGGGAATCACATTGCGCCCCTCTTGAGAGTGGATCACCTTAGGCTTTCCGCCCTCCATGACAGCCACGCACGAATTAGTAGTCCCAAGATCAATTCCGATTATTTTACTCATAAAAGTTAAAAATAGTAATTTTTAATAAATTTAAAATGTCATTCCGAACTTGTTTCGGAATCTCATACCCTTAATGGGATCCTGGACCAACGTCCAGGATGACAAAAAAATCATTCTGATTTTTTTGTCACCTTCACCTGCGCAGGGCGCAAGATTCGGTCATGCAATTTATAACCCTTTCTCACCACTTCTGTAATAAGATTGTCGGTCTCCCCTACCACCGCCTCGATTGCTTCCGCAACCTCTGGATCGTATAGCGCGCCGACTAGGCCTTCAATTTCCTGCAAGCCCGCTGAATACAAAGCTTGGGCGAGCTGATCGCGGACCAGCTTGAGGCCTGCATCCTTAATGAATACTTCTGCTTTCTCAAGGTTATCAAGAGCAGGCAAAAGTTGCAAGATCAAGGCGCCTGTTGCACGCTTGCCATGCTCCTTCATCTGGTCGCTTGCTCGTTTTTCCAAATTATGATAATCGGCAAGCGCTCTCAAATACCGATCTTTATAGTCTTCTTGCGGTACTTGCGCTTTTTCTTGTTTTTTCTTTTGTTTTGTGTCTGACATACAATTTGTAAATTAGTTAATTTTATTAGGAATTGGAAATTAGTAATTAGAAATTTTATAGGTGTTGTTCTTTCAATATTTGCTCAATAAGGCCTGAAAAGTACCGGAGTTGAGGGGTGACTACGTCGTAATTCATGCGCTTGGGCCCGACCACCCCAATCATGCCAGTAATCTTTTCGCCCTCAAACTCAGAGAATACGGTGGCACAAGTCTCAAACACAGGATCTGAAAAGTCATCCTCCCCAAGCATGTAGCACACTTCTTGCTCTAGCTTAGAGATTCGACTCAAAAGATCCTCCCAGAACACACCCCGGTCAAGCCGGTCAAAGAGGAGCTTAGAGAGCTCGTAATTGATAAACTCTGCTTTTTGAAGAAGATTCCCTACCCCCGCGTAATACAAGTCGCCGTCAGCCGTGGTTGCGATTGACAAAAGGCCGGTCTTCTCGGCCAAGGCCCGCGTGGCGTGCATAAGAAGCCGGGACGCGTTCTCGCGGTCGTCCCAAATGCTGTTTTTGTAGGCCACTTCGTCGGAGGTGGAAAGCTCTTTTTCCTTCATGAGGTGATTGATATAGAAGCGGAATCCGCGGGCTGCGGGCACGCGTCCTGAGGAGAAGTATTCCTTTTTGAGATAGCCCTTTTTGGCAAGCTCTACCATCTCGTTCCGTATCGTGGCGGGGGACACTCCGAGCTTATACTTCTTCTCCAGAATGTCTGAGCCCACAGGCTCGCCCGTGTCGGTAAATTCTCTGATGATTGCTCGCAAAATGTCGGTTTGCCTGGCTGTAAGATCTTCCATATTTTTACTTGAAGGGACATCTACGGTTTCCCCCCGCCTACTTGGCGGGGCTCATCCTTCGGACAAGCCCTCTCTCTTCCCTTCCCTAAAATAATGAATAAAAAGATAACTTCGACTCGATTAGCAATGATACCAAATATCTGCTAATTTGTCAAGCCTAATTTTAATGTTCTTCTTTCCTGTCATTAGGCGAGAACCCCGTCAATAAAGCGCAGCAAGAGGCGTCCCCGCCGCGGCGGGGTGAAAAGCCTAACGCTAAGCTTAGACGGGGTCAAGAGGTAATGCAAAAATTTATGCGAATCTGGCGAGTTTTTTGACCCGGATAAGATGCGAAACTAGAGGGCACACGATTACGAAAATCATGCTCTGGAAAAATGCCCGCTCAGAGCTTCCAAAAAGAAGTACTAAAAGTGTGAGCGACCTCGTGTAGCTCCACGCGACGATTCCAATCCAGAAAAGAAGGCAGGGCGTGAAAAACAAGAGCTCAAGCACCCAGTACGTCCTTTTTCTCATCTTTCTTACTATACAATAAGCATAATCAAATGCAAGAGGGAACGAACGTTCACCTTAGCACATTCAAAGACATTCAAACTGATTCAAAATATAGCAATTTTAACTCATATCCCTATCTTTTATCAGAGTCAAGTATAATACTTTCATGATAAGAGTTCCCGCACATGTCAAAAGCTTCATGCAATCTTTTAAGAAAGTGGGATTCCAGATTTTTGTCGTGGGGGGTGCTGTGCGCGACCAGCTCGTGGGGCGCAGCACGGAAAACTGGGATTTTACGACTTCAGCCACACCCGAGGAGATCGTCAAGCTCTTCCCGGACTCGTTTTACAACAATCAGTTTGGCACAGTGGGCGTGAAAGTATACAACGACCTCATATTTGAGGTTACCACATTCCGCAAGGAAGGGGCCTACGGCGACCTGAGGCATCCAGATTCGATTGAGTGGGCAAGCTCCGTGGAAGAAGATCTAGCCCGGCGGGATTTTACGATCAATGCAATCGCCTATGACGGTGAAAAAATCGTAGATCCTCATGGGGGACAAGAGGATTTGAAGAAAAAGCTTATCCGGGCCGTGGGGGACCCGGACAAAAGGTTCGGCGAAGATGCGCTTCGCATGATGCGCGCAGTGCGCCTTGCCTCGGAGCTGGGGTGCACCATTGAAGAAGAGACCCGAGAAGCGATCCGCCGCAACGCCCACCTTATCGTTAAAATCTCGTGGGAGCGTATCCGGGATGAGTTCTTGAGAATCTTGGCTTCTGACTTTCCCGCCGAAGGTGTGCTGTTCCTCCGAAGCGCAGGCCTTTTAGAATTCATACTTCCTGAGGTCTCTGAATGCTTCGGTGTGCCGCAAAAAAGCCCCAAGCGCCATCATATCTATGACGTGGGTACTCATTTGGTAATGAGCCTCAAGCATTGCCCGTCAAAAGATATGATTACGCGCTTTGCTACACTCCTGCATGACGTGGGTAAGGCCGCAACATTCAGAAAAGATGAAAAAACGCAGCTTATCACCTTTTATAATCACGAAGTAGCCGGTGCCAAAATTGGCGCCAAAATCGCTGATCGCTTTCGCCTCTCCAAAAAAGACAAGCACAAATTAGTCACACTAGTAAGACAACACCAATTCTCAGTAGACGAGCACCAAACCGACAAAGCGATCCGCAGATTTATCAAAAACGTGACTCACGAGTACCTCCAGGATATGCTTGATCTTCGCGTGGGGGACCGCATTGGAGGGACTGCCACACCGACCTCCTGGCGCCTTGAGCTTTTCAAAAAGCGCATCGAAGAGGTACAAAAGCAGCCTTTCAAAGTCACGGACTTAAAAATCAACGGTCAGGATGTGATGAAAGCGCTTGGCATCAAGCCGGGGCCAATGGTCGGCGAAGCATTGAACAAAATATTTGCGCAGGTCGAGGACGGCAAAGTAAAAAACACTCGCGAAGCACTTCTTAAGAAACTTCAGGAAATGAAGTAGTATTATTCTCGGCTTCCCATTCGAATCTTTTTCTTAGAAGCTCTGGAGCAAAATCCATTGCCATACGAAAACTTTCCTTGATTTCCTCAGGTGTATTGCCCTCTCTAGCAAGGGCATCTCGAAAATGAGCTGCAGCTTGGGATAAATCGTTTACAACTTCTATGATGACTTTGGGTGGTATTACACCAGCGACTGACGCTATCATATCGCGAAGTTCTTGATTTGTAAGACCGGGAATTGGCCCTTTCTCTAGAGAAGATGACATGATTAATTATACTACACTATGGGTCAAAAATCAAACTTTCGTTTTTCTTCTTCGCCGATCGTCGTAATCTCCTCGTGTCCTGGATAGACGATTGTGGCCGGAGGAAACTCGAACAGCCGATCAAGCGATTGCTTGAGTTGTTTCTTGTCGCTGTACGAAAAATCATGTCTACCGATTGCGTTTTTAAACAAAGTGTCACCAGTAAATAGAGCGTCTTCCGCTTCGAAATAATACGCTGCACACCCCGGGGTGTGTCCGGGGATGTGTAAAACCTCGAATGCAAACGGTCCGATCTTCATGCTTCCTTCTTTTAGATGAGAATATTTTTGGGGTTTCAATATTGCGGGTGTATGACCTAAAAAATGCTTAGCTGTCTGCTCCAATCTTTGCACCAAAAACTCATCTTCTTTGAAAATATAAAAAGGTGCATTTGTCGAGATCTGGATCTCCCCTGCTGCCATGATGTGATCGAAGTGACCGTGGGTGGCAAACGTTGCTAAAAGCTGCAACCGCCTGCGGGCAAGCTCTTCAAGAATAAAGTCGGCAGAATCAGCCGGATCTATAATAATGCACTCCGACCCCTCGACAAGAATGTAACAGTTTGCTTGCAGCTCTCCAAGCTTAAAATCGAGAATTTTCATATTTAAAGTTTAATTAATCGATTAATTAAACTTTTAGATTAGTGATTGTTTATTTCTGTTTTCGTGATTCTAGCCAGACCAGGATTGGGGTGGCGATGAAGGGCGAAGAGTAGGTGCCAGTCAGAGTACCCACCAAAAGGGCGGCGACAAAAAACTTGATTGTCGTGCCACCCAGCAAAAGCAAAGCCAAAAGCATAAACACAATCGTCATTGAGTTATTCAGACTCCGCACCATCGTCTCGGTGAGTGCGCGGTTAGCATGCGCTTGGATATCGCTTTTGCCCAAATTCTTGCGGTGCTCACGAATTTTGTCAAAAATCACAATCGTGTCGTGCACGGAGAAAGACATTGTGGTGAGAAGTGCAGTCACAAAAAGTGTGTCCAGTGTAGCTCCAAAAAAATGAGATAGTAATGAATAACTCCCGACAACAACCAAAATATCATGAAAAAGGGCCACAATAGCTGCAGCTGCAAAGGTGAAAGCGCGAAAAGCTATGCTCATGTAGAGCATGATGCCTACAATCGCCACAATTGAGGCAATTATGGTCTTTCTGATGGCCTCTTGTCCCAACACAGGTCCTACCGTCTCAAATGTCAGAAGCTTCACATCAGTCTTCGCTTTCGTGGAGAGATTCTTCCTCACCACTTGCTCTTCTTTTTCATCAATAGGCCGCGAGCGCACCATAACGTGGTCTTTCTCCACCTTAATACTGGTGCCCGAGACTCCCGCCTCCACGAGCGCTTCCGATACAGCAGAAGGTGAAATATTGCGGTCCACCTGATACAGAATATTGGTGCCCCCAACGAAATCTATCGAGTAGATATACCCCCATCGCATGATCGAATATAAACCTGCCCCAATCACGATTGCCGATATTAAAAAGTAAACTCGAGTATATCTAAGAAAATCAAACATAGTCTATAATTACAAATTACAAAGCTCAAATGTCAAATCAAATCCAAAATCCAAATGATAAAATAGTATGAATTTAGATTTTGAACTTTGAGCTTGAATTGAATCTTTGGATTTTGACATTTGGATTTATACTTACTTGTAAAAGACGTTTATGAGTCGTTTCGTCACAAAAACCCCAGTAAATAAGCTCATCGCTACCCCAATTGCCAGAGTAAGCGCAAAGCCGCGCACCAATCCAAACTGAGGAAAGAAGTCCCAGTTGAGAGGATTAAAGAGAATGAAAGCCACAAGAAGTGTGGTGAAATTGGCGTCTTTGATGGCATCCAGGGCGCGACCGAATCCGAGGCGAATCGCCGTCTCACGGTCCAGGCCTGCGCGCAGCTCCTCCTTAATGCGCTCAAATATAAGAATGTTGGAGTCCACGGCCATTCCAATTGATAAGATAAATCCAGCCACCCCCGACAGTGTCAAGACCACAGGAATTGCGCGGAAAATTGCATACGAGAGGAGGCCATAGATCACAAGTCCGACACATGCAATCACACCAAGTCGGCCATAGTAGATAAGCATAAAAATCATGACTGCAGCAAGCCCCACACCTCCTGCAATCACACTTTTTTTTACCTCAAGGGCGCCGAGTGTGGGGCCGATGCTGCGCTGCTCCACAAGCGAAATAGGCACAGGAAGGGCTCCTGAGTTGATCGAAATTGCAAGTGACTTGGCCTCTTCGATGGTAAAGCTGCCGTTTATGACAGCCGTGCCTCCGCTAATGCGCTCCTGCACTACAGGAGCCGACACTAAAAATGTATCAATATATATCCCCACAGGCTTGCCCACATTTCGTGCCGTAATATCTTCAAACTTATCCCCCCCTTCTTTGGTGAATGCGAGAGCAACCTGCGGTTGGCCGTTCTGCGGATCAAAGGCGACACTTGCTTTTTTGACGTCCGCCCCTCCCAGCGTAGTGGACTTAGTCAGTCGAAACACTGCCGGAAGCGTGGCTTCTTTAGGGTCTGGGGTAGGTGCTTCTTCCTTAAATGTCAGCCTCGCCGTGGAGCCAATCAACGTCACGGCTTTCCCGACGTCGGAGACTCCCGGAAGATCTACGTTAATACGTTGCTTGCGGCCTGAAGTCACAACCGCAATTGAGGGTTCGGAAACACCGAAAAAATTAACCCTTTTTTCGATAATGTCGCGCGAACTCTCGATCGCCTCTTTGACGTCTGAGGAAAGGACCTTTGAAGTATCAGCCTCAAATACCAAATGACTCCCGCCCTGCAGGTCAAGTCCTAGTTTGGTGGAGAATTCCTTATGCACGCGGCGCCCAAACAGAGAAAAATCAATGGTTGCGGACTTATGAGATCCAATTGGTGGCAGATCAATCCACAAGACAAGAAGTGCCAATGCTCCAAGAGTCAGATACCGCAAGTATTTCATTTCAGAAGTTCATCTTCGGAGCCGACCAGCATGACTTTGGGGGACTTCAAAAATCTCCAGATAAAGGGGTCGTTGTTTTTCTTTCGGAACTTAAACTCTTCCTCTGTCATCACGGTGAAGTTGATTTCCCGTCCAAAATCCTTCTGCATTTCCTCCACGATTGCCGCAATCTCCGCAACCACAATGACACCGACCAGCAAGAGATAAATCTCGTCTGAGGAAATCGCCTGGCGCTTCGTGTATTTAGTGGAGATCGTCACAAACTTGGTCTTGCCGAGCTTTGAGAGGTTCTTAAAAATTGAAGTGGCGAGTGTGCCTGTTTTGGTGAACATTTTGAGGAAATCCTCATAAAAAGTATAGTGCGGATTGAGGGTGTAGAATACCTTGTTGAGGCGCCGCTCGCGCAGCAATAGCTTCTCGCCAGCCAAAATATCCAGCTCCCGCTTGACGGCATTCACCTCTTCACCAATCTCCCGCACGATCTTTCTCAAGTAATAGGAGGCGTCCGGATCGTGATAAAAAAGCTGCAGAATCTTACGCCGCGTCTTTGATGGAATTATGGCTTCAAGCATGAATTAAAATTTCAAATGACAAAATCCAAAGATACAAATCAATGACTAAAGTTTCAAAAGCTAAATATTTTAGTCATTTAGATTTTGGATTTGATTTGACATTTGAGCTTTGAAATTTGGATTTCAGTAAGTAACCTCGTTTCCTGTGGGAAGAATCTCTACGAAAATCTTGCCTCGCGTCATCGCGACTTCCGTCCCCTCCTCATCAAAAAATCTCATTTGCTCGGTCTCATCCCCTTTGGTCCACGACCCCTTTATAACATTCCCGTCCTGAAAAATCAATGCTTCCCCACGCCCTACCACCTTATACAAGAGATGTCCACCCTCGTATCCATCGTTGGCATCGGACTCAGTCACCAGAGCAATCACTACATTTTTAGCCTTGAGCGGTGTACCGCTATTTTTGTCCAAATGCGGCGCCGCGGCATGGCTGCGGCGATAGCTGTTGTCCTCAACGTCATAAGTAAAGGTCACTCCATACTGTCCGATTGAAGCATCCCAAAAACCAAAATTTATCTTCGTGACCGCGCCCCGCTTGTCCGCTGGTGCATCGTCCTTGAATTTCCAAGGCTCAAATCCCTTGTCCCACGCGGTCCCTTTTTTATCTTTGTTGGTAAGATCCCGACTCTCCTTGGCATATTCGAAGAGTTTTTCTGTTGAGGCATACATCGTGTGCTCTGTGGCCCGACCTGGCAGTCGATCGTAGTCACGGTAAAAAATGGGGAAGGGGACTGCAAATTGATTGAGGTCATTATACCCTCCCCATCCCAAGTCGTTGATTTCGCCTAAGGCGTCAGCTGGACCCGGAGTGTTGGCACCTCCGACATGCGCATACAATGGATACAGGCCGTAGCCCTGTAATAGCTTGACAAAATAAATGCGCGCAGAGCGTACCGGTCCTACAATTTTGGCATCGTCACAGTAGTAGAGCGCCAAAAATCTAGTGATTCCGCCCTCAGCCACTACTTCATAGATAATATCTGCGTTGGCGAGTCCCGATTGAGGCCGGGCTTCCACATGGTTCTCGACCGTGACCCCAAGAGGCCGGCGGGCTTCCCACCGTGTGCGCTGACCCTTAGTCATGAGTTGACCGTTAAGGGGGCACTCCTCCGTCTTTGGGCCCTGGGCCGCATCTTCAACATCAGGCACTACGCCACCTAAGCCCAGAGAAGCTCCTGCTGCGGACGAAAAGAAAAGAAAAGATGCCGCGGCGGTAGCCAAAAATACTACGCCAGCTGTAATATAGATGCTTTTCCAAGAATTCATACAAAATCTCCCACCAAATTATAACAGCGATACGGTCGCTATAGTAAGTATACATTCTAATTGGTGTACAATGCACTGTCAACATTGGATATAATAAACAAGCTATGGCCCGACGTACACGAGAGCAAAAAATCCAAGCTCAAGAGCGTCGCGAGCGTCAGCTTCTGCGCAGTGTGCAGACGCCGGTAACGCGCCCAAAAGCGCCCGCTGCTTCCATTGGTTCGGCTCCTTCCAATAAGCTTTCTAAGGATTCTTCTGCTCCCCTTCCTTATTTTCGCCAGGATCTTACCCGTAGCCTCATCCTGACTGTAGCTATTATTGCGCTTGAAATTGGTTTGTATTATGGTAACCTGTATACTTATCTAGGCACAAAATGAGTGTGAGTCAAGGATTAGCAGTTACCGTGCTTATAATTAACAAAAAGGAGGTGATACACTATGGCAAGTATGTATTGCGTAAAATGTCGCGCCAAGCGCGAAGATGAAAATGCACAAAAAGTCACCATGAAAAATGGAAAGCCCGCGATGAAAGGTAAATGCCCAGTCTGTGGTACAGGAATGTACAGGATCGGAGCCGCGGCATAATGGACTTTTAAGGATTTAGTGCAAAGGCGGCAATCCGCCTGTACTGTGGGATTTTTCCCGTCAGTATACTCTCGTATAGAGAGATTTTGTCTATTTTAAATGAGGTGTCAATTGCGAGTCTTTGCACTTTCTTCTTCAAAAGCAAGTACTGCTGCTTGGCAGGCACTCGATACCGGGCCAGAGTAATGTGCGGGATGAAGCGCTTTGTGCGGTCCGGGCCAAAGCTTTCTCGAATGCGCTCCACCACCTCTTCAAGATTCTTCTGACGGGCAAACTCCAGGTAGAGCAAGATTTTGTCATGTATGAAAATGCCCGCTTCAAGGCTATATACATGAAACGGTTGCACGTCATAGAGCATGTACTCCATCTTTTCCTGCACATTGGAGACCTCTTTGGCGGTGAGGTCTCCAAAAAAGTGGATGGTGAGATGATAATTGTGGGGAGGTACCCAGGTGAGATCCGGATATTCTTTGCTCAGAGGCGCAACGGCGGCAGAAATCTCATCCTTAGCTTTTTGAGGGATGTCAATCGCCAGAAATGCTCTCATAGGTTAATCCTCGAACTTGCGAAACCCTCAATGTGAGGCGTCACGACAGCCAGCCTGCCACCAGCGGCTTGCGCGTGGGCTGCTTTTTTCTCACGATTAGGATCTCCCTCTGTGATTGCAATCGCTGAGGGCTGGATTTCTTGGGTCAAGGTAAGATAGTCTTGATCGCCGGTAAATAGGGGGAGCATCACCACGGCGTCGACGACCCGCAGGGCGCCAAGCATCTTCGCACGCAGCTTTTGGGTGTGGAGGGGCTTCTTGCCCTTTCTCTTGACGATAAATTCGTCGGGCTCGATCGCCACGATGAGAAAGTCACCTTCGCTTTTGGCTTTTTCAAGAAATGTAACGTGTCCAATGTGCAGCCCGTCGAAGCAGCCACCCACCAAGATTCGCTTACCAGCAAATGTGGCAGATATCTCCTCAACTCTGTCGTAGGGCACTATTACAGTCTTATCTACAATACTCATTATCGAAACATTATACAATATATGGCATGCTTGTCACCGAAATTCAGAAAGAATCTCCTCAAATCCTC
This sequence comes from uncultured Gammaproteobacteria bacterium, assembly GCA_964384955.1. Classification (GTDB taxonomy): domain Bacteria; phylum Patescibacteriota; class Microgenomatia; order UBA1406; family GWC2-37-13; genus CAYLLP01. The sequence continues at coordinate 17,814 of CAYLLP010000011.1, forward strand.
ATTGTGGACAAGCAAATAAGTATGGCAACCCAGGCACTCACGGACACTCTTACTGCCTCTGGGGCCCACGTGGCGACAAAGCCCACACTCCCTCGGGATGCGAGCCGCTTTGACAGTATTTTTTTTGTAAATGAGATGCGCTCGCCGACGCGAGCAGGGCCGCACACAGAGCAGCGCTGGTATTTTGTGTATGTCGGGGCCAGTAGCATAGCCTCACAACGGGCCAAAAGCTTGAGCGGCCTCCACATTGAGGGGGCTAAGGTCGTGAATCTTCCACACTCCCCTACACGGGAGCATATAGAGAATATGCTCTGGTTCCTCTTCTCCAAAAGCTCGGAGAAGTACCTCAACCTTGAGGAGGGTGGGGGAAGACACGTGATCAAAAAAAGAACTACATCGCGGCTCAAGTTGCTTACACCCCGCATGATTATTACTAGTACCTTGTTAATAATTATTCTTCTACACCTGGCGCTTCTCCCCCTTCAGCTGGCCGCTTTTTATCTTTTGATTCCTTCTCCAAGTCGATTCGCCCAGGTGGCCGTGACAGCCGAGAGTGTGGCGTATAGCGCTGGCCGTCCGACCTACGCATTTTTTGGTCTTGCACTCATGCCCGACCGCATGCACAATGTCCTGGCACGACTGCCGGGAATTAGAACCGCCAAAGAGCGCATCAGCCAGCGGGCTCGCTTGGTGCTGGTCCTGAGCGATAGACCACTCAACGAGCCTTCGCGGCGGCGCTTTCTGCTCGATGCCCTTACCGCGATTAAGCGCGATCTCCAGGAGCTTGAAGAGGATCTCACAGCGGTTGGGGAGAGGCTTCCTGACTTTCCTTCTGATATGGCCGCCCGCCGCGCCAAATTTGAGGCCGCAGCAGGACGCACGCGCGCCGCGCTTATTCTCACTCAAGCCTCCCTCAAATATCTAGAGCTGGGGCTGCCACTGCCTCAAGATCTTTTGGACAAGCTCCAAGAGGTCGTGACATCGCTTTAGCAATGGGTTTGCGATCAGCGCCCCCGTGTGATATACTTTTATTTTCCTATGGCTAAAACTGTCAAAGATCCCGCCCCACACACGCTGACCGCGCAGAAACGGGAAGTGTATGGCAAGCGCCTCAAGAAAGCCCGACGCGAAGGGCAGCTGGCGGCCAATATTTATGGCCCGGGATTTACCTCTGCCTCGATATTCATTTCTTATCGCGATTTTTCCAAGGTATTCTCCAAGGCGCACGAGACCGGCATTATTCAAATTACGCTCAATGGCTCTCAGATCCCTGTGTTGGCCCGCCAAGTGCAGCGTCATCCCTTGAGCCACGATCTCTTGCATGTGGACTTCCGCAAAGTCGACCTCACCAAGAAGATCGAGACCGAGGTACCTGTCAAAATCGTGGGCGAGGCACCGGCTGTCGAGCAGCATGGCGGCGTGCTCTTGACCCAGGCCGCACATCTTGTGGTCGAATCGCTACCGTCGGACATTCCTCAAGAAATTGAAGTGGATGTGACGGGAATGAGCGAGCTTGGTACCGAAATCAAGGTCGCTGATCTCAAGAAATCCGGCAACTTCGAATTTAAGGAAGAGCCAGACAAAGTGGTGCTCTCGATAGTCGCCCACAAAGAAGAGAGCTTAGAGCCTGAGGTGGCCGCTCCGGTTGCCGAAGAGGGCGCGACCACCGAAGGCGCGGCACCGGCTGAAGGCGGCGAAGCCGTTCCCGCGGCAGAGGGCGATCAAAAAGCAGAAGACAAGCCTGCCGAGGGTAAGCCCGAGGCTAAGGCCGAAAAGCAAGATAAGAAAGGCGAGTAACCTGCTACAATTCTTCTATTCATGATTGACGAACGCTTCGTAATTTTAGGGGTGCTTCTTAATTTTGCAGGAAGTATCGGCTATGCAATCTCTACCGTAAAAGGAGTGACTAAACCAAATAGAGTCACTTGGTTTATCTGGGCCCTGGCGCCTATAATTGCATTTGCCGCAGAAATCAAGCAAGGCGTGGGACTCGCTTCACTTACTACCTTCATGTTCGGCTTTGGCCCTTTACTTATTTTTCTATCGTCCTTTGTTAACAAGAAAGCGTATTGGAAATTGAGTAAGCTTGACGTAATCTGTGGAATACTATCTTTAGCAGGGCTTTTACTTTGGGGGCTGACAAGAGTGGGGAATATTGCAATATTTTTCAGCATTATTGCCGACGGACTGGCTGCAATTCCGACCATTACAAAATCCTACACTAATCCAGAAACCGAAAATTATCAAGCTTACTTCTTTGCCGCAATAAGCGCTGCAATAGCATTGGCGACTATTAAAGTGTGGAATTTCGCGCACTTCGGATTTCCTCTATATGCACTCCTTGTCTGCGCACTTCTGACAATTCTCATCAAATTCGAGGTGGGAAAAATACTTTCTCAAAAGGCTTGAGCTGAACCTCCTTTTTCAGCGTGTAAAAATACATATGTAAAATCATATGTTTAACCTGCCTGCCGGCAGGCAGGTCATATGATTTTTATGATTACTCGCCACATAGTTTCACAGTGTATGCATTACCATTGATGTCACGATCGTGACATCACTGGTAGGGTCAATGATCTCAAAACGACGACCATTTCGGCGCACGTGCGCCGAAATGGTAAACACTATATTCACATATTTCTCATTTACGCCGGAGGGTGTAAATAATACATTTTAGGGGTTGAACCCCTCGAGGGGTTCAACCCCTAGTTGTTTTGCGGTTTTAATTGTAGCCTCACTGTGGTACAATCAAATTGTTAGGTTGATCCCCGCCCATGGGTTGACGAGGCGGGGTCTTTAGTCTAAGGATCAAATATGAGCATAGTCAAAAGTGAATTTGCACTGGCCCTCAATCAGGTCGCCACAGAGCGCGGCATCTCCACCGATGAGGTCATTTCTTCAATTGAAGCTGCTATCTTGGCGGCTTATAAGCGTGAGACCTCAGAATCGGCCGCCGCGGCCCTTGAGGAGCTGCCAGACACCATAACTGTGAAATTAAACCGTGACACCGGCGAGGCGCACATCCTAGACAGCGACAAAGACATCACCCCTCCGGGCTTTGGCCGCATTGCCGCCCAGACTGCCAAGCAGGTCATCTTGCAAAAGATCCGCGAAGCCGAAAAAAAGAACGTGATCTCCCACTATAAGTCCCAGCTGGGAATGGTCACACGGGGCCGGGTGATCCGCTACGACGGCTACAATGCGTTTGTGGACATTGGCCGGGTGGAGGGTATTTTGCCCCGTGAAGAGCAGATCAGGAATGAGAAATATACAGTCAACGAGCAGTACCTTTTCTTCATCAAAGAGATCGGCGAAGACAAATTTGGCAACTCCAAAATCATAATTTCCCGCACCGATCCGGCTCTTATTACCGAGCTCTTCAAGCGCGAGGTCCCTGAAGTTGGCTCCGGCACTGTCGAGATCAAGAAAGTCGTGCGCGAGCCTGGGGAGCGGGCCAAAATTGCGGTCTTTTCTTCGCAGCAGGGAGTGGATCCGGTAGGGGCGTGCGTGGGCCAAAAGGGCGTGCGTGTGCAGAGTGTGACCAATGAATTTGCCGGCCGCGAGAAGATCGATATCATTCAGTATTCCCGCGACGATAAGCTTTTCATCATGGCCGCTCTTTCCCCTGCCAAAATTACTGACATCGAGCTTGACATTAAGGCTCGCCGGGCCAAAGTAACGGTCACGGAGGATCAGACGCCCCTGGCGATTGGCAAGAGCGGGGTCAATGTGAATCTTGCTTCCCGCCTCACCGACTACGAAATCGATATTGTACAAGTGAAGTCTGACAAACCCGCGGAGGAGGCGCCCAAGCCTGAAGAAGCAAAAGACGATGAGTCCACAGAAGTTGTAGTACAGGCCGATGCTCCACAAGCTTCAGAGCCTAGTGAGGAAAAAACTGAAGAAACCCCGCAGGAAGCCTCTGTTGAAGTTCCCCAAGAAGAACCTACTACTCCAGAACCAGCCGAATCTACTTCACCAACTCCAGAACCTGCGCAAAGCACCGAGCAACCGGAAGAAAATGCATAATTTCTGGGCAATTTTGAATTTTAAATTGTAATTTTTCACTTTTCGTTTTTCATTTTTAATTAATATGACTCCTCGTCCACCCGTTGTCGCCATCTTGGGCCACGTAGATCACGGTAAGACTACGCTCCTCGACTACATTAGGAAAAGCACGATTACCAAGCGTGAGCATGGTGGCATCACCCAGCGCATTGGAGGCTATGAGGCCAAGGTGCCAGTCAAGGGCTATCCGGTGGATACGATTACCTTTATCGACACACCGGGCCACGAGGTCTTTTCCTCGCTCCGGGCGAGAGGAGCTACTGTCGCCGACATAGCGCTTCTTCTTATCGACGCCAAGGACGGCATCAAGCCTCAGACCGTGGAGTCTATTGCTCACATCAAGAGCTCCGGCATCCCGTATATCGTGGTCTTGAATAAAGAGGATCTGCCAGAAGCGAGTCCCGACCGCGTCAAGATCGATCTTCTCAAGCATGAAGTGATGGTCGAGGACAAGGGAGGCAAAGTGCCCGCGCTCTCCCTCTCCGCCAAGACCGGCCGCGGCGTGGACGAGCTTTTGGAGACCATACTTCTGGTGGCCTCTGAGCTCAATCTCATGTATGACCCTAAGGCCCCACCTCAAATCTATGTGATTGAGACCAAAAAAGACCGGCGCGGTGTGGTGGCTTCCTGTATCATAAAAAATGGGTCGATCGCAGTGGCCGATACCATATTCGATGGACAAACTTCGATTAAAGTGCGCTCCTTGTGGGACGACCGCGGAGAGCAGATTAGGACTGCTCTGCCCTCCACTCCTTTTGAGCTACTGGGATTGACCCAGCTTCCAGAAGTCGGGGCAATGCTCACGAGCTCACGGGTAGCAAAAGCATCACCAGCCCAAGTGGACCACACCCCGGCCGCCATCACCATGGAAGCGCTTCTTGACATGGGCGACGAGAAGACACTCCCAATCATCATTAAGGCCGATTCTCAGGGCTCTCTTGAGGCAATCGATGCCATTTTGCGCAAGAACTCGGGAGTCAAGATCGTGTCCACAGCTGTCGGACCTATTACTAAATCTGATATTTTCTTGGCTAAAACGACCAAATCGATCATAATTGGCTTCAACACCAAAGAAGAACCCGAGGCCAATACTATTGCTAAGCAAGAAAAAGTAGTGATCAAAACCTATAATATTATCTACGAGCTCCTAGACGATGTGAGCGAGGTCGCTTCGCTCATACGGGAGAAGCAAGAGCGCGAGAAGAACCTCAAGGGCGAGGCCAAAGTGTTGGCGACCTTTATAATCGCGCAAGAGAAGGTCTTTGGAGTGCGCGTCACCAAAGGCAAAGCCGCGCTTGGCGACACTGTGGAGGTCTATCACGAGGGCAAGCAGACAGGGACGGGGAAGCTCACTAGCCTCAAGCTGCGAGCCAAAACCGTGCCTGAGGTGAAGAAGGATCAGGAGGCTGGAATGGGGTTTGAACCTGCACTTGACATTTCGGTCAATGATATGGTAAAATTCGTCTTATAGTAATATGAAACAGGACGAGACAGACGCCATCGCACAACTTCTTCAAAAGTACTCCTCTGGAGTAATACTCCTACCCCAAAGTCCCTCCGCGGACACGGTGAGCGCTGCAACTGCGCTCTATTTAGCTCTCACAAAGACAGGCAAAAACGTAGGGATCGCCTGCTCGACCCCTGTCAAAAGCGATATTGTGGGTGCGGACAAAATTACCTCTGAGCTCGTGACAGCCGGAGATAACCTCGTGATCTCGTTCCCCTATCAGGAAGGCGCGATCGATAAGGTCGACTACAACATCACCGGTGACAGGTTCAATCTCATCGTGACCCCCCGCACCAAAGAGACTGCAATTGACCCAAAGGACGTGACATTCACTAAGTCCGGCGGACAGGTAGAGTTCGTAATCACACTGGACTCGCCTAGCCTCAAGGCTTTGGGCCCGATTTACGCAGACAATGCTCAGGCTCTGGCCAATAAAACAATAATCAATATCGACCGTCATTTGTCCAATAGCTTTTATGGTACTGCCAATCTTGTGTCCAAGCAGGCCGCCGCGACCAGCGAGATCGTGCTTGGAGTAATTACGGCACTTGGCGTGGAGTTGGACGCTGATATTGCCACCAATCTCTACCAGGGCATTCTTTCGGCCACTGCCAACTTTACCTCCTATTCGGTGACCCCAGACAGCTTAGAGGCCGCCGCAGCGCTGCTTCGGGCGGGGGCCAAAAAGAAAGGCGCCAGGAAAGACGTGTTCACACGCCCGGGTCAGGCTCCGATGCCGACAGTGCAACCCGCCAGTCAGAAAGAAGCCCGTGCTGTAGAGACCATTGAGCAAGAGCCTGAGGACGACGAGGACGCGGCTGAAGCTGACGATTGGCTCAAACCCAAAATCTTCGGCGAAACCAAGAATTAGCTTTGAGCTAAAAGCGTATGTCTGCAGAACAGATTTCTCACACTCCAACTGTAGCAGAAATAAGAAGGAAAGACCATGCTGTCCTCCTCCCGCTTGATGCATTTGCAGCAGACGTTCGAAAAAAGGCAGGATTATTGCCTGACGACGTACGATTAATCAATCTTATACCGCCTCCCTCCTTTGTAATAACTAAGAAAGCCTTAGCTTTGTATATTGAAGAATTTGAATATAATCCTCACTCGGGATGGAACGAATATCTTTCACAATTTCGCGGTCAGCTTCGTGGATTTTTTACACGAGCTACGAATTATGCAATAGATGTAGGATATCAAACAGTAGGTGAGCTCAGAAGAGCTCTCTACGAAGAACTGGTAGCTGCGCAGGTCTTGCCTGCGACTCAAAGATATTTCCCCGGCAGGAAAGTTACCCAAGTTCAGGCAGCCTTTTTAAAAATTGCTTTTGAAGAATTTCCAGAAGAAAATTCTCCTGGTGACTCCTAGCTTCTAGCGCGTGGCGTTTTTTAATTTCGATATGATCTTCGGCTAATCCACTTAGCGTCGTTACTTTATTCTATCGATAGATTGAAGTATTTAGCTTCAAATTTTTGCAAACGTACTGGTTCAATCGTTTAAACGATTGAACCACATTTGTATCAGTTAAGCGCTTAACTGTAATAGTACCGCGGGAATTGTGAGTCATAATGCTAGTTGACTAGTCAACTGTAATTATGACTGGGGGGCTTCAAGTTATGCGTTTCGTGCTGCCCGCTTCGCGTTATGCTCTACGTGCTATAATGATTGTCACGTATGGATGGGACAACGATTGCGATCATTATCGGGCTTTTTGCCATGTCGCTTTTTGTGATCCGGCAATGGATCGTGGGTCTTGAGAAGAAGACCGGCACCTCCCAGGAGCTCATTGAGTGGCTCAAGTCCTCCTCCGCGACCACCGATCAGAAGCTATCCCGCAACATGGAAATGTTCAACAATCGCCTCGACCGGGCTGCAACGGTGATAGGCTCCCTTCGCGAGCAGATCGGGGAGATGGCCGAGGTCGGCCGCTCGATGCGCGATCTTCAGGAATTCCTCACCTCGCCAAAGCTTCGAGGCAACATCGGCGAGCAGATATTGAAAGAGATATTGGCGCAAAACTTGCCCAAAGATATGTTCAAGCTTCAGCACGGCTTCAAAAGCGGCGAGAAAGTCGACGCCGTCATCATCACTTCCCAGGGTCTTCTCGCCATAGACAGCAAGTTCCCAATGGAAAATTTTAAACGAATGCATGACTCAAAGAGCGCGGAAGCGGACAAAAAATTATATGAAAAAGAATTCGTGCGCGACGTCAAGAAACATGTGGCAGACATCGCCAAAAAATATATATTGGTAGGGGAGGGGACTCTTGACTACGCAATGATGTATATTCCTTCGGAATCCGTGTACTACGAGATCATCAACTCCGGCGACCTCTATGATTATGCTGCCGCGCGCCGCATCTTCCCCGTGTCCCCCACCACCTTCAACGCCTACATCAAGGCGATCTTGATGAGCTATGAAGGCCAGAAAATCCAAACCAAGGCCAAGGAGATTCTGGTCATGCTCCGGGCTATCAAAAAAGAGTACGAGAAGACCGACGAGTCACTAAATCTATTGGGTCGTCACCTGACAAATGCTTATACGCAGCTGACTTCAGTCTCGAGAAACTTCCTCTCAATGGGTCAAAAATTGACCTCAACGAATGTACTTTCTGGGGAGGAGCGGACAGTGCAAGAGAAGCTACCGGAGTAGTTGTCGTATTTTCGGGCATCTCCTCAAATAATTCCTTGTGGTTGATAATCAGTTGTTCAATTGTTGGATTGTCTCCGACAATATCCCTGGCGCGACCGGGATCAACGTGCGGCGTACCTGCGACTTTGGTTTTACTCAAAGCTCCTACGGCCGCAACCAAATCTTCCGGAATATGGTCTTCAATTTCTTCAAATTCCTTTTCGGAGTGGGAAGAATTTTTGGGGCGGTCTAACTTTACACAGCCGGCCATGGCCGCCGCCGCATTGTGTGCAAGCGCCATTATTTCTCTTTTGTTGTGAGGCTCGAGGTGAGTAAAGCCATCCATGTCTTGCGAGGTGTAGGAATGCAGGATTTGCCTAGTCACAATAATCGTCTGCGCAAAAAGAGGTTCTAATACATGGAGTGCTCCCGAATCGACACTTTCAGCAATGTCATGGTACGACATATGTGGATTCATGGTTGCCGGTACCACTCCGATACCAAGCTCTTGAGCAACCATCGCAGCGTGCATTACTCGACTCTCTACTCCGGGCATACTTTTACCCTATAATCACATACTATGACTACCACCCTATGTTTGTCAAGGGGTAAATGAAAGGCCCCTCGATTGTTATAGGGTTTTCTTTTTTATCTCCTCGTAGGTCTCCTCATCGATGAGCCTGTTGAAAAGCTCCAAGATAGATACCCGGCCCTCGCGGTGTGGGCGGATTTGCCGGTGAAGCGCGAACCTGGGATCGTCTTCCTTTTTCTTGTTTCTGTCACTAACCGTTGGAAAAATCTGAAATTCGCAGTCTTTTCCGTCGACAGTTGCGACAAATTTGAGCCATTTCCAGTCTGAGGAGGACGCTGCGCTTCCGCCCACTTCATGGGTAAAGCTAAAGTGTCCTGCCCCCAACTCTCCGCCCCGAATTAGATCATTAAAAATACCCAATTCATCTCGCACGTTTTTGATGGTGATTTGTTCGCGTCGTGGTTGACTCTTTAAGGCTCCAAGCAAGCGGCTTGTGAGATCTCTCAGATTTTCCCGTTCGTCCCCTTCAGCGTCTATTATCAGCTCCACGCCAAAATCATCATGAGCTTGATAGTTGTCAAACGTGTAGCGCTCCAAGAGCTGTCGAAAAGCAGATTCATCACTTTTTTTTCGTATACTCATCAGGATCGGCATACTCCTCCCACCGCGCTCTACCTCTCCCCGCGCATAAAGCAGCCCACGAGATTCGTCAAGAAGTGTGCTTTGGGAGAGTGTCCCTCCCACCAAATCCATGAGACCTGAGCGAATCTTTAGCGTACTTTCTTTAGAGAAACCCTCCAGTTTTGGCACGAATTGCGCCAGTAGAATGGTCATTATAATCTTGCCAAAAGCCTGTCCCCGCACGATATCTGACACCTCCGCTCCCTTGTATTGACTGACGCCAAACATCACAGAGACAAGCTCATCAAGGCGCCCTGTCCCCACATGCATGGTGTCTAAATATAGATTACTCCGGGCTCCCTCCCCCATAAGTTGCGCGTACGGTTGCTGAAAGTAGGCAAACTGCTTATTGGCGCGGTCGGCATAATGGCAGAATACTTCTTCACTGATCCCCGTGATCTCCTCGAGGTTACTCCATAGCTCACGCTCCCACTGAGCCGCTCTCCCCTGGTCCGACCGTGTATTGCTATACTTGAGGGCTTTGTAGGCGGCAAGATTGTCTAAGACGCGTGAGTGCCATTGCGGATGGGTAAATCTCGTATCGGCGTCGGAGAATGTTTTATGTACTATCTCGAGAAACTTAAATAACGTCGGGGACTCCCGACGGATGAGCCCAATCTCATAAGTGGTGATTGTGGAGAGCTGCATGAGAAATTGCCCCATCAAAATATCTTTTTGTGGACCGGAACCTTCTATAAGATCAAGTGATTCTTTAAAAAACACTTCCTCCTGTGCAAGGCGCAATTCGCGTTCCAAAGATTCATGATACATATTCCCATAATTATGCTCGAAAAGCTCTGTCACGAAAGAATCGATTTCCCTCATTTTGGTCACAAGTTGGTTGATGGTGGCAAAGCTTTGCTGGCTCTCCTCTTCCACAAACTGCGCATACGTTCTGCCCTGACTTATTGCGCTTCTTTCAAGGAGACGTTCATAAATCTTTCCACGGGCCCGCATCTCAAATATCATAGCTTCCTCTCTGAGCTGCTCTTTAAAATCGGCGCTTACCTCCAAGTCAGCTGCAACTCCCGATGGAAGAGAATCTCTGAGATTCTCAATCAGTCCGAAATGAGTACCCTCAACTTCGAGCACATCGTGTTCCAGTAATGCCTGAAGCTCCCCTGGATTGAGAGAAGCAATGCCACTAGCTTTATCTGCAGGGTCAAGTGTTTTGGGAGCGGCAAATGGAGTAGTTTGAGTCCTGAAGACCGTTTCTGTCACGTGACGGCGTCCTTGAGGGTGATTAAATTCGTACTTGCGCTGTCCGATCTCTCCTCCTAGCTTTATAAGCGAGATATTGGTCTCCTCGCTAAGCTCCCGCCGCGCAGCTGCTTGCATAGTTTCGCCATGAGCTATGTTACCTCCTGGTAACATCAGCTGGTGAGGATTTACAGCTTGAGGGCCCTTCATAAGCCACAACGATCGTGTAAACCACATATCCTGCAATGATACCTGTCCTCCATCTTTGAACACGTCGCTTGGGGGGGCAAGACTCAAAGGAAACACGCGTACCACGCGATATTCCACAGGCGCTGGCTCCGGCTCATGAGATATCCCACGTTCCATAGTTTAATTATACTATAAGATACTACTATTATGTGACAGTCTGCCTGTTTGTACATTGTCAATTTCATGCGCGTAAGCTATAATCTTGGTAGGAAAATGAAAACACTTTTTGTGAAGGATACTCCTACCCATGTGGGAAAAACAGTGGAACTCTACGGGTGGGTAGACACCAAGCGCGATCATAAGCAGATCGTGTTTATTGATCTGCGCGACCGCACGGGCGTGGTGCAGGTGGTGGGAGCAGAAAATCTCAAAGATGTGTCAGGTGAGGATGTCGTCTACATAAAAGGACTTGTCAAGGCCCGACCTGAGAAATTGATAAATCCCAAGCTTGCGACCGGCAAGATTGAAATAGAAGCCCAAGAAGTGCGCGTTTTGAGCAAATCTGCGCCTGTGCCGATTCCGGTCAATGGCGACGGATATGATGTGGACGAGGAACACCGCCTAAAGTACCGCTACCTCGATCTTCGCCGCTCCCGCATGATGAAGAATCTCCAGGTTAGATCCCAGGTCACTCAGTTCATACGAAATTTTTTGACGAAAAAAGATTTTCTTGAAATCGAGACGCCAATTTTAACAAAAACTACTCCAGAAGGTGCTCGAGATTTCGTGGTGCCTTCTCGCCTCCAGCCGGGGAGCTTTTATGCACTCCCCCAGTCACCTCAGCAATACAAGCAGCTCTTGATGGTTGCTGGGGTGGAACGGTATTTTCAGATAGCTCGCTGTTTCCGGGATGAGGACCCTCGGCATGACCGCGCCTACGGCGAGTTCACCCAGCTTGATATGGAGATGTCTTTTGTGGAGCAGGAGGATATTCTAAACATTACAGAAGAATTATTTACCGCGCTTATGAAGGAAGTGTTTCCCGACAAAAAAATCACGAAAGCCCCGTGGCCCCGACTCACGCACAACGAGGCGACAAAGAAGTACGGAAGCGACAGGCCCGACTTGCGAGCCAATAAAGAGGACAAAGACGAGCTAGCATTTGCATGGATCTTGGATTTTCCGTTATTCACAAAACAAAGCGGTGAGGATTATTTCCACGGTGCAGGTAGTGCAAAGTTCGCGCCTTCTCATCATATGTTCACAGCCCCGCACCCTGAAGATATCCGACTTTTGGATAAAGATCCTCTTAAGGTGCGAGGCCAGCAGCACGACATGGTGTTAAACGGGTATGAAGTTGGGGGAGGAAGCATTAGGATAAGTGATGCCGCGGTGCAAAACAAGGTTTTTGAACTTATCGGATTTACGCAAGAACAAAAAAAAGATTTTGCACATCTTCTTGAAGCTTTCACCTATGGAGTCCCGCCCCACGGCGGGATTGCGCCCGGCATTGACCGATTTCTGCTGGCTGCCCTGGGAGAGCGATCGGTGCGCGAAGTAATCCCCTTCCCTGCCTCATCCGGTGGCCATATATCGGTCATGAATGCACCTTCGGAAGTGTCGCAGGCTCAACTCAAAGAGCTAGGAATAAAAGTTGAACACAAAAACTCGAAATCCTAAGTCCGAAATCCGAAACAATGACCCAATTATCTAAATTCGAATTTTGGTCATTTGAATTTGTTTCGAGATTCGATATTCGAGCTTCGAATTTTCCATGAAATTAAAATACTATCTAATCTTCGCATTTTATACCCTGCTTTTTCTTTTTTTGCCAGGGGATACCTATTATTTTTCGCTCTTTGCTCATAACCGCGATCTTTTTGCCACCGCGACATTGGCGCCTTCTGTGCCCTCCCAAATTGTTCTACCGATAGTGGTCTCAGGTAGTGCCCCGGATACCACGGCTGCCGGAGTATATGTGATCGATCTTGCTTCTTTTAGCCCTGTCTATGAACGCAACCCGCGCGAGCATTTTCTGCCGGCTTCAACGACTAAAATCATTACCGCGCTTGTGGCCTACGATATCTATGAGCCCGAGGACGTGGTAGAAGTGAAGCGGGTCGTGGCGGAGGGCCAGACTATGGGGCTTGTGCAGGGAGAGAAAATCACTGTGGAGAACCTTTTGTATGGCGCCCTCATCCACTCAGGCAATGACGCTGCCTACGCCATGGCCGATGAGCACGGTCAAGAGGAGTTTGTGAGGCTTATGAATCAAAAAGCGATTGAGCTGGGGATGCGCGACACACACTTCGTGGACCCTGCCGGATTTGACGCTCAGGGGCAATATACTTCGCCCTTTGATCTTGCTCTTGCGGGGCGCGAGCTACTTAAGAATAAATACCTCACGAAGATGGTGGGGATCAAGCAGATTGTGATTCCGGATACTGAGTTTAAGTACTCTCACACTCTTACCAATGTCAATCGCCTGCTTGGCGAGCTCAAGGGGGTAGGAGGCCTCAAGACTGGGCAGACGCCTGAGGCCGGAGAGAATTTGGTGACTTTTTATCGCAAAGACGGCCGGGACTTCCTGATTGTGCTCCTTAAGAGCGAAGATCGCTTCGCGGACACCACAAATGTCGTGAGCTGGATCGATAGCAATGTGACCTTTGAGACAATTTCGCTATAAATTAATCTTTCGTGCTTAGCTTCTCTAGAGCCGTGCGACGGGGCCTGCCCTCCCTCCCCCCTCCCGTGCTCGAGAGTACTCTGCGGCGCGGCAGGGAGACCCTCCGTTCGGCCACCCGTCGCACTCTCAGTCAGCCCTGAGGTGAATTTTCGCAGTTTGTGGTGTCCAAGACTATGATTGTAAGTTTACGAGGAGGAGCGAGCGGTCCTCGGGTCATTATCGGCCCTGAAATAATCGTCCTCACAAACTAGAAAATTGACTGAGGGGTGAGTGAGCGGCGATCACTCCGCTACGTAATCGGGGCGCACTGCGTCGACATACGCGACAAAATTGTTGTTGCCCAAGAACACGTAGACGGGTCGAAGATATTCTGTAAAAACCTGCGGGTCAAAATAGGCAAGGAACATCTTATTGATATTGATATTTTTGGCGTCCTTCACCGGGGAGGCCACGAAGCCGCGACCTGCCTTGAGATCCTCGAAGGCCGCCGTGCCCGACTTAAGCGGATACGTGCCCACCTGTGTGGTGGATCTGTCAAAATACCGCACCTGCGCGCGCGCGACCCGATAGTCGTTGCCATTCCGCACCATCATCACGAAATTCTGGCTGTTGAAGTATTTGGGGGGCACGATCGGGAGCTCGTCCAAATCTGGGCGGTAAAAATCTACCTCTACCAGATTGGGTGTGAGCTGCAGGGCGACCTCGTCCAATATGGCCATGGTGCGATCTTTGGTGCTATAAAAAAGATAGATTAAATTGGTCCGGCCTGTAGCCAGCTCCTCCGGATACCGGTCCACGGATTGCAAGTATTCCACAGCCTTGGCCTGGGCCACCTCGCCCTGAGGGGGAGCCGCATCTCTAAAAAAATCATTGTCACTGCCGAAATCGTAGTCATAAGTAAAGTTGAAGTTGGATATGTCAATCGTGAGGGTTTTCTTGTCCTCCTTGAAGGTGGCCTCTGTGCCAGAAAGCGTGTGAGCTGTGCGCGACGTGTCAAATCCAAATGCCCGCGCCATGAGATAAATTTTCTCCCGGTAGCCAAGTCTTGGGGTCTGTGGGGGAAGAAAGTACACATGCGCCGCTTCAGTGGCCGTCTGTGGCACGCCCTCTACGGTATCAAAATTATAAGTGATTCCTTCGGAGCTCGGGGCACCCGGAATCTCAAGCTTCTTAATTTTTTCAAAGACCGGATTTAAGACTACATTGCTGGAGCGAGCAGCGATAAACGAGCCCACCAATCGCACGATGTAAAAAAGAATCAAGAAAGCAAGGAGGCCTAAGATCGCGTAAGGGAAAATACGGCGCAAAAGGGCCGAGAACTCTGTGAGACTCATACTCTTATGATAACAGAAAAAATGTCTCCAAAAAAGTGTCCCGGGGTGTAGGCTTGCCGCGTGGGGAGTCGAATCTAGGAGGTGAGAATCTTGAGCGCAGTACTGCGCTTAGTAGTCTTTCAGGTTAGTCATAAGAGCAGATTGTATGTCTTTTACAGGCTTTGACGAGAATATTTCATTAGACCTCAAGGAGCTAATATCATTCTCTTTTTTCTTCCCTTGATTTTCTTCTCGTTGTGTCGCGCCCTTTTTTTCCTCAAATTCCCGATCTATTCTCCTTCGTGTAGCCGAAGCCTTTTGAGCCAGCTCCTCATCAAGTATTCTTTTGCGCTTCTCCCAGTCGGCTTGCTCCTGATTAAACTTCTCTAGCAGGTATCCAAGCGCATCTTGGGTAAGTACGATTCGCTTGCCAAGGGCCAACTCATGCTTGAGGTTTTCCACTTGCTGCTCTAGCTCTTCAAGCCGTGCGGTTTTTTGCGCCAGCTCACTCTTGATTTCGTCCACCACAGCCGCAGCTCGGGTGCGAACTGGCTGATTTACGGCGTCTTTGTTTTGCGAAGCAAGCGCTCTGAGCTTGGCATATGTATCAAGAAGCTCGGGGTTGGTGCCTTCCTGCGGCCTATCTGAAGTGCTCATGGGGTCGAGTATACAATACCCTTTTTACATTGTCAAGGGGATTAGATTGCAGGGATGGTCTAACTGAAATTCGCTGTTTTCTGAGAATAGTTTTGAATGAGCGTACTCAGCATGAGAGCGTTTTCTGCGTCAAGGTTTTTGTTCACCTTGCCTAGTAATTTTTGAATGTATGGAGCTATTTTATCCATCTCAACTTCTTTTTTTCGTTTGATGGCCTCTTCTAGAAATCGTTTTGCCATCTTCAAGGATCCTCGTTCAAGCCCCATAGACACTCGTTTTAAATCCATAGCAAGGGATTGCAATACAAATTTAGTATCTTTGTCCACACTTCATTATAGCAAGAAGGTCGATTATGAGGTCAAAAATGGTATAATTGGAGCATACCAGGGGTGCCAGAGTGGACAAATGGATCAGACTGTAAATCTGACGGCGCAAGCCTACGGGGGTTCGAATCCCTCCCCCTGGAC
>CAYLLP010000012.1:0-32887 GCA_964384955.1 uncultured Gammaproteobacteria bacterium
GCTGGGTAGCAACTGTCTGCGTGGAGACTTTCAAAATGCGACAAATAGTGCCATAGTCGATATTCTTACTTAGCAAGTATACTATTGCAATTCTTTTGGCCACCATGATTCGCTCCACGGGCGACAAAAGATCTATCATAATGAAATTAAATGATTGTCTATCTTTTATTGCCACCGAGAGTGTAAAAAACAAATCAAATATTTTAGAAAACACTCTCCGATTGAGTCTGTGCTTGGATATTCTAGTCATGGTTGTCTACTTTGATTAAT
This sequence comes from uncultured Gammaproteobacteria bacterium, assembly GCA_964384955.1. Lineage (GTDB taxonomy): Bacteria > Patescibacteriota > Microgenomatia > UBA1406 > GWC2-37-13 > CAYLLP01. Next base: position 271 of record CAYLLP010000012.1, read on the forward strand.
CAAAGTATTTAATCATAAGAGCTTTAAGTTGTCAAGACAAGCTAAGGGACCTTGCTTAAATGGTGCGGAACGACCTTTATTGTCGTAGGTTTTGAGAAGACTAAAGCTTGATGACGAACGGGGCGAAGGTGGCGAGGGTCGGCACATCAGGCTCCGTGGTGGTCATCACGGATTGGTATTCTTTCATTACCCCCAACACCAGTTTTTTATTTTGCGCATCAAACTCAGAGAAAATATCGTCAAAAAGAATCAAAGGCTTGAGCTTCAAAACCTCCTCACAGTAATAAATTTCGTTGAGCTTGAGCCACAAGATGCTCAAGCGCTGTTCGCTACGGGAGCCAAAGCGATGCACGTTTTTCTCCGGACCATTTCTCTTTATTATGATGGAGAAATCATCTTTTTGAGGTCCAATAGTGGTCTTTTTGATTCGAAGGTCAAGATCAAGCCTCTCTTGGGCTCGAGCAGCGGTGAACTCATTTTTGGTGTACTCCAAGCGAAATTGCACGTGGTCCACTTTCTCGTGACTATTCACGAACTTTGTGTAGTTTGCCCGCGCTCCCACCAGATAATGAGATTGCTCCTCCATATATGAGTCCCAAAATGAGAGCTCTTTTTGTAGTGTGAGCCCACCCATGTATCGCTCCAAGATTTTGTTACGCTTTCGAATGGCTTCCTCGTACCCTTTCAGTCTTTTTTTGTACTCATAGTCAAATTGTGATATTACTTTGTTGAAATAATCGCGACGGGCGGCAGGCGAGCCTGTGATGATTTCGATGTGAGAAGGAGCAAATAGCACTACTTTCGGAGTCTCCTTCAGATAGCTCGCAAGACTCTTTTTAGTCCGCCCCACCAAGACTGATTTTGAGGTTGTCTCTCCCCGCTTTATCAATATGAGTTTAAATTCCGAAATCGCTCTCCCCTCCGTAAATACCGCGGCGACCGAAGCGGGCTCCGAGCCTGCTTCAAAATTAATGAGTTCCTCTTCCTTAGATTCGCGAAAGCCGGCTCCTTGGGAAATTGCATAAATCCCTTCTAAAATATTGGTCTTGCCAGCAGAGTTAGGCCCCACAATGACTGTAAGCTGCGGGCTGAAGGTCAATGCACGAGTGGCGAAGTTGCGAAAGTTGTGGAGTGTAAGATTTTGAAGCAACATAAGGGTCGATCAACCACTTATGATTTCTTGCGAAGCAAGAATATGGTCTCAAAAAATGAAGGAAGCTTGAGAAAAGATCCCCGAAGTAGGCTAATACCATCAAACTGAGAAAATAAATTCTTCCAATAGCTTTTGGGGAACACAGAAAGATGTGAGAAGTCGCGGCCGTGAAAATACACCATGTAGAGATTCTCCGTGGTGTAGATTTTGTGAAGAATATATTTTCGAGCCACTCTCGCGGTCTCCCCAACTGCACGCTTGACCTTTGACCTCTCCATATGCTCCAGTACGTCGAAGGTAATAACGGTGTCAAATTGACCGTCTTGAAAGGGAAGCGCTGTAATATCTGCCTTTTGGACATACTTCTTGACCTCTGGCAAGGCCAAATCCAATGCAGCTTGCGAAAATTCCACACCCTTGGCCTCTATCCCAAAGAATCTGAGCCACTTGACCAAGTACCCTGTCCCACAGCCCACATCAAGCGCTGTTTTGGGCCGCAAGAAAACCCAAATAAGAAATGCACGATAAAAATTAGCCATATTCTGAAAAAATTTGCCCCACAAGGATTTGGTGTGCTTGAATGGAGTCCCACCCTTCTGCCCCATGTAATATTCCCGGTCATAGAATGATGCATCAATCTTAAAGGGAGTCATGATTGTGCCAGTGAAGGCCTCCCCTTCTATGATTTTTCGCAAATTGCCGAATTTATTGCCGTTGGTGAGGATTACGGTGAGCTTGAGATCTGAGGCCAGCTGTGCGGCCACCGGATCAAAGGGGGCATTGGCACCGGGAATCCATTCCTGCCCCACCAGCCCTCGCATCTCGTCCCAGGTGATTTTCTTAATGGGACGGGCATCTTTGTGGGTCTTGGGGTCTTTGTCATAAATCCAATCGATATTAGACATATTGATCACGACATTGGCTTTGTAATCGCGCGCGAGAATCACCGCGTCGTAGTCTGTCGACCAGCCGGGCTTCCAACCGGCCCCAATCACGACCGGCTCCTTCCAGTTTTTAAGAGGTTTTTCGTAGTTTTCTATGATGCGGGGATGGGCAATATCCTGGAAAATGGTGCGCAGAAGATGCGCGTTGAGACGCGTAGAGTGGATGCCAAGCCAGTCAAGATCCTCGTTCTTAATATTGCCTATCACGGTCCTACCTGCTTCAATGTAGTGCCTGGCGGTCTGGCCTCCACCGGTGACCAGAAAGAACTTGCGGCCGCGGTCCACCTGCTCCCGGATAAAGACATTGAGATGCCGCAGAAATTCGCTATTGAGCCCACCATTGGGGACAATAAGGCTGCCTCCTATGGAGATAATAATCGGTGGCTCTTTGGGTTTAAACATTTTAGGGGCTCTTATGAAGAAGTATACCGCCCAGGGCGCAAAATATCAACCCTTATGGGCGGCCAAACAGGCCGCCACCAATGCCAAACATGTAGGACACGATGTTGACGATAAGGTAGGACATGATAAGAAGCACGAACCCCACCACGCCTGCTGTGAGCTTCGCTCTTGCGGTTTTAATCTTCTCGGCGTTGCCCCGGGAGAGGAGGAAATCATACCCACCCCACACGAGGACGAAGAATAGGACAATGACCGCAAGGGGAACGACAAAAGAGGTAATTATATTTATGACTTCCGATAGCGATTGGATGGGTTGTTTGGTGTTTGGATTCAATAGAGGCCCTTCTATTTTCTGCCCACCTACATTAATTTGCTGTGCGAGTATGCTCATCTTCTTACTAATGATTGTACACCACGCATGATCACGATTAAACCGATGTTGATGGAGAGCGCTATGAAAAGATAGAGATTAATGTGCTGCAGAATGGCCAGAAGACCTTGTATGAAGCGCTCATTTTTGACAGCTATATCAATATTGATGCCCAGTATATACCAGGCGGCGGCCATAATAAGAATAAAAGGAATGATAAATATTGCGTCCTTAAGATCTTGGCTTGAGGAGAACATCGTGGTGGAGACCGTGTACACCAGATAGCCAAAGAGGAGGTTGTATACCCAGTTGTCGGCAGGGAAGAGATTGAAGTAGTAGAGTAAAAGAAAAAACGCAACTCCACCAAAAAAGGGCGCCACTCCTACCAAAATGCCGCGGAACATATCTTTTTTTTCGTACGTCACCTGCCCCAATCGGATCTTATTCTCCTCAAAATGGGGGAAGATCTTAATGTCGCGGACCTTGAGACCTAGCGCCATAGCCGTCAGAAAATGCGACATCTCATGCACGATGGTGCCGGGGAGGAATATTATGGAGAGGAGCCAGAAATGTGCTGTCTGGCTCTTTACTAGCCTTGAAAAAGAGTGAGATAGCGCGCTGATGCTACCTCTTGAGGCAAGGTACAGAGTCAGGCTGAGCACAAATAGCGATATAGCTTGAAATGTGACCGAATTTAGCACTACAATAGAGTATACCTTAATGCCTACTGATAATAGAAAGCTTTTTACCGCAATCGGCATTCTTGCTGGTGTGTTGGTGATTCTTATGGCAATTAGCCTCCTTGTGGGAGGCTTTCAAGCAGGCAAAAACACCGACACTTCGACTATTACCCCAATCCCACGCACACAACCTGACGAATCTTCAAATAAAGAGACGCAGTTCAGACAGGCTATCCAGCGCTCGAGCAGCAATCAAGAAGGGCTTAGTCAACTCAGAAGTAAGGTGCCAGTTAGCACATCGGACTTTGATTTATCTTACTCGCAGGAGCTCAACAGCTTTGTGGCTACCCTAAAGACTCCGCAAGGCAACGATAAGCTTAAAGAATTTTTGCGTGATAATGGTGCGATTGACCAATACCAGAATGGGTCGGAAGCGTTTATTGTTACTACTCGACAGCAAAGTGAGGCGGTCGAGGATGTCAAAAATGCACTTGTTGAAGATTTGGATCACGAGCAAGAAAGTGTAAGACCCAACGACGATCAATCTACCAATCAAGATCAGCCGTCAGTCGAGACGCAGAAAGATGTCCAGCTTTTGTCAGACCTTTTGAAGACGCTACTCACCTTCGATCTGGGCACCACAACAGGAGGAACTCCAGACGGATCTGGTGGGAGCCCTCCACCATCAGCGGGCTCACTTAATTATCCTCCTAACTTAGGCAATGCGGATAGCTTGGGCTACTATCAGATGCCAATCGCCTTAAATGGAGAGTATATCTTTAATGGAGGCACTTGTGCTGCACAGAGATATGGAAAAAGAGAGCTTACGGGAGTAATATATACAGTAGCTCTCAATTGGAAAGATAAGTATCCAGATTCCCGACTTATGGTGGGAGATCTCAATGCCTCCGGTCACGCCTCACATGCGAATGGAATAGACGTTGATATATTTACGTCCAACAGGTCTGGGGCAGACGTACGAGGATCAAAGGAGCGAAATATAGAACTTGGGAAAATGTTTGTAAATACTAAGCTTATCGATATGATTTTCTTCAATGATTCGCAAGTCAATGCTGCGGTGACAGCATACGCACGCCAAAATAATTTGCCTCTTACAGTAATGAAGTCCTGGCCAGGACACGATGATCATTTTCATGTCAGGATTGCAGCGCCTAAAGGTCCCCAATACACCCCGGGTTGCGGCGGGCGACAGGCAATTTGACAAAGCAAGTCAAAATACTCTACAATGAATACAATGCTCCCACTGTTAAGAAAGTCTTTCAGCATAGCAAAAAAAGTCTTCATAGTTATTGCAGTTTACTTTGTTGTACTGAATCTCTTCTTTTATCTTACTGCCAAAGACAAGGTCAAAAATATAGATCCCATCGAGAGAAATAGGACTGAGATTTATAAGACTCTACAAAATCCGCAATTGAATAATACAGAAAAAGGAAGGCAATTGAAAATGATTTATAGAACTATGGCATGTCAAATCATGGGGGAAGCTTGTACTGATAACCCCGCTGATGCAGAAGAGGATTACAAGCGTAGTTTGTTAGGAGGGGCGACTAGTCTATTTACATTACCTTTTACCAATCCTCCAGCTTCAGGCGTGTATTGGGTCTATTCTAGCTTACAAGATTCTGGTTTTGCTCCTAAGGCATATGCGGCAGAGGGTATCGGATTTGCCGCTCTTCGCCCTTTTTTGGGGATATGGAAAGTCTTTCGTAATCTTGCTTATATTATCCTCGTTTTGATCCTTATCACGATAGGTTTTTTGATAATGTTTCGAGTAAAAATTAACCCGCAAACTATTATTTCTGTTGAAAACGCCTTACCTAGAATTATAGTCACTCTATTGCTTATAACTTTCTCCTTTCCTCTTGCTGGATTCATGATCGATCTTATGTACTTATCTTTGGTTCTAATAATCTCTCAGCTTAGTACTATTAATGTTGGTTTTCTTAAGCCAGCAAATGAGTTGGACTTGATCAATAAATATTCTGGTGCGGGATTTTGGCAAATATTTCCTATAAGCTATCCTTTTTTTGATATAGGAAACTCCTTAGTGAATATACTTCCTGAAAGTATAAACAAGACTTTTAGAACTTTGTTTGGGTTTTTCGGCGCCACTTTTTTCCTCAATTGGTTTTATAACAGTTTTCTGAATGCAGCTGTTGAATCCGTCAGTAAAATAGGCATTTCGGCTGGAGGAACCCTACTTGGTTTCGGAGGCGAAGCAGGTGCAAATATTGGAGATCTTCCTAAATTATTCTCAATTCCACTGAGAATTGGTATGCTAATACTTTTTTACAATTTTGTCACTCCCTTTTTGTTGGCGCTAATTGTCTTTTTAAGTGTGATTTTTCTTATGTTTAGAGTCTTCTTCCTTTTGCTTTCTGCCTATGTTAAAATTCTATTATTCGTAATTTTCTCTCCAATAATATTACTTCTTGAAGCCATACCGGGGCAAAAAATGTTTTCTTATTGGATAAGGAATTTAGGTCTTAATTTACTCACCTTTCCCCTAGTGCTATTGTTTGTGCTTGTATCATACTTCATCCCTCAAGTCATGCTAGACAATTCTAGTAAGCTGTGGAGCCCTCCTTTTCTTTACGGATTTAGTGCTGAGTCATTTGCTACCCTAGTCGGTTTAGCAATTTTTCTTTTAATACCTAATTTTATTAAGTTCATACAGGAAAAGCTTGGGCTCAAGCCATCTCCCATACCCGTTGGGCCAGGGGTGTTCTTAAGTGGTCTTGCCGGGGTGGGTGGTGGAGCACTAGGAGGTGCCACTAAGCTAGGATCGCTCGGCTATCAAATGAATTATCTAGGCAGCATCCCTATTATTGGAGGGCCTATTGCAAATGCCCTTAAAGGAATTGGTGGTGGCAAAGAAAAAGGACTAGGACCTATGCACGGTCCTCCTAGACCAAAATAAGAGTCCTTAAAATCTATCTCGCAGCAGAAACTATCCTGCGTATAACTTAAGACAAAATCTTACAAAAAAGAGCAATATGCGGGGTTAATTAATTAAACCCTGGAATTCGTAAGATATTCACTCCTATTACCTGAAGAATAAATACTGAGAAGATAATTAGTATGAGTCCGATGATACAGGATGTAAGATACTCCCTTGCTTTCTTGATTCTTTCAGGATTGCCACCTGATACCTGCAGCATAAACGCCGAATAAATTATGCATAGGAGTGCGATCATGCCCGCAAGGCCTATTGCAAAGGTAAGGAGCGTATCTCTTATAAATAGAGTGAGGTTAGTCTGCATACATCCCGCCCCCGTCCAAATCCCTTTCCCTCCGGTCATGCAAGTTGAACATTCATTGACTTCTTTTTGATCTTTAATCGAGGCGCACAAGCGTATCAGGTTCTCTACTCTATCATCTACACAATTACAAGTACTACCAACCTCCTGAGCTTTACCTGAAAAACATTTTTTCCTTTCGCTTTGAAACACACCTACTACTACATAGTCGTTCAGTGCTTTGGCCACTCTTCCAGCTGTATTGTTTATAGCAAATTCAAGTAAACTATCGATTCCCACTTTATTTAAAACAATCCCGGCAGGACCTAGAAAGTCAAGGGACACGTTGACCCTTCCATATGTCTCTTCGGTACAACAAGCATTGCCAATATGCCCACAGGCTATTCTTTCTGGTATCTTCTCCAAATCCGTTGTCTGCGCCATTGCAATTTGTGGAATAAAAAGGAAGAGATATAAAAAAATGAAGAATCCTACTAATACTTTATTTGCCATTTTGAATAGTCCTCGAATGCTTATATATACTAAATCGTAACATGAAACTCCCCGCTGCGCTAGTATTGTTAATTTTTTCTGTCACCTGTCGTTTCCTTAAGGGCCTTAGAAATGTATGTATAGAGCATGAATATAAGGAATAAAGGAAGGTATTTATTAAGTCCCTCAAAAAACATTTCCTTTCCGGTTGACCCTGAAAGTCTGCGAGCTTGATCGCTTGTATAGCTTGTGTGGCGTTTTTTTATTGTCACCTTGTCAGGTTGCCATTTTAAATGCACTTCTTTGTTAATAAAAGGTACATTAATTTTCGTATCAAAGCCAACGGCTTTGCCAACGGCTTTCAAAATAGGATTATTACGATCTAGAGTCTCGAATTGATCAACATCCTTAAAGGTCTGAGCGGTCTTAGGAAGCACGCCTAGCTTCTCGAGTTGGTAATAAAAATCAAGTTGCTCTTCTGTAGTCCATTGCCATGCGCTTCGAAATGGCCCCACCACTTCTCCGGCCATCGAATGCACTTGACCAGCACCAGCAACATTAAGTCCGGCAATTTTTGAAAAGCTATCTCTCCTGAAAAATGCCACTGTAGCCTGAGCCATGTAGAATGCCCATTTGGCGCCGTAATTACTGTCCTCAATCATCCCAACTGCGCCTTTAACCTTATTTATTGCCTCAATTATGGGTCCAAAATCTTGCTTTCCATCCGTCGCGGCATCTTTCAATGCGTTTACCCAATCTTTCATTGCATTGAATCCTTCCTCTCCAGTCGCGGTCTCGGAAAGAGTATTGCGAAGCATTTTCTCACCACTATTTATGAATGACAAAAATCTCACTTCAGTTTCTTCCTGAGCCACCGCAAAAGGGAAATATCGTGCTCTTATCATGTGGCCTTTTGCATCAGTCCAGCGGAGTTTATCACCCCAGATTTCAAGTATCCCCTTATCCTTATCATCAGTATGATCTTTTAGTCTCATAATTTTATCGTATAGTATAACTACATTGTCAACCTCGACCTCATCCACGCCTTTCAAAATCTCTCGTATACGGGGTCCAGTGACTTCATAATCTTCGGTGGCAAAATCTGACAAAGTGCCTTCAGGGCTAGACTCAAGATGCGCAAGCATTTTTTGGGTAGTGTCATCCCGAATCTGAGTCTCCACTTGGATGAGTCGATCCACCAGCTTATTAAAGTCCTCCACCTTTTCCACTCCCGTATTTTGCATCTCTTTTCTGATTTTCTCCCATGGTCTTTTGCCATCACGCACTGTCCTGTCACGCTCAAGTAATAGGAATTTTGTGGGCATTCTCTGTCTGAGCACCCCGGCAAGCACCTCATGTAGAATAAGGCGAGAGATCTCTTTTTCAACCATTTTATCCCGTTCAAATTTATTTATTATTCCTTTTTTGATAAAATCATCTACTGAATTTTCTGCGATAGACGTATAATGACTTTCGGCTTCCTCAAGGTCGCGATCTTTATCCCCATACTTTTCATATACATATTCATAGAATTCTCTTTGGTTCTCTTTCGGCTCTTGGTTGGGTTTTGGTTCTTTAATTACTCTTTTTTCTAGTCCCTCTTCATTTATGTCTCCTACCACGAAATCATAGAGCACCTGAAATCCGATATTTTCGATCCCCATCCATGTGGCTAACAAATCTACATTATTTGTCTTTAGTTCTTCATACTTGTCTTTCTTGTACACCACCCACTGCTCATACGAGGGCCGCAGCCTCCACCCTGGGCGAGAAAAAATACCTGCACCGTGAGAGAAATTGGGCAGGAGCTCCATCAGCGACCTCTCGTCCTCATGCCCCTTCTCCTTCAAGTGTTGAGTGCCTGTTAAAAAAGAATTAAAAAATTTCTTTCCTTTTTCCCATTCTTCCTTGTGATTGAATATAAATTTAGGATTGGTTTCTGAGACTGGCCAATACATAATAGGATAATGCTGGGTGCCGGTGAGCTGAAAGCGGAATATATGATGCATTGGATTAAGGGCATTTAACGCGACATTATCATTGGTATAATATCTTTTGAAGGTTTTACCCCCTTCTTCAGTAAGATTTGGATCAGCCCACGCAGCCATTTCAACTTCAGGTAAGAATACCCCGCGCGCAAGGCCTGTGGCTATCGACATTGCTCTTTGGACTTGCCATTCATGCTGATCTGGACTTCCATCTGCCGACTCTTCTTTTTTATTTACCTCCCTTAGACTTCTCATCACTTTTGCCTGAATCGAGCTCCACCTATCTTCTTTTTTTGAGAAGGTATCGGGTTGGTGTATCCAATTGTTGATCGCGAAATCCTCCTCAAGATATCGTATATAGAGCCTATACGCTTTCATGAAAAGATCACTATCGGGAAGGTTGGCAATATTGTCAATATCTGTGCTCCCAATTTGATCTGCGTAGGCTGCCAATCTGCTCCAATAGCCTGATCTTTCGTCTACGTTGGCTGATTTAAAGGCGAGCGCGATATTATGTGTGTACTCCCGCCACTTAAACTCATGCCCCACCTCAACATTGACTCCATTCAGAAATTCTGATAGGGTCCCACCCCGGGTATCCGGTCTATTTTTACGGGCAATAATCTTTTTTCCTTCACGATTACCATTACTATCTTTTTTTGCTTTATATGTCCTTTCCTCTTGTGTTTCTTGTATATACCGCTTGTAGAACTGCATTTTGCATGTCTTTTTATCGGTTTCGCTTACAATTGCCGTATCAGGATTGCGCTCAAAATGATCCGCAAGCTCCGCAATTTTGCCAGTTAAATTATTGTATGCAGTAAGGGGTGAGTAATATCCTCCTATACTAATCTCCTGCATAAAATCATTTTGAGGATCTTTGCGGTCGACTATCCGAAATAATTTACTTATGGTAAGAGCAATTTCAAGTTCGATATTCTTGCTTACCCGCTTGTTGATGGATTCGACTTCACCTTCTGTCAATTCAACTGATCCTTTGTTGTGGGCAGCGCGATATTTCTTCTCTTCGTCTTGCCAAGTCTGATCTACCATTTTTGCTTTAAAAATCTGGGGATTGTAAATACTTTCTACGATATCTTTATCCGTTGGACTCAAGAATGGTTCGTAATAAGCGCTCCAGATTTGATCAAAATTTCCCCGCTCCCTCATTCTTACTTGTCGAGGATCATTCTCGGCCTCAGCCATTCTTCTGAGCATTTCCTCCTGAGTCTCTTCGCCGTTTGACTCTCCTTCTCGGGCGTCTTGCTGAAGTCGCTCTTCAAATTCTTGAATCTGGGTTATGCCACTTTCCCGAGCCGCTGTTTTTAACGCATCGCCAACCTTTTGAGCAAGCGATTGATCAATAGTTTGAAGATGCTTAAATTCTTGGGAATTCAATGCCTCAAGAGGATTTGTTAATGCAGGATCAATTGCCCTCCTAAGTATTTTGTGAATATAGGGAGCATTTTTGTCATTAATATCACTGTCTGGATTTTTAATGTTATCGACAATCGCATTTATAATTCGGCCCCCAGTAGTGCCCTCCGGTGGCCTTAAAGAAGGATCATGCTTGAATGCAGTAATTATTGCCTTGACATGTCCTTGCGTCGTTGCAAAATCAATTCGTTGACTCTTATCAACAATTGGAGCATCCAGGGCTCTAGGATCTCTTCCTGTCTCCCGGTCAGATGCTTTTTCATCCATCCTTTGTTGGGCACGAGAGGCAGTTAGCTCAAGGCGACTCAACTCTTCCAGTAGAGCTTCGGCGGACTGACGAGCTTCTTGCACAGCACGAGCTGCCGCATCTGCAGCAGCCTGCTCCTGTGCTTGGGCCTGATTTTCCTGCTCTTCGTTAGCCATATAAAGAATTGTACCACTTCAGTACTATTCAAAGCTGGGAAATCAATTGCTTGACTTTACTATAAGCTAATATGGTATAATGCGCTTAGCATGCCAGAAAGAGACTCATTTAATAAGAGAGAGCGAAATAAAGGAGGTGGATTACAAGTGGCCATCGATAATCCGAACGCTCTCCTTAGAGCTATTAAACAAGGACACTATGGAGAAGTAGGTAAAATCAATTTGCCTCAGCCATTAGGGAGTGTGTCTGTGGGTATTAGCTCCCTTGATGAAGTTTGTTTTCTTTATGGACAAGTCACTTTTGATGATAGCTTCTTAAATTACTACGAGGATAAGGATGGCAAAAGAAAGAGTGGGGAATTAGATGAAAGCAGAAATAATTTAAGAGATAATTTATTGAATTTTGCTAAAAAAATGAATCCTCGTTTAAAAGATACTAACCAAGGCGGTTCTTTTAATTCTTATTACTTCATGAGAAATAATGACTGTTATATTAATATTGGCAGTTATGATGAGACTTTCTCCGGCAATCGCTATGCTCCATATGTAAGGTTTATGGCTCGTGCAAGATTTTACAAGGATGGGGATGATTTTGCTAAGCGGCTTGCCAATGGTGCGCATTTTGATGATCAATTCAATCGTGCTCTAATTGACTTTCAGGATATTTTCCCTGAATTTATTGATGAAATATTTAGTTACTGTCGCATTGAAACGCCTAATAGTACTTTAACTCTCTCACCTGCAATGCTCGGTGAAGTTTCCCGTGATATACCAATCTTTGAGGAAACATCTAAAATATCTGTTCAAGAACTACCTCGTTTAGAGAGCCTTCCTACTACTTTCGACGATATTGGGGGGTATGAAGAAGTAAAAACGATATTAAAAAATCTTGCCTCAGGAATTAGCAATCAAGATGCCTTCAAAAGATGGGGTACAAAATCTCCTAAAGGAATACTTTTACATGGCCCTCCTGGCACGGGAAAAACCTTAATGGCAAAAGCATTAGCCAACGAAGCTAATACGCCTTTTTTCCACATAGAAGTTTCTGATATTGGCTCGAAATGGTATGGAGAATCAGAAAAAATGATGAAAGAAGTATTTAATAAAGCTAATAATACTGGTGCTCCCTCGATTATCTTTTTTGACGAGATAGATGCCTTAGGCCAAAGCCGTGACTTGGTAACCGCTAGCGGTGGGGCTCATAACCGAGTTCTAGCTACTTTACTCGAAAACCTTGATGGTTTTGCTGCCAATGACTCAGTTACGGTCATTGCCTCAACCAATAGATTGCGTGCCGTCGATCCTGCGCTCCAACGACCAGGAAGATTTGACCGCAAGGTTCATATTCCACTGCCTGACTATGAAAGCAGACGCCAAATTTTAGACGTTCATTTAAATAAAGCAGAAAACTCTTCCGGAAGAACTCTCTTTGACAGATTCGGTTTTGATGAAATAGTGACTCAATTAGAAGACTTGAGCGGAGCTGATATTGCTGAGATTGTACGTAGAGTATTAGAGAAAAAAGCCCATGAGGAAATAAGCTTTGGTCGAACAATCTCAAACCTTGTCTACTCTAGCGACATGCTTTATGAAATAAGTAGATATGAAAAGACCTCCGACTAATTAAATTCTCCCCTTACTCTTTTTCTCCTTTAGTCGCTATCACCAAGCGGCGGTCGCGTCCCTCACCCTCTGAGTATGACTGCAAGTCCGGATACGTCGAAGTGACATACTCATGGATTACTTTGCGCTCATACGAGGAGAGGCGGCCGATCGAGGCTGGCTGCCCACCTGACTTCACGTCTGCGATGGACCGCTCCGCGATCTCCAAAAGCCGATCCTTCTGCCGCTCACGGTAATCATTGACATTAAGAAGCACGTCTACACCTTCACCCAAGCGCTTATACATAATGACCTCGAGTAGCTTCTGAAGCGCTTTGATGGTCTCACCATGGCGCCCAATCACGACAGGCGCGTCAGCATCGGCCTTGATCGTGACATGATATGCCCCGGCGTCCTCTGAGACTTCGAGCTCAAAATCACTAATAATCTTCCCCACCAAGGCTTGAGTTTCTTCTTTTACGACTTCAATTTTGTCCATAAATTAAAAAATTAATAATTACTTTGCCACGGCAAGCTTGGCCTTAAGCTGCCTCTGCTGCCAGATCCCAAATATGCTAAAGATATTCCAGTATAAGGAAAGGCCGACTGGGAGCGAATAGGCAAACCACCCGATAAGAACTGGAAAAATATATTTCATCTGCGTGTTCATCGCCTTTTGAAAGTCCTCAGATGAGGATGCTTTTTTATCCTTGTCTTCCAATTTTTGCACCGCAGGAGGCGGCATCATCGACTTGGCCTGCACATATTGCAAAGCAGCAGTGACAACCGGAATCAAAAGATAATACCACACGCCTGCTTTAGAAGGGCTTTGGCCGAGATTGAAAATGAAAAACGAGGGGTTAATTGAATCTAGTCTAAGAGACGGGTGATAGACTACTTTATTGATTTCGGTTATCGCTTTTTGAAAATTCCCATTGGATAAAAAGAGGTTGAGGGTATTATAGAGAGCGATAAAAATCGGGATCTGCACGATCATCAGCAAGCACCCCTGCATGGGATTAATGCCTGCCTCCTGATAGAGCTTGAGCTGCTCCTTTTGTAAGCGCGCTTTGTCGCCGGAATGCTTTTTGTTGAGGTGATCAAGCTGCGGCTTGATCGCGGCCATTTTGTGTGTCGCCTCCATCTGCTTGTGAAAAAAGGGCTGCAGAAGGGCCCTGATGAATACAGTAAGAGCGATTATGGCAAATCCAAAAGCCCCTGGCAGCGCTATAGCCTCAAAGAGCTTGTAGAAAACCACCAAAAGATTGGTAAGGGGGGTGGCAAAAATTAAATTATAGATGGTACCTATCATGTGTTATTGGACAGCAAGCTTCTTGCGGCCTTTGGTACGGCGGCGCTTCATGACTTTTTGCCCGCTCACAGATTTCATGCGCTTCAAGAAGCCGTGCTTGCGAATTCGCTTTTTCTTTTTAGGCTGGTATGTGCGCTTTGGCATATTTATTTGTTATTTGGTGCTTGTAATTTGGAATTTAATATTGAGCTTTTTTTGCCTTCAAATACTTGCCACACTGCTTCGGTCACAAACGGCATAAATGGGTGTAGCATCTGGAGGCACTCTAAATAGACACCTTTCAAGGCTTCCCAAACCTTAATATTACCATTTCGAAGCTCAATTTTCAACTCTTCGACATAGTAGTCTGCCAATCTATGCCATATAGCCTCATGAAGCACGCCCAGGGCCTTAGAGAATTCGTATTTTTCCATGTGCTTTAGATAGGCTTTTTTGACTTCCTCAAATTCTTTAGCCATCTTTTTAACCTCCGCGGTTTCCTGCCTGCCGGCAGGCAGGTCCCTTCTCCCATCCTCAACCGCGGAGGTTGGGGAAGGGGAGGGAGTTCGACTCATCTCAAGAAATCGCCCGATATTCCAGATCTTGTTGGCGAAGTTACGCATGCCAATAATCCGCTCCTCTGAGAACGAAAGATCCGCGCCTTCCTGCACGTTAAAAAGAAGTGAAGCGCGGAAGGCGTCTGCCCCATATTGATTGATTTTTTCCATGGGATCGACCACGTTGCCGCGGGACTTGCTCATCTTCGCGCCCTTCTTGTCCCGCACTAAGCCATGGGAAAACACTACCCCGAAAGGCACAGATCCGGTGATCTTGTGTCCCATCATGATCATGCGGGCTACCCACGCCCGCAAAATATCGTAGCCCGTCTCCATCACCGAGGTAGGGTAGAAATACTCGTAAAACTCGCGGCCGAATGTGCGCAAGGTGGCAAAGGGCCATTGAGATGAGGAGAACCATGTGTCAAATGTGTCTGGGTCCTGCTCAAAATCACATTCTCCACAGATTTGACACTTGTCAGGTTTTTCAACGGAGACAAACCATCTAGCTTGTTCTTGGTTCTTGGTTCTTGGTTCTTGGCATAGGTATGCAGGAATGCGTATCCCCCACACATTTTGCCGAGAGATATTCCAGTCGATATAGTTGTCTAAAATTTGAGTGAGTACTTTTTTGAAACGCTTTGGGTACACCACGATATCCCCCCGAGGACTCGGGGCCAGTAGCTTCTTTGAAGAGGCCACCAAGGGCTTCACATTGATATACCATTGCTCCATAGGCAGTGGCTCGAGCACGTTTGAGCATCTGTAGCAGATCTTCTGCGTCATTGGGTGAGGCTCCACTTTCTCAAGAAGCCCTTCGCTTTCCAGCTTCTCCACGACTGCTTCTCGTGCAGCCTTCACTTTAAGGCCATCAAATTGTCCTGCGTTTTGCATCTTGCCATCAAAGCCAATCACCGCTGCAGCGCTCAATTTATGGCGCGCGCTCACCTCAAAATCATTGAAGTCATGAGAGGGGGTGATCTTGAGCGCGCCTGTCCCAAATTTCATATCCACGTAGCTATCTGCGATTATTGGAATTTGCCGAGCAGCAAGGGGCAGGATTACGGTCTTGCCCACAAGATCTTTGTACCGCTTGTCCTTGGGGTTGACTGCGACCGCAGCGTCTCCGAGCAAGGTCTCCGGGCGCGTGGTAGCCACAGTCACGAACTTGCCCTTGCCCCCCGAAGCTTTAGCGGAGGAGGGTTCTTTGAGGAGATATTTAATGTAATATAATTTTCCTTCAACTTCGCTGTTGACCACTTCCAAGTCGGCGAATGAAGTGCCGTCGCGGGTACAGTAGTTGACCAGCCGGTAGCTACGGTACACAAGGCCCTCGTCGTAGAGCTTCTTAAAAGATTTGCAAACGATAGCGACAATATCGGTATCCAATGTGTACTTTTGGCGGCTCCAATCAAGGGCAAACCCTAAGCGCCGAAGTTGCGCCTCCATCACGCCCCGATTCTCCTCCACATATTCCCAAATCATCTTAAAGAGGGTATCCCGATCGTAGTCGAAGCGGCTTTTGCCTTGTTTGTTTAAATGTTTTTCAAATACATATTGGGTCTCGATTCCGGCGTGGTCGGCGCCCGGGAGCCAGAGTGTCTCAAATCCCGCAAGCTTCTTATACCGGATCATGATATCTTCATACACATACATTGCGTGTCCTATGTGAAGATAGCCGTTGGCGTTGGGAGGGGGAAGAATGATGGAGAAGGGCTTTTTTTGAGGATTTACTTTGGCCTTAAATAGACCTTGTTCTTCCCAAGATTTGTATAGGGCAGGTTCGAATTTCGATGGGTCGTATGTTTTATCCACAAGTTAAAACTCAAATTTCAAAGCTCAAATGCCAATTCAAATCCAAAGATTCAAATGACTAAACGTAATTTGGATTTTGAGCTTGATTTGACATTTGGATTTTGTCATTGGGATTTTTATATATGAATTATAGCACGTTCGTCACTTCGTTCCTCAGCGTAAACAAAAAGGGTTATAATAAGCCTTATGTGGCTCACAAGCGCGCTATCGTGGTACCTACTGCTTGCGGCTTTAGGTATTATTTTTTATCCTGTGACGCGCCTCTTATTCGCGCGCTTCCCAGACCGCGGATGGGCCTTCTCCAAGACAATCGGGATTTTGATTGTTAGCTACAGCGCATTCTTTGTGGGGAGTGTCAAGCTTGTGCCTTTCACCAAGCTAAGCCTGTATGCCATTGCCGGGGGCTTTATGGTGGTCAATTACGCTATATACAAAAAAATGCGACCGCACAAAAAAGACGAGCATCTCCATCTGAGACCGCTTATTATCTTTGAAGAAATTCTCTTCGTGCTTTCTTTTTTGTTTCTCATTTTCGTGCGTGGGCAGGAACCGTCTCTCAATAGTCTTGAGAAATTCATGGATTTTGGCTTCATGAACTCGATTCTGCGCAGCTCTTACTTTCCGCCTCTGGATATATGGTATTCCGCAGATCCGGCCGCGCCTGCGGGCTACCCTATCAATTATTACTACTTTGGGCACCTCACAGGAAGCGTCTTGATCAAGCTCTCCGGCACTGTTCCAGCTGTAGGCTACAACTTGGTGCTTGCGGCAATCTTCGCCCAAGCCATGACCATGGTGTTTTCCTTAGTCGTGGCTTCCATGAGTCTCTACCAAGGCGCCGTGGCCAAGACCAAGAAAGTTGCCTTCATTGGGCTCTTTGTGTATGGCCTGATCGGCGCTTACTTGATCAATCTTGGGGGCAACCTTCACACTCTCTATCTTTTCACGAAAGGCTATCCTAATGAGACTCCAATCCCCTTCTGGAAGATTTTGTCAAGCTTTAGTCCTAGCACTTACTGGTACCCCAATGCCACTCGCTTCATCCCCTACACGATTCATGAGTTTCCGTCCTATTCTTGGGTAGTGGCAGACCTTCACGGCCATGTGTTTAACATACCGTTTGTGCTCTTGATGATCGCACTTCTTATGGTGTTTTTTATCAGTTTGCAATCCATAAGAAACAAAAAACTACTTGCTACTAACTACTTGCTATTTGCTACTATTTTAGGTTTTATGATCGCGGTGCACTACATGACCAATGCATTCGATGGCCCCATTTACTTTTTGCTTACAGCTGTCCTCATGTGGCAAGCACTTGGCATAAGTCGACTCTTTTTCACAGGCGTCACGGTCACCTTGGCCTCTTTCATGGTCTTTTCCTTACCCTTTACAAGCTCTTTCACTCCTTTTGTATCAGGAATCGGGCTCAACTGTTCGCTCCCTTTTCTGACGCGCCTTGGGCGCATTGGGCCATTTCTCTTTGAGAAAGATAAATGCCAGATTTCACCCCTGTGGATGCTACTCACGCTGTGGGGATTTTTCCTTATTGCCGCAATCGTGTTTGCTCTAGTCAAAAGGCTCGATCACACCTCCTCCCCCAAGCCTCCGATGGCGGGGCTCTCGCGCAGTCTGGACGGCTTTTATGCCACTCTATTTGTGTTCGGCTTCTTTTTGCTTTTTATCCCTGAATTTTTCTACGTGAAGGATATTTACCCGGCTCATTTTCGCGCCAACACTATGTTTAAGCTAGGGTATCAGGCCTTTATCCTTATGGGGATAGCCTCAATCTTCACGCTCTATCGCCTCCACCACCTCACGCAGAAAAAACTTGCCACCCTTCTGAAGGTTGTCTTGCTTCTGCCCTTATTTTTGGTCTTTCTCTATCCATTCTTCTCTTTCCCCAGCTACTACGGGCACCTCAATAAGACTCCACAGCTTGATGGCTCCTCTTGGCTTACAGCTCACCCTGAGGACAAAGAAATCATCGATTACCTCAATCTCAAGGTTACGGGTCAACCGGTGATATTAGAGGCCCAAGGCGACTCGTATACGCAGTATGAGCGAGTGTCGGCCTATACTGGGCTTCCCACAGTCGCAGGCTGGTGGGTGCATGAGTGGCTGTGGCGCGGGAGTGCCGATATTGTGGGACGTCGCATTCCTGATGTTGTGGCTATCTATGAGTCGCAGGACGTGGGCACTACGCGCCGACTTCTTCAAAAATATAGAGTCTCGTATGTCGTGGTTTCTCGCTTAGAACGAGAAAAATATAAAAAACTAAATCATGCCAAGTTTGACAAGATTGGGAGACGTGTGTTTGAGAGTACTAATGGGTTTGGGGCTCTGTATAAGGTCGATTAAACAAGCCCTTTACCCCGATAAAAATCGGGGTTGACAAACAAATTTGCTTGTGCTAATGTTTTCTATTAGTTATTTCTTCCCGCAGCGGCGGGAAGGAAGAAAAAAAGAGCATTACTACTCGTCGTCCCCCTATACGAGCGGTAGTGATGCTCTTTTTTTTATTCTCCAACTTAGCTCGTAAATAATCTGATCGGAATTTGCAGATGCTTTCTTTTTAATACAGTAAACTGCACTCTTGTAAACTTAATAAGCTCCGCTTCTTTTTTCTTTCTGCCTAGGAATGTGACAATCCGCCCTCTTTGAAGATCTTGTTGATCGTACATATTCCCACTATAAAACATGAGTTTTGATTTGTCAAGTCCTATAGAATAAATGAGGCTTTTTATAGGATGACCCATAGAATTATTAGGCTCTTTTAGCTTGTTGTTCTGGCCCGAAATATTCTATCCTCTTTTTGTGGATAACATTTTGCTCGTGAAAAAAGGAGGCAAACTGGTATAATTATTCGATAGCTTATGCGATTTAGTCTTTTGACCTACAACCTCCTCTACAACAAAGCGGCAAGTGATGTGCATGTTGTTCTGCAACGCTATAAGCCTGACATTGTCTGCTTCCAGGAGATAGTCACTGACGACACGACCTTCGCCTCAATAGAGCGACTTGGGTATCGGCTTGCTGACTATTCCAACTTTATGATTCGATTTGGCAAGATATTTGGCGTGGCTACTTTTTATAACCCTAAGGTTTTTTCCTTCCACGCGTCCGCGAGCTTCAATCTCCCTCGAGCTTTTTTTGAGATGCTCTTATACCTCTTCCAGATTCGAGTTGACCCGAGGATCGTGCTCAAAACCCAATTTACCTCCAAAGAGGACAAAAAAACACTGTGCGTGTACAACATTCACCTTACTCCTTTTGCGACCAACACTCTGCGTGCCAAGCAGATAAATAATTTCCTGCCTGACCTTGACACCGATAAGGGCATGCCTGTCGTGATCGCAGGCGATTTCAACTATCCCTACAGAAGAAAGACGCTTGAGGCACTATTTGCAGAGTATGACCTAAAGGAGGCCACTAGCAGCGTGATGACAACTTTCGAGAAAAAAATCTTCAGATTCCTTTCACTCTCCTACAAGACCGACTACATCCTCTACAGGAATCTTAAGTCCTTGAGTGCCAAAAAACTCATGTACTACTTCTCCGACCACTTCCCAATTCTAAGCAAGTTCGAGCTGTAAAACTATGATGCCGACATACGAATTTAATGCCGATTATGCGGACATGCGGATGGTGTTTTTATCAGCATATCTGTGGCATCTGCATAAGATCCGCTGATCTGCATCACGTATATGCGCATTGCTTTTTTCACCGATTCATTTCTCCCCTCAGTCTCCGGAATTACCGCCGCTATCACGAATCTCACGCATGGCTTGGCCACAGCCGGGCACGAGGTGTTAATTTTGGCCCCAGAGAAGCAAGCTTTCACCCAAAATGTGTTTGATAAAACCAGAGTGAGAATCGAATATCTCCCTTCGTGGCCTGTATTCTTCAATCCTAATCTGCGTGTCAGCGCGCCTTTGTCTTTGAGGATCTACAAGGCCATTGGGGACTTTGATCCCGACATAATTCACTTTCACACACCATTTCTCCTTGGAGTCTCAAGTATTATGGCCTCACGCTTTGCGAAAAAACCTCTGGTGGGGACCTTTCATTCGTATTTTATGACTCCTGAATATCTCCACACCGCAGGCCTTGGAAGGCAGAACCAGCTTCTTTCGGCGGCGCTCTGGAAGTATGCTCAGAGCTTCTACGAAAGATGCCAGGTGGTAGTCGCCCCCACTGGAGGGGTCAAAAAAGATCTTGCTCACCATATAAAGCGCCCAGAATGCGTGATAATTCCCAGCCCGATCAACGAAAGCGCGATCAAAAAAGTACCGGCCGGAAAAGTAGCAACGCTTAAAAAAAGATACGGGCTCAGAGAAAAAGTGATCCTAAGCGTGAGCCGCCTCTCGCCGGAAAAAAGCATTGATGATCTAGTTAAGGCTTTTGCGCAGATTGCCAAGGAAGTGCCCGATGTGAGCCTCTTGATCGTGGGGGAGGGACCGGAAAGAGCCTCGCTTGAGCGGCTTGCTAAAAAACTCAGTTTAAGGGATCGTATAGTATTTGCTGGCGAGGTACCCCAAGCACAGGTGCTTTCGCAAGGGCACTTCCAGTGCGCCTCCCTCTTTGCCACAGCCTCGACCTCCGAGACCCAAGGACTCTCACTTGTGGAGGCCATGTACTTTGGATTGCCTCTTGTTGGCGTTGCGGCCCGGGGAGTCGGTGAAGTGGTGGGAGGAGTCGGGCTACTCTCTGGCCCACACCGGGTGGCCGAACTGGCCTTGAATCTGCGGAAAGTCCTCCAGGATCCAAAGCTCCAGCACCACTTGTCAGTCAAATCTACGAAGGAATTTGCCGCACGCTACAAAATCGAGAAGATCGTGGAGCGCTACGAAAAGCTCTACACCACGACAATTGCTTCTCATAACGTATAATATAGATACCTACATGAAAGTATCTGTTGTGGTACCGGTCTACAATGAAGAAGCATATATCTCCAACTGTGTGGAGAGCCTTGATGCGCTGGAAGAAAAGCCACACGAAATTATAATAGTCGACAACAACTCCACTGATTCCTCGATCGATATCGTCAAAGGATATGATGTGCGAATCATCAGGGAGAAACGCCAAGGCATTACCTATGCCCGAAATCGCGGCTACGATAGTGCCACAGGCGACATTATCGCCAGATGTGATGCTGACGTCATTGTCGAATCCGACTGGATCAAAAAAATTAAAAAGAACTTCACCCGCTACAAAATTGACGCGCTATCTGGACCTGTGGTGTTTTACGACTTTCCACTTCGTACTCCCGCCTACGCCAAAGCCTACTTTGAGCTTCTTAAGAATCTCCAAAACGGCAAAGAGACTCTGATCGGGCCCAACACCGCGCTTTCCAAGAAAATGTGGGCCAGAGTTCGCGGGCAGCTATGCACCGATGACAAGAAAGTGCACGAAGATCAGGATCTGGCCATCCACATCTCCCAAATGGGCGGCAAAATCCGAATCGACCAAGGCCTGGTGAATCATGCTTCAGCTCGTCGACTTCTGCATAACCCCAAATCATTCTTCCTCGAGTACCCTGCCCGGCTTGTGCGCACGCACACCGAGCACCATCCGTAAGGCTGCAAGACAGTTAGTAGCTAGTAGTTAGTAGCAAGTAGCTAGGACGCATCAATGAGGAACAGTACGCTCGGGCGACGGGTGGCCGAGCGGAGGAGCACCTCACAGAAGCGGGTACTCCGAGCTTCGGTGAGGAGGAGCGAGGGCAGGCCCCGTCGCACGAAAAGCCCGAGGGGGAATCTGGAATGAAATCTAAAAAATTGGAAAGCGAAGACCCCTTTATTTTCTCTGTTTCTTGAAAAGGGAGGCAACTTCCGCGAGTGTGGTGGCGTCATCGGGCCGCCGATCTGGGCGGAAGCGTTCGAGCCGGGGGAAGCGGAGCGCAAACCCCGGAGTATCCACAACCTTTGCACTGCCAGACTTTGAGGCCTTTAAGGTGCGCCCAGCGGTGTGCACCGCAGATCTGGTGATCTCGTCTGCCCGAATTTCCACCACGATCCGGGGACTCACCCACACGTCGCACTCCATACCATTGTCCACGTCATATGCGGCAGGCTTTTTGCTTACTTTATTCTTTTGACATCTCTCAAAAAGCTCTTTCCACTCTACGTCAGTGAGTCCGGTGCCAATCTTGGCCACAGTCACGAACTTGTCGAGCTTTGGATCATAGACTCCTACTAAAAATGCGCCTAGCCCAAACCCCACTCGCTTACCCCGGCCGGTGTCGTAACCCATAACCAGCGCGTCAATGGTGTCGGTCACTTTTTCTGCGTAGCTTTTTTTGAGCTTGATCCAGTTCCACCCTCGCGCTCCTGCCTGATACACTCCGTCAAGCTTCTTGGCCACAATTCCCTCGAATCCAAGCCTTATGGCTTCTTTCCACAGATGCTCCACCTGATGGGGGTCCGCAGTGATCTCTTGTACTGCGGTGAGGACTGTGTCGCGGTTTACATTCCCTTTTTGATCAATGATCGCCTCAAGCTGCGCTCGACGCTCTGTAAAAGGCTTATCTATGTAGCTTACTCCATTGCAATATAACAGCTCAAAAGTGAAGAACTTCAAGGGAATCTTTTTTGCCGAGGCCGCAATGTCGTACTTTCTTTTGCGAGTCGATGTCTCCTGAAATGGCAAAAAGCGCCTGGCCTTCGTGTCATACCCTATCGCCTCCCCTTCCAAAATCGCTGTTTCGGCCGTTACTTCTTTCAGAATGCCTTCAATAATATCCGGGTACATCAAAGACACATCATCAAGACTTCGCGAATAAAGCCGCACTTCAGTTGTGTTCTTTTTGCTATTTGATTTTTGCTTGTCCTTCGAAGCTTTAGCGAAGGAGGAATCTTTGATTTTTTTAATGTGTGCCTGAAGCCTGAAGCCATCATACTTAGATTCAACCCCGCATTTCCCGATTTTTTTTATGATCTCCAACCCTGTGGTGAGGCGCTCCGCCCGCATCATGATAATCGGGGTAAAAACCTCAGGTTTAATTTTTTCCACAGCATGCACACCTTGCTCTTTGAGGGTACGACCGATAAACCCCAAATCAGGGCGCACGTGATATCCTTTTTCGATGACAGGGCGGAGCGACTTATCGCCCTTGAGCATCCATGAGAAAGCGTCCAACACGGTCATATCAGAGAACCCAAATCTTAGTGCGCCAGTTGGAATCCTCACCAGAAAACGAGTGGACAGTCCGTCAAGCTGCGTAATCAGATTGGACAAAATTGCAGTCTTTTTGGCCACTGCCCCCACACCTTCGGCTGTCGCCATCGTGTAAAGCTCCTCGTAGACCGCCAAGACCGTGAGGTCCTTCTCGTGCAGATGTCTTTGATGTTTCTTGAAGTGCTCTACTGCGCGACCCAAGTCGCCTGATGTTCTATATTCGCGGGCAAAGTCCGACTGATCAAGCTGCAGTGCTGCTATGATGCTTTTGACGACCATTTTCTCCGCCATACCAAACTCGATGTGAGCGAATGATGGCACCACCCGCCCTTGCAACAAGTAGACTGTCTTCTCAATTTCCTCTGGTGTGAGCTCCTTAAAAAGAGCGCTCAATTCATGGGTGATGGTGAGGCGCGATGAGGTCGCCTCCAGCTTCTGTAGATACTCGGCAAGCTGCCTAAATTTCATCATCTCGCATTCGTAAAGAATAAATAGCTTATGATGAGCCCGATAAAGATAAAGATGCCAGCCGACAGAGACAGAATACCCAGCCAGTTGGCGCGGGTTAGCTTATACACGCCCTCCACAACAAGCGTGGTGGCAAAAATGCCAGGGAACACAAGCACCAAATTAATCATTTCCCAAGAATATATTTTCATATCATGACATACCTCGCTCCCTTTGTGCTCCCTACTTTTTTAGTGATTCCTTTTTTGATCAGGTCCTGCAGGTCTCGAAGCAATGTATCTTCTGAGACATCAGGATAAAGGCTCGCAAAAGCCTTGTTCTGTAAATATCCTACCTCCTGAATATATTCTACAATTTTTATCTGCCGCTCCGAGAGAAAGATCTGCTTACCACCGAAGCGCTCTTTGAGCTTCACGTCTTTGGAGAGCTTCAATACTTTTTGCTTGACCTTCTCAAACTCCAAAGAGGCCCCCAGCGTAAAGTACTCAAGCCAGCTCACAAGATCTCCAGCGGTGGCCTTCTGGAGATTTTCATAGTAGCTCACGGCATCGCGGTCATAGTATTCTTCAAAAGAAAAAAACCGCCTAATATCAAAGCCCCCTATCATAAGAATGAGCGTAGCAATAAGCCGGGCCACGCGGCCGTTGCCGTCTATGAATGGGTGAATTCGTACTAGCTCGTGGTGCGCGATGCCGGCTTTTATCACAGGATGTATGTCGTCGGGGCCTACCCGATTGAGCCAGTAGATGAACTCCCGCATCAGAAATGGCACTTCAAGAGCAGGAGGTGGCCTGAAGGTCACCTCTCCTGTGGCGGAATTTCGAATAATTACCTGCTTTGTGCGGTACTCGCCGGCTTGCTCATCCAATATTTTTTGTACCACCAACCGGTGAATTTTTTTGATGAGCTGCTCGGTAATTTTCTCGATCTTACGGTGGGCCTCCTCGTCGATAAGCTCGATGACGCGGCGGTAGTTGATAATTTCCTGAATGTCGCGGGGACGCGCGATCACATCGCGGCCCTCCAAGACATCCTTGGCCTCATCCATGTGTAGCTTGTTACCTTCAAGATGCGTGCCATGATACACCGAGCGCACGACAGCATCTTCCTTAAACTGCTTCTCCCACAGGGGCAAGAGAGGAGCGTGACGCAGTACCTCCTCAGAGGCTTCGATTGCGGCAATATGCTTGAGAATGGTATTGCTGATTGAGTAAGAAGGATTAAACATTGAAATAATAGTTTGAGTAAGAGGTCAATAGGTCAAGAAGCTAGTTAAGAAGTGGAAAATGGAAATAGAAAATGGTGCCCACTCACCAATTTCCGCATCTTTTGACCAAACCTGCTTCCAAACCCATGGACCATCTACCATTGTACAGTAATTGTGCGGGAATTATTCACCAAATCGTCGGTCCCGGGAAGAAAACTCCTCGATGCGTTGTTTGAATTGCTTTGCGCTAAAAGACGGAAAGTGCTCGGGGACAAACTCTAACTCGCTACGCGCGGTCTGAATCATAAAAAAACCTGATAGCCTTTGCTCTCCACTCGTTCTGATGATAAGGTCGATTTCCTGCTGGGGAAGCGCGCTGGTATCAAGGTATGGATACAACGCCTTGACAGTGAACGTATCGCCCTCTTGGGCAGCTTGCCATTTTTGAGTGGCTCGCTCGAGCTCGTCATCTCCACTATAGTCCAGTGCAATTACAAAGTAATGACGATCTAAATGTGACGTTTGCTCCTCTGCGTGTTGGATCTTTTTAGCCAAAGAAGGAGGTATTCTGTCTTTTCGTCCGGCGTGGATAATCCGAGTCTCATTTTTGAGCGCCTCTGGCAAGTGTCTGTCGATCATCTCCTCATAAAGCTTCATGAGGTAGGCCACCTCAGATTCGCTTCTTTTGAAGTTGTCGGCAGAAAACGCCCATACTGTAAGCGCTTGGATGCCCAAGCGCCTGGCCTCTTTGAGTATCCCGAAAATGTTCTCAAATCCGCGTCTGTGCCCCTCAAAGGTGGGTAATCCACGCTCCTTGGCCCACCGACGATTGCCGTCAGGAATAATAGCCACATGATGTGGAATCTGTGGAATTTGCTCAGCGCCCATATATAATGGTAGTATTGTACTATACCCATGCCTGTCTACGCGCTTGAAATCAATGAAGATGTTTTCGCGCCGGCGAAGTTTACCTCTTTCGCCTCACTCCTTAATGTAGTGATCCCGACCCTTCTTTTGGTGGCGGCATTTGCTTTTCTGGTCATGTTTTTTTGGGCAGGCACACGGCTTCTGACCGCAGGAGGCAACAAAGAGGCAGTCGACATGGCCAAGAAAACGATTACTTACGCGGTCTTTGGACTTGCTATAATATTCTTAAGCTACTTAGCTATACAGCTCATGACGTATATATTTAACATACAAGTACCCGGACTATGAACAACGTATTTGGTGTCATCACCCCGCCTCCTGGCTCCCAGTTTATTGATCCCAAAAACCCTGCAGCAGCCCTGGGCAATCTTATTGCCAATGGCGTTCAGCTCTTTCTCCTGGCAGCCGCTGTCCTTATGCTTGTGTATCTCTTGTGGGGAGGCTTAGATTGGATCTTATCTGGCGGCGACAAGGAGCGGCTTCAAAAAGCCCGCCAGAAGATTACCAATGCAGTGGTCGGCATGTTTGTGATTATTGGAGCCCTCTCTATTTTTGCACTGGTGACAGGACGCGTGTTGGGGATTATCAAGCAGACACCTAATGGGTGGACGTTCCAGCTGCCGAAGTTTAATTGATTCCACGCCTTGACCTGGACCTGGTGGAGTAAACAATAATTAATTCTTAATCGACCCGCACCTTGTAGATCTTACTTCCCTTCAAGATGTAGGCGGTCTCCTCAAACACGACCATATCTGAGGCCGCGCTTAGCACATTTGCGCTGATCTGCCGCTCATACACCCCCGATTTACCCAAGACGTAAATAGCCCCCTTTGCCTTATCCCAGGCGTATACCTTGTCTTCCTCCTCCGAGGTGAACACTTTGGTGATTGATATATTCTCTTGAGGGAACACGGCCGGGAAATCCTCCGGCTCGCCGCCTAAGTATTTGACCATTTTGTCGTGCGTGGCCACATATACACTCCCGTCGATGGCAATTGAGGTGGCGGAAGAAAAATCAGTAGCACCGGACTTTATGTACGATTCTTTTTTTGAATATCCCTCTTCTGTTGGGGTATATTTGTAAATTTGGTCACGTCCGCGATCCAGAAGGTAGATATTTTTGTTGAAAATCCCCATTGCCACAACCTCGCCCCAGTTATCTTCCTCTATTACTTTTGAGGGCTTACCCTCCGCAGGAAGCTTCACCACTCCGCTATTTGGCCGCAAGTAGTACACATCGCCCTCAGAGCGAGCTACCCTGGTGGCCCCCCTCATCGATGCATCCTCACGGACATCAAGTGATTTTTTGTCCAAAGACAAAAGGTAGATTGCACCCCGAGTGTCTAAAATGGCAAGCGTGCCACCATCCAAATATAGTGCGTTCCCTATGGCCCCTTCTTTCTCCACCGACAGATCGTAGAATTCTTCTTCCGCTTTATCCTCTTTTTTGAGAATCTCCTTTTCACTATTGGCAATCAGAGCCTCAAGTTGGGCTACTTCCCGCGGACTTTTCCCGTTGAGCTCTTTTTTGAGTCGTGCAAGCTCAAGGCGAGCCTCCAGAAGAAGCGCTTGCGAGCGGCCCACATTGAGAGTTGCGACTTCTGAGGCTTGTTCCACATAGCCTGTCACCAATTCCCGAGTTTTTTGAATTTTGGCCTGGTCGACTGCTTGCTGTCGCCTCACCCCAGACAGCACCACGCTCCACAAAAACACAATAAAGATAATAATAACCACAGCCGCCGTGAGCACTTTTTTTTGACCGTGGAGAAGGTAGGCTTCCCGAGCTCGCTCGCGGAGATCTCCAATGAAGGCACTGGCCTTGTCCCTAATAGCTAGTCTGGCGGAATGATCAGGTGTCTTAATCACGCCTTGTTGCGACGGGGCCTGTCCTCGCTTTTCCCCATGGAAGCTCGGAGTACCCGCTTCCTCGGGGATGCCCCTTTGCTCGGCCACCCGTTGCCCGAGCGTGCTGGTCCGTTCGTGTATTTGCTGACCAACCATTGCATGCGCCCCTTCCTCAATCTTTTCCTCCTCCTCTTCGTCACTGAGCTTTTCACTGATTAACAAAAATAAAGCCACGGCGCCGGAGTCTTCGAGGGCTTTGAGGTCTGGTGCCATCTCCTCGACCAAATCGTGAGGTTTTTGGTCAAAGGGTAGTGAGCTTAACCCTTTTTCGCCACCAATAAGTGTGGTGAATCTTGAGGTGGCAAAGATAAAATAATCCCCAGCGTCCAGATGTCCTGAGGCGCTGCGATCGCCAGTTATAAGACGGGCGAAATCGCGTCCTCGGCGAAGGTACACATGCCCCTCCCCAGAAGTCTTCAGAAAAATCTTATCCTCAACAATAAGACCCGCGGCAATCGATGTGAAGGTTGGGAGATTGACTTCTTTGAGCCAATTTAGAATGGCATTTTCAAAAGAAGAAAGAGTGGTCGTGCCAGCAAGATGGGCCCCAAGCTTTTTGAGGCTTGCTGAGACGGTGGCCCCTTCAAGCTCACCCTCCACCTCAAGAACTGCGAAAAAGGAGTCGTGGGCGATAAATCCCGAATGCACATCGTCACTGTCTCGGCCTACGTACACGGCAAACTGGGGCTCCCTCATATATATATAGTAGCGTATCTGGCCCAAAAAAAGTCGAGCCTCGCTTTTTTAAAGAATTGTCAGGGAGAGGATCAATAAGATTATTGAAGCCACAAGCTGGAGTGCGGAAATCAGTATGATGAGGGAGGAAGATCCCACGGTAAGGGCTCGGTTCATCACCTGAGTCTGCTTGAGAAAGACAATTGCATACACTACA
This sequence comes from uncultured Gammaproteobacteria bacterium, assembly GCA_964384955.1. Lineage (GTDB taxonomy): Bacteria > Patescibacteriota > Microgenomatia > UBA1406 > GWC2-37-13 > CAYLLP01. The sequence continues at coordinate 29,260 of CAYLLP010000012.1, forward strand.
TACATCCCAGCAAAGACCACTGAAAAAGGCTTAAAGAAAAACGCGATGATGCCGGTGATGGTGAAATACTGTAGTAAGCTATCCATGACTTACGGCTCGACGAGCTGATTTATAATTTTGGCCACTTCTGCGGGCCGAGGGACTTTGAGGAACTCGATATACACTTGTGTGCCTGCGGTCTGGATATGCACATCCCCAAAATTGAAGAGTGAAGCGATATATCCGCCACTTTTGGCGGTCACGTCCTCAACCTTGTCTAAGCCTGTGGCGGTAAGCTCTTTATAGATTATATAGTGGAAGTCAAGATCCACAATCCGCTCATTGGTGATTACCCCAACATTGAAGAACCAATTGAGGAAGTTGAACCAGATGTAGCTAGCCACAAACAACACACCTAGGAAATTTGCAAAAAATGTCTGATTTGCGCCTAGGCTTACGAAGGGTAGGAAGAAAATATTGATAGCCAAGAGGATCAGAAGAAGAAGCACTCCATTGATAATCCAGGGAAGCTGAGTGATGGGGTGAGCCCGAAGCACCAAGAGCACCTCTTCATCCTGCGTCTGTGCCTCAAACTTGACATTTGGCCGCACGCAAAAGGCGTGCAGATTACTGTGAGAAGGTGTGGTGGGGATGGTCGCGGTCTCGTCTGGCATCGTGTCGATATTATAGCGTATTGACTCGAAATGCTCAAATCGGGTAGGGTAGAACTCAAAAAGCGTAGGATTTTATTACTGTTTTCTTACAGTTTTCTTTTCTTCTTCTTAAGAGGCGGGGGTACACTGAAGTTACTTTATTGGGGGACGGCGCGAAGGCTCGCAGGAAAAACACCCATTTTGTCGTGGGTGTTTTTTCATGCCTCACCTTTTTGAATAGCCTCAGATTATGATAAAATAAGGGTATTGCCCGGTCGTCTAATGGTAGGACAACGGACTTTGGATCCGTTTATCTTGGTTCGAATCCAAGCTGGGCAGCCATTTTTGCTTCATACTCTTGCAATCTGATAGGCGTTCTCATATACTGCAGGTATGTTTAGTCTTATCCTTCTTGTCGTAGTCGGGCTTTTGTTTGGTTATTTCGCCACCCAAAATGCGGTTCACACTCAGGTCACACTTGCTGGCTACCCCATTACGGACACACCTCTTTACGCCATAATTGGTGTTGCCCTATTGCTGGGACTTCTTTTGGCATGGATTATTAGTCTATCTGACTCAATCATGGCGGCATTGAAGCTTCGTGGCAAAGAGCACACGATCCGTGACGCGCAAAAAACAAATAAAGAATTGACGCAAAAAATAACCTCTCTTGAGCTTGAGAATGCGCGTCTCAAGGGAGAACTTAAAAAATCGTAGTTGGGTACCAGTCACTTTATCTCCAGGCTCTTCCAAAGCACACGGCTTGCATACGTGCGATAAGGCGACCATTTTTTGACAATTCTTTCAATCTGCGAGCGGGTAGGCATATTCTTGAATCCATAGATCTTTTGGATCGCTTTGCGAAGTCCCAGATCGCCGTGAGAGAACACATCTTCGCGCCCCAGCGCGAACATCAAGAACATCTCAGCAGTCCAGGGGCCGATTCCTTTCACTTTGGTAAGCTCCACGATCACTTCCTCGTCCGTCAGGCCCCCTAGGGTATCCAAATCAATTGTGCCATCTGCCACTTTTAGTGCCAGGTCCTTGAGGCTGCGGGTCTTGGCCCCAGATGTGCCACAGGAGCGAATCTTGGACTCCGACAACTTGAGTATCCCCTGAGCAGTGATCTTGCCTTTGGGGAAAAGCTTCTCAAGCCTTGCATAGATCGTGTCCGCGGCACGGCCTGAAAGCTGCTGGGAAATGATCGAGTCACACAGCTTAGCAAATAAATCCCGGGGCGGAGAAAAAGCCCCAAGCTCTATTTTTTCAATATATGCAAAAAGCTTCGGATCATATTTTTTAAAGTAATCTCTTATATGCCGCATGAAAAAGTTATCTATATACTGTTGAGCGGTGACCTGCGGTTATGACCTGAATAATCTGGTCCTTTTTGTTTATTTTGTACACCACTCTGTAGTCTCCGACTTTGTAAGAGTATCTGCCGGTAAGCTCGCGTGTGAGAGGTTTGCCCGATAATGGATTTTCTTGTATTTCAGCAAGCGCTTCAAGTAGTGCTCTTTGATAGAGCCTTGAGATCTTTTTTATTCCCCTCTGTGCTTTTTTGTACACGCGCAGTTCGTACATCACAGCTTGAGCTCTTTCTTCAATTCCTCAAGTGTGACAAAATCGCCCCTTTTGATGTCCTCTTCGCCTTCTTTGATGGCTTGCATAAGCCCGGGGTCAGCGAGAATCTCGTTGGTTTCTTTCCAGGACTCATATTCTGCAATTGACATCAAAACTGCAGCCGGAGACCCATTTACCGTGATTATATATTCAGCAAGCTTCTTTTTAGCATTATCAACTAAATCAGGAAGTTCCGCGCGGGCTTTGGTGATAGATAGAGTAGTTGTCATACATTTATTGTACGTTATTCTGTACAGAATGTCAAGGGCAATTTTGAGTCAAAGTGGGCTCTTGCCCACACTATACTATTGATATGATCGTCAAAAGAAAGGCAGGATATTTTGTCTTGAGTGAAAAGTCCCGCCGTAATTTGGGCGGGCCATACCAGACCCGTGAAGAGGCCGAGCGGCGCCTCCGTCAGGTCGAGTACTTCAAGCACCTCAAAAAATAGTTCTTAGAAAAGCTGCGTCAGAATCCAAAAGAGAATAATTAGGCTCAAGGGCACTCCCAAAAGCCACGCTAGCAAATATCCCATACTATTCACCTCCTCCTAGTACAACTTATAAGAAAATTGATAGCTAGTATCATTATAAAGAGACATGATCGAAATATGATCAAGAAATAGTAAGCAAACATCAAGAAAATGCCCTCACTTACCCACCAAAATACACGGGTCGTCACCCGTGTTTTTTTGGTTGTTTATTAGACAATTCAGTTGTGTGCCTGGTGATTACCTCTGTCTATCGTGCCTGAGACAGTTAAGACGGTGGCGCTTGTCGCATCTTTTATGACAATCGTCGCCATATCATTGTTACCCGGCTCACCTGCATCCACAAATGTCCATTCTGCAGTATATCCTGGGATCCCATTGAATTTACCCATTCCTTGCCCTTTATATGTATCAAAGGTAGCATTTGGGTTTTGTTGATCAATAGCTGGATCATCGCTACAGAATGCAGAAGTAAGAGCATCTAAATGGAATTTATTACCCTTACCCCAATTGATCTCCAGACTCTGCGGATCATTGGCTGTGTTGCAGCGTAATTGGAAGCCATGAGTAACTCGTGCTCCATCGGCGGTAAATACACTTCCGCCACCGGTCATCCTACCTGTTGTCGAACACGAAAATCCTTGCGCTCTTACACCGTCCACATCATATGCATCTGCGGTGCTTTCAGCAAAGTCATTAGGATTACTTATATCTGTAATCCGCACAAACTTGCCGCAACTCACTTGGCTTGGCAATGGAACACTTCCGTCCTCGCTTACAGTACCAGCTACATACCACGTCGTGCCATCTTGTGAAACCTCGACTTGAGCTTTTTCAACTGGATAATTAGGGTTGGTAGCTTCGACAACAAATGTACCACTGG
>CAYLLP010000013.1:0-30874 GCA_964384955.1 uncultured Gammaproteobacteria bacterium
TTTCCCTTACCAAGGGAGTGCTCTACCAACTGAGCTATCCAGGCTTGACCGACTGTCCCGACGTTCTATGAAGTCGGGATCCCGAGCCCTCGGGCGTCGGGAAGCTATCCAGGCGCCTGTGACTACCTATTATAGCAACTAACCCGCCTCATAAAAAGCTCATTTGGGTGCAAGGGTGCTGGTGTTCAGTTGGGTCTGCCGAGCTCCTTGAGGGCTGCAGTCACCAAGGTCTCGAAAGGTATCGAGGCCACAATGCTTGCCATTTGGCCCGCTGCGAAGCCGTGAAATTCAGAGCTGGTGCTGCGGCAAGTGCGAGCGATGAACTTGCCCATCTCGTCAAATGAGATGGGGCCTTGTGAGAGCTGCTTACCCCAACCTTTGAGGAACTCTTCCCGCACCGCGGGCGTAGGATTCTTAAAGATATCTTCACTCGCTTTGCTAACGACAAGGGCCATAACACGCTCCATGAGTCTGCCCGCCATACCTTCATCAGTTTGCTTCACGGCCGTAGCCCACGCCACCACTCCCAAGAACCACATGATCTCAATCGCAAGGAGTATATCGGTCTCAGGAAGCGGCACGCCGGTCGTGTCCATCTCCTTCTGGAAGTCCTCTTCCACCACCATCGCGCCTATAAAGATATGCAAGGCCAGCTCCTCGACATCGCTTTTTTTGCTGGGGGTGGGCTTTTTCACAGCCCTATTATAATATACATATATTACTGCGCTTTCTGAAAATAAGCCTTCAATACATCTCTTGCTATGGGGCCCGCCACATCTGAGCCTTGGCCCCCCTCTTCGACCATGACAGTGACCACGATCTCCGGCTTATCATATGGAGCAAATGCTGTGATCCATGCGTGAGGGATCTTGGAAGCACGGTGGGATTCTGCGGTGCCGGTCTTGCAGGCCACGGGGATTTTAGTAGTCTGTAGTCGGTGATCAGCTATCAGTCTTGCCTCTTCGGAGGCAGATTTAGCTTCGGTGAGTTTTTTTTGCAGATCTACTGACAACTGAGAACTGACAACTGAGAACTCGAATAATGGCCACCCCGTGCCTCCTGGCGCGCACGCCTGGCGCATCCCTTCCCGCACCAGCTTGAGCGTATCTTCGCTCATGCCCAAGAGCTTGCACTTTGGCCTCTGATCGCGGTCCAGCACAGGCCGGCACAGGCGCCCACCTGCGGCAAACGGCATCGTGGACTGGGCCACATGAAATGGGGTCACTTCTAGGTACCCCTGGCCAATCGCCAGATTATACGTGTCGCCCAAATACCACTGATCGCCAATCACCTCTTCCTTCCAAAAAGGGGAGGGGATCGTGCCTTCAGAGGAAGGGAGAGCGATATCAATCTGCCGGCCATACCCGAAGCGCTCGCCCCAGCGGCGGATTCCGTCGACCCCAAGCTTGGCTCCAGTGTGATAGAAATAGATGTCGTTGGAGCGCCTGAGGCCCTTGACCATGTCGACCTTGCCTTCCTTCTTGCCGTGCTCTAAAAAGTACCAATTGCCAAATGTCACCGCCCCAGCTTGAATTGTGCCGGTGTCTTCAAAAAGGGTGTCCGCCTTGACCGCTTTTTCCTCCAAGGCACCTGTGGCCACCACCAGCTTAAATACCGAGCCGGGCGGATATACCCCTTCCAAAGCGCGATCAAACAAGGGCTTGGCCGGATCTTTGAAATATTCATTAATTTTGTCCTGATTCTGGTTCTCGAAGTCCTCAAGGTCGAAGCTTGGGGAAGAGGCAATTGCCAAGACCTCACCGGATCCCGGGTCAATGGCCACGATCGCTGCCGTTTTGCCTTCTATGGCTTTGTAAGCTGCTTTTTGGAGCTCCCAGTCGACGGTGAGCCGCACTGTCTCCCCTGGGGTGGCCGGTATTACACTTAAGGTCTTCTGATAGCTCCCCGCGGCGTCGACCTCCACCAGCTTGCGGCCATACGTGCCCCGAAGCTTGCACTCGTAGATCTTCTCCACGCCGCTGGCCCCCACGCGTGCGCCCATTTTAATCTTTGAAAAGCAGGCGTCTTGGGCGATATCTGTACGCGAAGCCAGCTGCCGGTAGCCCACAAGCTGGGCGCCTGCCCGGCTATCGTCGTAGGTACGCTTAGAGCGTAGCGAAGTGCCCAGCCCATGCACATTGACCTCTTGATTTTGCGCGATTATCCGGTCGTAACGGTCCACAATGGTGCCCCGGCGGGGCTCTATCGGTATCTGCCGAATTCTATTCTCCTCAGAGAGGCGCCGGTAGTAGTCGCCTCGGACCACACTGAGGTGGAAGAGGCGGGCCACAAGTACCACGAAAAAGAGCGCAGTCGCGGCCCAGTAGAGAAATAAAAAGAGGCGTAAATTAGACCCTTGACGGCGCCGAAAATCGATGTCGCCGCGCCGGGCTTTTTCTATAAATGCGATTTTGACCATGGAATTTGTATTTATTAGTGGATGAAGTGAGTATCATTATAGCTAATCGCGACAAGGTTTGGTAGAATAGGATAGATAAATCCAAATTTCAAAGCTCAAATGTCAATTCAAATCCAAAATCTAAATGACTAAAATAATTGACTTTTGAAACTTTAGTCATTGATTTGTATCTTTGGATTTTGTCATTGGGATTTTTTATTCGGGGTGTAGTTTAACGGTAGAATTCGCGGCTGGGGGTCGTGAGGCCGGGGTTCGATTCCCCGCACCCCGACATTAGAAACTGTTAACAGGTTAACGAGTTCACGAGTTAACGCGTTTTACAGATTCTTATGTCCTCCAGCAATCGCTCCGTGAGCCGTGTTCGAATAGAACTGAAAAGGCGAGCGGGAAGATGCGGAGGGCCAAGCTTAGCGTGGTCGAAGGCAAGCTGAGCTTGCCGACTTCTCCTCTTGATTTTCTATTTTAAGCCATTATAATAGCCTATATGGCGGAATTTCTTGAAAGAAGGAGGGCGAAGAAAGAAGAGGCCGCGCGAGCCGCGCAGATTGCGGAACTCTCAAAAAAATCTCGTGCTGAAGGTGAAATTTTACTTCCTATGTTGCCAGCAGGGACTAGATTCGCTTCCTTTTTAATGAACGTACCCCACAAAGAATGGAGTAAAGTAGCATCTCGAGAAAAACGGAGAATCACGATGGTGCTTACAGACCCAACAGAAGGAATCGCAGAGATTATCGAGGACACGGACGAGAACGACTATCATAGTACTAAAGTTTTTCGAAGAGGAGAGCTCGTCAGACTGGTTCACGGCGTAATTATTAAAGGCGAAGACTTGCCAATGGCATTTGAAGTCGCGGGAGAAGAAAAATTGAATTTGACCGGATTTAAGGTAAAGCAAGTGCACCTACCCGACTACAAGACCGATATGTTTCAGGGCCGCTTGTAACTTCGATTATTTAGGCTTCAGGGGGCCCGGCTTGCTCCAAGACCTCTTCACGAGTCACATCCTTCTCATGCGTGTCTTTCATATGTGCGGTAGCCTGCATGGCGAAAAATGGTACAATTAGAGCTATGCCAAAGGCACAATCACGGCCCTCCTGGGATGAGTATTTCTTGAAGCTCGCCGCGACGGTGCGGGACCGGGCCAACTGCCTCCGGGCCACGCACGGTGCGCTTCTGGTGAAAGACCGCCGGATTATTACCACAGGCTATAATGGCACGCCAAAGGGAGTGAAAAACTGTCTCGAGGGTGGCTGCTCCCGCTGCCTCAATCGGCACGAAAATAGGCTTTCTGAACATGAGCGTAAGGATTTATGCATCTGCGTGCACGCCGAGGAGAACGCCATTTTGCAATCTGCCTTTCACGGTGCGCCGTCCGCAGGCGCCAGCCTATACGCGACCACAGCGCCTTGCCTTCAGTGCGCCAAATCGATCATCAATGCCGGAATTGTACGCGTTGTCTACACTGATCCTCACAAAAGCACACTTGGAGTCGACACCCTCAAAAAAGCAGGCGTGAAGACGCAAAGGGCTCAATAATTTTCATTTTTCACTTCTCAATTTTCAATAAAATCTAAATTTGCATTGTTTTAATTTTTAAACATTGAAAATTCAATGAAAATTTCAAATTATAAATTGAAAATTACAGTCGTTGGATTGCTACTCATTACGATATTTTTTGTAAGGCCTGCTATAGCAATCGATCCATCCCTTCCCAACAATAAGTACGGTATCCATCTGGCCCAGCCGGAGGAGGCCGATCTTGAGGGCGCCTCTGAGCTTGTCAATTCTGAAGGAGGGAAGTGGGGGTATGTGACTTTGGTGATCCAAGACAACGACCGGGATCCAGAAAAATGGCAGCGGATCATGGACGAGCTACGAAGCCTGCGCCTCATCCCAATAATTCGGATTGCGACACATCCGGAGGGAGCCAGCTGGAAGAAGCCATCTAAGGAGGATCATCGCGACTGGGTCAACTTCCTCAGCGCGCTCAATTGGGTGGTGCGCGACCGATATGTGATTCTATTCAACGAGGTCAATCATGGCGCGGAGTGGGGAGGAGTCGCAGACCCGACCGACTACGCGCAAGTGGCGTATGAATTTGCCCGAGCTCTGAAAGCCAGCAACAAGGATTATTTTGTGATGCTCGCCGGGCTTGACGCGTCAGCCCCTCAAAGCCCGCCCAATTTTATTGATGAGGCTACTTTTTTGAGCCAGATATACTCTGCCAAGCCAGAGCTTTTCACAGAAGATCTCATCTCGGGGTTGTCTTCTCACTCCTATCCCAATCCGGGCTTTGCCGGGAGCCCGTATGGAGTGGGTCGGGGATCGGTGAGAAGCTATGAATGGGAGCTCGACTACCTCAGGAGCCTTGGAGTGAGCAAAAATTTGCCCGTATTTATCACTGAGACCGGCTGGACCTCCTCCGCGTTCTCCCATCTCACGATAGGGGAGTTCTTCAAGGTGGCCTATGAAAATGTATGGCTTCCAGACAGCAGAGTGCGCGCTGTGACGCCCTTTATCTTAAGCTATCAAGGTGAGCCATTTTTGCAGTTTTCTTGGAAAAAGCTTACCGGCGCCGGCTCTGAGTTTTCGCCTCAAAATGAGCAAGATGAGCTATACTACGATCATTTTTATAGCGTAAAATCTCTCAAAAAGACGGTAGGGGAGCCCGACCAAATCCAGCGGGGGAGACTGGTGCCAAAGCTCCCCGCCAGGATCGTACTCTCCTCGACCTACAACTTCCGGGTGAAGCTCAAAAACAGTGGCCAGGCCATCTGGGACAAGCAGGATGGCTACGAGCTCAAGTTTACCAACGGGGAGAAGGAATATTTCTTTGGTAGTTTGACCGATGTGAAGCCTCAAGAAGAGGTCGAGATTCCCCTCTTTTTTAAGACATCTGAGCGGGAAGGGGCCAACAAAAGTACCGTGGTGCTCACGAAAAACGGCAAAAAAATACTAGAAAGCGCTGCGTGGAAATATGAGGTGGTGGCTCCCCCCTCTTTGACGTTTGGGGTGAGCCTGTTCCCCCGCCTTCGCGAAGACCCGGGGCGCACCTATGAAATCCAGATCTTTGACGACGCGGGCACTCTTGTCTTCAAAAAATCTGGCCTTCGCACGCGGGGTGGACGCGCCACTATCGAAAAAGTACCCAATGTGTATCTGGATAAGCGCTTCCGGGTTGTCGTATTGAGCCGCAATTATCTTCCCCGCCAGCTTTTTGTATCCCTCAAGAAGGGGGACAACAAAGTGCAGTTTGCCTCCATGGTGCCTTTGGACTTTAGTGCTGACGGAGCCTTGGGCTGGTCTGATCTTGGTGCTCTTGTCCTCAACCCGAAGCTATTAGGTCTCTTCTTGCCCTAAGAACCGTATTTAGCCCTTCGCAACAGCCCGTACGAACCTGCCAGGTTAGAACGGAGCCTCAAGACAATAAAAATTAAATCTTTGAGGTTTGATTGGAAAGAAGCTCGTTAAGGAGGTGCGCGCGTTCCTCGATGTCGCCCGCGCGGGAGAAGAAGCTCCCGGGGCCGATGGCATCGGGTACAAATTTTTTACTCAAAATAATTGGCAGTGTTTTCTCATTTATTCCACCATCAAGATAGATCAATCCCCTATAGTGTGCACTTCTGAGTTGTTCAATCTTTTGCAGCGCATCAGGCAGAAACTCCTGACCCTGCGCCCCAGGTGATACCGTCATTATTTGCACTGCCGGGACCTTGGATAGATCAAATTTTTTGGCCAGCTCCGACACAGAGTCTTGTGGGTTGAGTGCTATTCCTATCTTGTAAACAGGGTATTTGGTAGCAAGATAAGAGTAATTTGAAAGCACACTATAATGGATAAATACAGTATCTATCACCACATGATGCCTAATTCCTTCCATTTTCTCCAGCTCCACCTCATAGTCTTGTACCATAAGGTGTATATCAAACACAAATTTATTAGAGACGAAACGCACATTCATAACAGCTGTTGTGACAATCTCTTCGATCTGAATTGTGCGCGGCTGGGCGAAGCGCCCATCTACGATATCTACTTGAAAGTGAGTATAGTAGGCTTTCAGGCGATCTATTTGGCGCCAAAATTCGCCTATTTCCTCGACCAGAATTGAGGGTGTCACGAGCATGCTACAATAATACCATGATTCGCGACCATAGGCTAAGGCTTTTTGAGGATCTGTACGATGGGATTGGAGGCTATAATTTGTCGCTTTCGGGGCGAGGGGACATGAGCTATCACGACACCAGCTATACCTATGGAGAGATAGTGCCCGAATCATTTGTGAGAATGCTCAGCCAGGCCTCCCCCAAAGCCGGTGAGGTGTTCTACGATTTAGGTTCGGGCACCGGCAAGGCCGTAATTTTGGCAGATATGTACTTTGATTTCGCCAGTGCAAAAGGAATCGAGTACATCGGCCCGTTGCACCAGGCTGCGTCAGAAGTGTTGCGGGAATATCAGCGCCGCCGATCGGGTCAAGCCCCTGCGCCGCAAGTCGAGTTTGTCCACGGAGACTTTCTTGAGACGCCCTATGAGGATGCGGACATTGTGTTTGCGCACGCCACCTGCTTCCATGAGGGGATCATGCTGGAATTGGCCCGGCGCCTTGAAAAGCTCAAAAAAGGAGCCCGATTTATATCAGTGAGCCGGCACCTCGACTCGCCTTACTTTAGTCTCCAGCACTCGAAGGACTATTCCTTCACGTGGGGCGCGGCAACAGTACATACGTACTATAAAACTATATAAAAAATAAAAAATAAAACATAAAAACTACATATAAAAAATTAAAAAAGGAATAAGGAATTTTGCATTTTGCACTGTCGTTTTTCATTTTTCGTTTTTATTTTTAATTTTCCTATATAATATGTCCCATCATTACAATCTAAACGAAGCGTATGTCACAACGGCTAGAAGAACTTCACTATTATTTGGCGTTTTCACAGATCTTGGGAATCGGCCCGGTCAGGTTCGATGCCCTACTTGCCAAATATGGATCGGTGGAGGCTGCGTATCACGCAGAGAGAGGCGCGCTCACACAACTCTTAGGCCCCAAAACAGCCCAGAAGCTCCTCGCTCTTCGAAGCGATTTCGAGCCGGAGGCGCAGCTGGACAGCTATCACAAAAAGGGAATTACAGTCGTCCCGCGCTCTGATCCCTTGTTCCCGGCTCCGCTTGCCGCAATCGCAGATCCGCCGATTTGCCTCTACGTGAAGGGCGCCCTCGAATTGTATGACTTTGACAAAGAAGCCTTTTTTGCAATCGTGGGCACCCGAGGGCCCACTTCTTACGGAGCCACAGTGGCGCAGAAATTTGCGTATGAGCTAGCGGCCGCGGGCTTTATCATCGTGTCGGGCTTGGCCTTGGGTGTGGACGCGATTGCACACCGGGGCGCACTTTCGGCCGGCGCCCGCACTATCGCTTTTTTGGGGTGTGGAGTGGATATTGCGTATCCAAGCGACAACAGAGGGCTCTACGAGCAAATCTTGGCCGAGGGCGGTCTTGTGGTGAGCGAATTCCCGCCCGGTCAGACCGTGCTTCCGGGCCTGTTCGTGGCCCGCAATCGCCTCATCTCGGGGCTTTCCAAAGGTGTGCTGGTCGTGGAGGGATCGGCCCAGTCAGGTACGCTTATTACCGCGCGCTACGCCGCGGCGCAAGGCAAGGATGTGTTCGCACCACCCTCGCCGATCACTTCCCACCTCTCGGAAGCGCCCAATATGCTGTTGAAGCAGGGCGCCAAGCTCGTGACCTGCGTCGAAGACATTCTCGAAGAATATCAGGAAGTGGGCCACGAGAAAGTGCGCGCGTCACTCGTTGACTTGAGCGCCCAGGAGGAAGCGCTCTACGGGCTTCTTACCGCCGAGCCATATAGTGCAGACGATCTGGCCAAAGCCGCAAAACACTCGATCCATGAAGTGCTGCAGACGCTCTCTATGCTTGAAGTGCGCGGTGTGGTCGCCAAAAATAGCGAAGGCAAGTATCAGCTCTCGTCTTGAGCCGATTCTTGTGCAGCTGCCTCCTGTGCTGCTTTTTTAGCTGTCTTTCTGGCCGCTCTGGCTTTCTCTAAGTATTTTAATGATTCTTGTTTCGCTTCAGGATGCCGATCAAGAAAATCTAGACGCGCTAGTGAGGCTTTTTTTGACAACTCTTCGGGTGTATAGTTATCTTTGGTAGTTTCAAAGATACGAGTGATTATAGTGGGGTCGTTTGAATATGCCTCCAGCACTCCCTGACGGATTCTTTCTTTATGCTGATCTGATTTTGGGTTTGTGTGGGCAGATTGATACTCTGAATCTTTCCATTTTCTATGCATGCCTTGGCTGATAGGATTTGTATCAACTCTTTTTAAATGCGCGGTCTCGTTGGCTGGATCCCAAGGATCGTCGACATTTGGCTGTGAGTTAAGGCTTGTGTACAATGCAAATAGAGCTCCTCGAAGAAGATTTTTAAACAATGTCCTTTGTTTGGGATCATCTATGTCGACCTCTATAGAGAAACCCGGTTCATATTTATTATGTCCGATCCTTCGTATTTTGTAATAACGATTGAGCACGCGTTGGTCGATTCCACTAAGTTGCACAAAGCCCCCTTGTTTTTGAGAATCGCGAAGGGCCCGATCTATGTGAGTAGGCACATCCCTAGCAATAACTAAGCTCCATTTTTCAGTTTCCTTTGCCGTTTCTATCCCTATTGCTTCGATCTTCTTCAACAGCGATCCAGCTTCTTTGTAGTGCTCGATGCCAATATCAAATGGCTTCAAATACCACTCGTCAGTATCAGGATATTTTGCGCTAATAGTCTCTGGGAAATGTTTTCTGACAACCTGCATTCCACCTCTCAACCTTCCCAAAAAAATATCTCGTGTCACAGAACCCGAGATGCCTTTCAATAATAGGGGGGAATTGTAATAAGTCTTAATTGCATCCCACTCCGCATTAGATGTATAGTTGAGGGCACGAAACTTGTGTCCATCGGTAAAGAAATCCACGACTACCTGTGGGGTACCGGGAGCAATTTGTGCTTTGTGCTCTCCCCGAGCCCTTATGTCTTTTGGGACGCTCTGGCGCGGTCGCTCTGCCATTCCTATAGTATATCAAAACCGAGGGAATTTTCAAGAGGGAGACACGACATCGGTGCCATATGAACTCCAAAAGGGCCCAAAAACAGTATAATATAGCTTGATTTTTTCCCCTCTTTGCGTATGAAGATCTTCAAAAACAACCGGAATCTGCTTATTATCGCGCTCGTTGCGGTCGTCAACGCCTTAGGATACGGCATCGTGATTCCCGTACTGTATTCCTATTCGCTCAAATATGGGCTCTCGGACTTTCAAAATGGCTTACTTTTTGGCATATTCTCTCTGTTTCAATTTATTTCAACGCCGTTTATAGGACGAATGTCTGACAAGTACGGCCGCCGTCCACTGCTTGTGGCCTCACTCGCCGGTACTGCGCTTTCTTTTTTCATGATGGCTTTTGCCCCAAACGCGGTGTTTCTGTTTATCGCCCGGGCTCTAGACGGCGCAACTGCGGGCAATTTGCCTGTCGCACAGGCTGTCATTTCCGACACGACCAGCGAAAAAGAGCGGGCGAGGGGATTTGGCATTATGGGAGCGGCTTTTGGATTTGGGTTTATCTTTGGGCCGGCCGTCTCGGCTATAACTGTGGGCATTTCGGCTGCTCTGCCATTCATAATAGCCGGCGTCGTATCTATATTTGCCGTGATTATTACCGCCCTATTTTTGCCTGAGACCAATCGGCATATGGGGCAGGTCAGGCAAGGAAAGATCTTTGATTTTGGTAGGCTTTACCGCATATTGTTTGATCCTAACGTAGGCGCGACACTCCTTATTACCTTATTTTATTTCTTAGCGCTCTCGCTTTTTATCTACGCTTTTCAGCCCTATTCTGTGAAAGTGTTGAAGCTCTCTCCTGTCCAAATCTCAATGCTCTTCACGCTGTTTGGCGTCATCGGGCTTGTGATGCAATCACTGTTCGTGCAGCGCATATCTTCCTGGCTGGGTATTAAACGGGCCTTCTCCGGGGCATTTCTTATCGCAAGCTTCTCGCTTCTATTGGCCTTTATGTCACACTCGCTTTTTTTGTTCACGATCTCACTCGCGCTTTTTGCTGTCGCCAACGCATTGGTGCAGCCGCTGACCAATACTATCCTCTCTCAAGAGACTGATGCTAAGAGCCAAGGGTCGATCATGGGGATAAACGCCTCATATATGAGCATCGGGCAGATTGTGGGGCCAATTATTGGTGGGGTAGTGGCGACAATCGCTATTGCCTATCCATTTCTGGCTGGGGCTGCGGTGATTCTCCTCTGCTTCGGGCTTTCTTTTCAGGTCCTTCGCCCGCAGGTGGCCCAAGAGTCAGCGTTTTGAATACTTTGAATGCTACTCTCAAAACGAGGCTGATTTGTGGCTAAAAAGTGATATAATACTTTCTTATGAAGACCTACGCTTTTATAGATAGCCAGAACCTAAATTTAGGCACGAGCAAAGATATTCCAAAAAGTAATTACAAGGGATGGAAGTTGGACTTTAAGAAATTCAGAAAATACTTATCTGACAAATTCCGTGTCCAAAAAGCCTTTTTATTTATTGGGTACATCAAACAAAATGAAGGACTATATAAGTATTTGACTGCGTGCGGCTATGAATTAGTATTTAAGCCTACTACAAAAGATAGAGAGGGAAAAGCAAAAGGAAATGTCGATGCCGAACTAGTGCTGCACGCAGCAAAAATTCAATATGACAACTATGATAAAGCTGTAATTGTTTCAGGAGACGGGGACTTTTATTGTCTTCATGAGTATCTAATAAAGAAGAAAAAGTTGCTGAGAATCATAATTCCAAACCAGAAATCAGAATCCTCCCTTCTAAAAGCGTATCAAAAGTATAAGACATTTCTTATCTTTGAAAAGCAGAAATTGGAGCAAAAACCATAAAAAAACGGGAGGCGTTGCGCTATGACACGTAGTCATAGGTTCGTATTCTCCCTGATGATGTTAATATTTTAACATGCTGAGTAATTTTTATCAAGTTAAAAAATTGGTATGAACCTATCTGTGGGGATTGTGGGGATGCCAAATGTGGGCAAGTCCACTTTGTTTAATGCGCTTCTTAAGAAGCAGGTGGCGTATGCTGCCAACTATCCTTTTGCGACAATTGAACCGAATGTAGGAGTCGTCGAGGTGCCCGATCCGCGGCTCGCGGAGCTAGCCAAGATTGTGGGGACAGAGAAGATTGTGCCTGCGGCAGTCGAATTTGTGGACATTGCCGGGCTTGTAAAAGGTGCTTCAAAAGGTGAGGGATTGGGCAACAAATTCTTGGCTGCTATTCGAGAGGTTGCGGTAATCGCCCATGTGGTGCGGCTTTTTGAAGATACAGATATTATTCGAAATTCGCCTCAGACGAGCCCGGACGATGACATCACAATTATTGAGGAAGAACTCATGTTAGCTGATTTGGCTACTCTTGAAAAACAAAAAGAACCAAAAGGTGCCGCTTCCAAGGAAGAAAAACAAACCTGGCAGGTTGTTTTTAGGGTAAAAGAGACATTAAACAAGGGAGTGGCAGTGCGCGCACAGGGTTTAAACAGTGAGCAACAGGAAGCAATCCGTCCACTCAATCTCTTGACCGCAAAGCCGGTGATCTACTGCTTCAACTGCTCGCTTGACCAGCTTGAACGGGATCAGGAAACTCAGCAGAAAGTGAAAGAATTTACGCCAAATCTGCTTTTTAACCCTCTTGTGGACGAGACCGTAGACGAGCTCATAAAAAAAGCATATTCGGCACTTGGCTTAATATCGTTTTTGACAGCCGGGGAGAAAGAAGCTCGTGCATGGACGATTCCCGCAGGCCTCGACGCACAGCACGCAGCAGGAGCGATTCACAATGATTTCGTAAAGCACTTCATCAAAGCCGACGTAATTCCATTCGAAGAATTCGTGGCCGCCGGCGGATGGGCAAAAGCCCGCGAAGTGGGCAAAGTGATCTCTGCTGGTCGGGATTACATCATGAAAGACGGCGATGTCGTGGACTTCAAGGTCGGCGTTTAGATTGTTATAGTAGCCTCTTATACGGAGTGCCGCACTCGGTAACTGTTGACACAGTATCAATCCTGAGTTTGCCGAACGGATTGACAAAATACCTCTTTTGTGGTGAAATAGAGGTATGCATAGGGTGATTCTTAGTGTTTGTGCGATTCTCATATCGTTTTTTGTTGTCTCCAGTGTTTTGGCCCAAAGTACGCAAAGTGCCCCTGGCTCAGTGGGCCAGGCAGCTCCAGTCCAGGACCAGAAGCTGCAGATCGTGCCTCCCCTTCCCACCGACTCAGGAGGTGCTCTTTTTGGCCAAGCTCATCATTATTCCGTCACCTTCCGCGGCAATGGCGAGGCCAACGTGCTCTTGACCACGATCTTCTCGAATCAGTCTGAGGCTCCGGTCACGACTTTTTCGCTTCGGGTGCCGCGGGTCGCCCCAGAGGATCTTGTGGTATACCAAGTCTTGAAAGACCCTGTTTGCGTGCAGTACAGATCGGTGTATTTGGATGAGGTGCAATCCCCAAACCAAGACGGATTCGTGCGCGATCCCAACTGTTTGCAGTACCGAGATCCTGATTACAATGATTTTCTATATGGTGGGGAAGGAAGCTTCAAAAAAGCCGAAATCACCCTGAAGGGGGACAACACCATTGAGGTGGCGCTGCCGACCCCAGTGGGGGTGGAAAAGGCAGGCAGCCTTCTCATATACTACCGGGCCCGTGGATACGCATCGCGGGATCTTTTTGGCAGATATGATTACACATTTGAGACGCTGAAGGTGGACGCTCCTATTACCACCTTGCAAGTCGGGGTGTCTGTGGACTCAGATCAGGTATTGAAAGGAGTCAAGGGAGAGGTAGAATATCGATTCGCCGATCCAGGTGTGGCTCTCAAAAGCGCGGCCTCTGAGGCAAGCACCGATTCGATCCTCACCACCTACTATTCTCAGATAGGGCAGGGTCAGGTCGTCAAAACTGCCTCGAATTTGCAGCCCCTCGAGTCCTACACAGTGCGGGGTGCCTTTGCCACCTCGGTCTTGCAGCTCTACGGGCGGGAAATAGCGCTTGGAGGAGTAGGAATACTGGCTGTGGTAGTGATTTTGCTCATGGTGCTTCGCAGGGTATTTGGCTCCGCTAGGGTAGGCGCTCCGGGAAGAGGACCATCGGCCGCAATTGTGGCCGTGGCGCTGGGGAGCTTCGTGCTTTCCTTGATTGCGGTTGGGTTTACGATAGGGCTCTTCTCTCTTGTGACTAGTATTTCTGCGTCATCGTACGACGCGCCTGTGTACCCGCTCATTCTCCTTTTTGTGGCGGTGTTGGCCGTATTTGCGTATGCAATTCTTGTGATCTTGCCAGCTGTCGTAGTGGGTGCGCGGCGTGGTATTTGGTGGGGTGTGGGACTATTTGTGGCTACAGGCGTGTGGCTTGGGCTTTATATGACTGTATTTGTGATGATGACGGTTCTCACTCGGACCCCCGCCTACCCCTATCCGATCCCCATGATGCGCGATGGGGCTGTGCAAAATCAGGTCGAGGATGTTCCACCAATGAAGGCGCCAGAGGATCAATAATTATTCTTCAAGGGGAGCCAAGTCTGGTAAGGGTTTAATCTCCTTTTCGTTGAGTTTTTTGAGGCGCCGAAGGTATTTTTCCTCGGTTTTTGGAGTGGTGGCAAGAAAAATATCTACAAATTCCTGCGCCTGCTCAAAGTCAATATAGTCCGAGGGGATGGAGAGGACATTCGCATGATCATTTTCGCGGATATGCTTGACCTGACCTGCCTCAAAGCCGACTCCGCATACTATTCCCGGCAGCCGATTGGCCGCCACACACACCCCAACGCCGGAGCCGCAGATCACAATACCCAAAAAATCCTTGTTCTGCCGCACGGCCTCGGCCACCTTGAAGGCAAAATCTGGGAAATCATCCTGCGGATCGTGCTCATAAGGCCCCATGTCTTCCACACGGATGTCTTTCTCCTGTAAATACTCGATGAGCTTATTTTTGAGCTCAAACCCCCGGTGGTCGGCGCCTATAAAAATGGTCATGAGATTAGTATAAAGTAGCACGTAGTAAGTAGCAAGTAGTAGGGAGAAGAAGCTCGCTATTTTTTATAAGGAGGTTCACCTGTGACTTCATAGCCAGGGCTTAGTCGTTGAAATGCCGTAACACTGTGAGCCCGGGCTTCTTCTGCAAATCTTTCACGCGGAAGATCAAGGGAAGAAGAATATCTATCAAGTATTATTGAACCTGTCCCATCGTCATTGTTGGTGACCTTCAGGAAACCAGCATCTTGTTGGGCTTTATTACTCATTGCTTCTAGTTGTCCGCTGTCTCGTAAGGTAACCTCGGCTTCCTCTATAAGGGCTGTATGCTGAGTTTTAATATCACCAGGTTCTGTGACAAAAACTCTATCTCCTGCAACATAGAATTTTGAGATATAGTAAGATTTATCGCGAAGTGGTCTGTCAAATTCCATGGAGCTATTATAGCAGATGTTTTGTTGTTATAATCTAAAGTGTGAATAAGCTCAAATTGGCCTATTTTGGGACACCGGATTTTTCGGCACGATTTTTGGAGAAACTTCTGACCGATCCGGATTCGCCCGTTGAAGTTACGCTTGTTGTAACACAGCCGGACCGACCTGCAGGACGCAATAATGTATTAAGTAAGTCTCCTGTAAAAGTACTAGCAGAAAAGTTTCGTTTGCCCATTGCTACATTGCTACACCTGCCTGCCGGCAGGCAAGGTGGCCACCCCGCCGATGGCGGGGTAACAATTGAACAATTTAACAATGTCGACCTTGCACTGGTGTATGCATTTGGCGAGATATTACCTAAAAAACTACTTGAGGCGCCTCGTTACGGCTTCTGGAATGTGCACCCGTCGCTATTGCCGCTGTACCGCGGCCCTTCTCCCATGGCTACTCCGCTTATTGAAGGAGCCACTGAGACAGGCGTGACCTTGATCAAGATGGACGCTGAGGTGGATCACGGTCCGATCATCGCCCAGGAAAAAGTTGCGATTGAAGAAAAGGACAAGCGGCTAGATCTTGAAAAAAAACTCACAGATTTGGGGTACAGTATGTTTAAAATTGCAGTTAAGCGCTTAACTGCAACAGGGGACGTGTTACGGCAAGAGCAAGATCATGACAAAGCGACCTTCACAAAGCGAATGTCAAAAGAAGACGGCTTCGTCCCAATTTCTAATTTCCAATTACCAATTTCCAATAAAATATCAAAATCAAAAACAATGAAGCAATTTAGCAATGTAACAATTTATAACCTCTTCAGAGGTTTATATCCGTGGCCTGGAATTTGGTCTAAAATCAGAATTACCCGTTCAGCAAGCTCAGGGCAAGCGAATAAGGAATTAAGAATTAAGATAACTGATATGGATCTTGTAGGCGACAAGCTCCAGATCAAAAAAATCCAAATAGAAGGAAAAAAGGAAGTAGACTTCGAGACTTTTAGGCGAGCATATCCGACGGTGCTTTAAAATTGAGGTAGTCTACAAGGGCTTGGAGCCGATAATGAGATCGCTGTTAAAGTGATCTAGGACTATCTTCGCCACCGGGCGGTGCTGCTGCATGAGCTCCCGAATAGGAATACAAGAACGTGCCCCGTGCCCCATTTGTGCTAAAAGTCTGATGAAGAAATCTTTATCCTGGCTTACCTCCTCAACAAAGGTTTTCTTACCCTCAATCTCCCTGAAAAAGGAGTCGAGCGCACCTTTGTAGACTGCAGAGTCAATTGTGCTGTGTCCTAATGCGGACACAAATTCATGTTTTTTTGCTTGGACTTTATCCTGATTTTGCGCAGAAGCCAGCCCTCCATTGAAATAAAATGAGAGAAGAGAGGCGAGAGAGTCGGTGGCCACCTCAGGTGCGGCAAAGGTCAAAAGCTCGACAATGTGAGCTTGCCCTACAGGATCATCTGCTTGTAAAGAAGTCTGAAATATGTCTGGTCGTTGAGTCGACTTCTTGACCAATTCCGCGGCCTTCCTTTCCCACTTTTTGTGCTCCTTTTTGTCATATCGAATACCCCAGCCTTTCCAATCTATGTGTGCTGTTGGGGAGTCGGGAGCAACATCACGAGAAAAATTGCGGGCCTCAGCAAGAGACATATATAGTGGCAATCTCAGTATTGCAGATTTGTAGGGAAAGTCAACCCCATTAGATATGAAGGTATCTAACGGGGTAAACCCCGATTGGAGGGAAGATTATCAAACACAATAATGCCGGCTTGAGGGTGCGAGGATTTCACGTTTTGAGAGTCTCGGACAAACTAGCTGCCCACGAAGTAACCATCTCCTCATTTTCTTTTTCCTTAAACCAGAAGCTATCAATGCGCAAGGGCTCCGTCACAAGAGTCCCCTGCTGCTTTTTGATCGTGTCTTGGATGATATCCACGGCATAGGTAAAGCGTGCAAAATCCCGGTCGCCCAGGCCAAACACCGCGAAGCGGCGGCCAGCCAAATTCTGGCTCTTGAGGGTCTCCAAGAACTCAATCATAAGCTGGTGCGGCTGCCCATCGTGCTTGTCCTGGAGCCAGCTGGGCGAGCCCAGCACGACGAGATCATAGCTATCAAATTCCTCAACTTTCGCCTCCTCGGCCTTTTTGCGAGTCACCATATGGCCCTTTTGGGCAAGCTCACGCTCAATAATTTCGGACGCCACTTGAGTACCGGCCGAGTAGGTAGCGTAGACAATAAGAACGTGCATGAAATTAGTATAAAGTATTGTGGCAATTTTGTTAGAGCAATAGGCGCCACACGCGCTCATAGGCAGGGCTTATGCCGTGGCGTATACTGCCGGCGTGGGTAAAATATCGGTCAAAAAACCCCCATCCAGTATGGCGATATATGTGAGGGCTTTTGACAAGGAGCCACCGACCCCGCTCTCGCTCTGTCTCTCGCTTGACCTTTTCCATAAGTCTTTTTCCAATAAAGTGACCACGGTAATCTTTAGTCACAAATAGATTGATCATCTCTCGTGCGTTGTCGGGTGTGGCATGAAATCGTTGTAGCTCCTTCCCCACAGGTCTCATCCCCACTACCCCAAGCACACGGTCCTCCTGCTTGATCACGAAATGTCTACTTGGGGATTGACGCGCAAGGCTTGAGCGCACATCGGCCAAGACTTCTTGAAGCTGGGTATGGTGGCCGTGTTCAAACGACCACTCTTCTAAAATGCTTTGCACACCTTTAATGTCAAAGGTCGACAGAGGCTCGAGGTGGCTCCTCGTGGCCCCTTCTCTTGGTCTTGGAAATTCCGTGCTCATAGGTAAAGACGTGTAGTATACAATGAAATTATACGTGAAAACATACGATCTTATCATAATCGGAGGTGGCTCGGCAGGCTTAGCGGCCGCCGAATACTCCGCGACCCTTAATAAGCAAGTGGCGCTTATTGAAAAAGCGAAGCTCGGAGGCGGGAGCTTGTGGAGCGGATGCGTGCCGTCCAAAACCCTGCTCCATGAGGCCCACAAAATCTTTAGGCACGGCAAGCTGGAAGCCAAAGAAGCCTACTTTCGGGCCAAAGAAAAAATAGAAGAGGCCGAGCGAAAAATCGTCAAGATCCATGACAACAAAAGGCGGTTTGAATCGCTTGGGGTTGAGGTCTACAGCGGTAAGGCAGCGTTTGTGGACCCAAAAACTATTCGAGTAGGGGCGGACGTGCTCAAAGGCGAGCATTTTTTAATTGCCACGGGCTCACGGCCGGTGATTCCAGACATAGAGGGTTTGCGAGGCGTGAAATATCTGACGACGGACAATATTTTCGAGCTTGATACCGTCCCAACAAGCCTTATAGTCGTTGGGGGTGGGCCCAACGGGGTGGAGCTTGCTCAGGCGTTCAATAGGCTGGGGGTGAAAGTGACTCTTTTGCAGCGAAGCGGCAGGCTCCTTCCTCGTGACGATGAGGAGATCGCGCAATTTATCCAGATGAAACTGGTGGAAGAAGGGGTCGATGTCCAGTGCAACGCCTCAATTAAAGAGGTCAAAACCAGTGGAAAAGAGATAGAGGTGATGTATGCCAAGGGCCAGATATCGCAATCGATTGCGGCTGCAGGACTGCTACTGGTGACGGGAAGAAAAAGCGTGATAGACGGCTTGGACCTTCAAAAAGCAGGAGTCAAGGAGGACGAAAAGGGCGTCTGGTGCAACGGGCGATTGCAGACGAGCACGTCTCATATCTACCTGGCAGGAGATGTAGGGGGAGCATACGGATTTACCCATTATGCAGCGGCCCAGGGCACTCATGCAGTACAAAATATGTTCAAAAAACAGGAGGATTTTAATCCTCGGGAGGTGCCATGGGTCACATTCACTGACCCTGAGGCGGCCCATGTGGGGATGACCGAGACTGAGCTTATAAAAAACAGCAAAAAATACCAAAAGCTTTATTTGCTATACGAAGAGATTGAGCGGGCCATCACCGACGGCAAGACGCAAGGCTTTATCAAAATTTTGGTCGGGGACAAGGGTCAAATAATAGGAGCACAGATTGTGGGGGAGCGCGCCGGAGAGCTCATACACGAAGTAGTCACGCTTATGGAGTACGATATACCCGTGGCTCATGCAACCTCGATTATCCACGCCTACCCGACCTATTCCTCGGGCTTAGGCCAAGTATTTTTCAATGGAGTGCACCAAAAGTCGACAGATACCGCGCCCATGAAGAATGTGTTGGACAAGCTTGAGAGACTGGGCGCAAAAAAGAAATGATCCTGCGTCCAGCCCTTCTCAACAACCCGTACTAACCGCTTCGGTTGATGCGGAGCCTTGGAACAGCATTTTAGCTGGGCTTGACAAACGAAATGAGAGGAGATATCATCAAAGTGTGAGTATTCTGGTCAGCATCTTGATTTCGGCTGTTGCGGTGTTTGTAGCGGCTCAGATCCTGCCTGGTGTACACGTAGACGGCTTTGGCACCTCAATTGTGGTTGCGATCGTGCTTGGGGTCGTGAATGGGTTTATTCGCCCTCTTCTTTTGCTGTTGACGCTGCCTATTAATGTGATGACCTTAGGGCTATTTACTCTTGTTGTGATTGGGGTGTGTGTGCTTCTGGTCGACGCCATCGTGCCAGGATTCTCGGTCGATGGATTCCTGTGGGCCCTGATCTTCGCCGCAGTATTGGCGGTCATTTCCGGCTTCCTTAACACTCTCACCGCTAAGTCTGCCTAGCTTTCGTCCAGCAACACAAGCTGCGTATATCATATTCGTGTAATTATATTGTTGTGGAGCGTCCTGGCAAGGGTTATCACGGCAGGCGATAATGTAACAATTGCGCAGTGTAGCAATGTTACAATATGTGTCATGTTTGATACGCATGCGCATTTGCAGTTTGAGGCATTCCACGGCAAGGTGGACGAGGTCGTGGCTTTGGCCCGTGAGGCCGGCGTGACGCATCTTATGCTGCCTTCGACCGATGTCACGAGCTCGCGGCGGGCAATCGAGATTGCGCAAAATAACGAAGACGTTTACGCCGGGGTTGGAATACATCCACATCATGTTTTTAAGCATCAAACTGAAAGTAAACAAAGCGACTTGAATGCCGACTTAGCACAAATTGAGTCGTTAATAAAAAGCGATAAGGTCTTAGCGGTAGGAGAAATAGGCCTAGATAGACATTACTATAAGCAGACTAAGTACACCGAGTATGAGATCACAGAAGGCTTCATTTCACTCCAAAAAGATGTCATGAAACAGCATATCAAGTGGGCGCTAAAGTATGATAAGTGTCTAATTTTACACAACAGATTGGCTCACGTCGAGTTTTTGGAGGTTTTAATCGAGTTATGGGATATAAAATTGGAAGGCCGTACGGTATTCCATTGCTGTGAGCCACGGCGAGAATTTCTCGACTTTGCCCGTCAGAACAAGGTATTCATCGGAATCGATGGAGATGTGACCTATGCACCCGAAAAGCAGTCATGGGTAAAAGAGATTCCAGATGATCTTTTGGTGTTGGAAACTGACTCACCTTTTCTTATCCCTGAGCCCCAAAGGTCTCTTCCCCGAGAATCGCGCGGGTGGAATACTCCGGCCAATTTGCCAGTGATTGCAAAGTACATTGCCAAGCTTTGTAGCACAAGCTTTGAAGAAATTGCAACCCGCACCCACGACAATGCGATGCGATTATTTGGACTCGCCTAATACTTTCTGCCATTCGCTCACAAAGCGCACTTGATCGAAATTGTTGGCCCGTTCTTTCAAGCCAGAAACGAGTTTTTTCTTAGATTTTAAGGCGAGTTTGAGTGCCTCAACAAGCGAGTATGGGTCGTTTGCGTTCACGAACAAAGCAGTGTCGCCGGCGATCTCATGGAAGACCGGGATATCGGAAAGGATCGAGGGGGTGCCGCAGGCGGCGGCCTCCAGATACGAGAGGCCGAAGCCTTCGTCGCGCGACACTAGAATATTGGCGATTGCACCTTTGTAGAGGGATAAGAGCTCTTCATCTTTCACGAATCCGGGGAATATGAAGCGTGAGTCGTCCTTTGCTTCATTGATAAATTGATTAAACTCGTTGAGCCATGGATTTAACGGCCACTTCTTCGTCCCAGATTCCCCCTCGGTCCTCTCCCCTCCGATGCTCGGAGTACCTGCGCTTCGTGGGGATGCCCCAGGACCTCGCGTACTGTTCCGAATGTATGTTTGTATACCACCAGCGTTGCCAAACGCCTTGCCGACGAATACGCACGTCACGTCGGCTTGCTTGATAGCGCGGGCCAAATTAACAAGATTCTTGTTCCATGTGACATCTCCAACGTACAGGAAGTAGTTCACTGTTCTCAGTTCACTGTTCGCAGCGCTGGAATTACTGTGAACCGTCGACCGTGAACCGTGAACTTGCTGAAAGATTTTAGGCAAAGTGGGATAGATTACAGGCACTCTGTCTGAAGGGATTCGGAGCATGCGGACAATGTCGCGCTTGCTCGCCTCTGAGTCGGTGACGATCGTGTCGTAATATTTAAGTGCTTGCTTATTGCGGAACACATTGAATGCCCCGCGCATCCCTGCGGGAAAGTGCGATGGGTACTTGAGAGGGATGAGGTCGTGGATTATGGCAATTTGTTTTTCAGCAATGTGTTGCGTGATAACCGGAGGCTGGAGAAAGTTGATGAAGGGATTGACTAAAATTTTCAATTTGAAATTTTCAATTTTCAATGAATTGATAAATTTCCAATCGGGGAAGTTCTCGCGCAAGAGCTGCAGGTAGCGACCTACGCCACGCACACGACTGGCCTCATCTGAAGCAGTAGGATCATACACAATCACCTGTTGCATAGGCTAATTGTAACAAAAGAGAATTAGTTATTCGGGTGAGCCGAGAAAGTTCATCACCAGCCTGTAGTAAACACACCCTTAGGGTGTGTTTGGGGTGGGGGTGGCGATTTGGGTTTTGTTTGTGCCTGTACACCTGCGGCCTGCCTGCCGGCAGGCAGGTATAACGCATAAAGAAGAAAAGGACTGTTGCGCACTCATATTTAATACTTTATACTTCATACTCAATACTTAATAGTGAAAATTATGGTACTAGGACCTAAGAAACTATTGCAGCTTGTGAAGACAAAAAAACTCGTCACCGACTTGAGCGAGCGGGAGCTCACTAATCCCGAGGGCGCTGGATTTGATCTGCGATTGGGTGAGGTCTATAAGATCAAGGGGAAAGCGTTCCTGGGCGTAACCGAAAGACACACGGCGGCGATTACATTAATCGCCGAATTTAAAAATCAAAATGCAAAAATCAAAACTACGACTCAAAAATCAAAAATTACCATAAAACCCGGGGATTTCTATCTTGTTAAAACCGTGGAGTCGGTGAATATGCCCAATAATTTGACGGCCTCAATTACCCCGCGCTCCACAACGTATCGCTCAGGTCTCATGATCCGCACAGGCAACGTGCCGCCTGGGTACCGCGGCGGGCTCACTTTTGGGCTCTACAACGCGGGACCAGTGGCCGTGACAATGGAGATGGGGGCCAGATTCGTGCACATTCAATTCCACGAAGTTTCGGGTGGAGGATCCTTGTACCGTGGCCAATGGCAAGGGGGCCGTGTGACAGCAAAAAAGCGCGAAAAACAGGTATAATAGGGGATGGGATTACCAGAACAACGATCAGGATATCCAAAGGAGCCGCTCTTAAACCCCACGCTGGTGGCTCAAGCCGCTCGCCACGCGCAAGAAGAGGGAATTGACATACATACTCTCGTCAAGAAAGATGCATGCGCCCAAGCAGTGAGTGAGCTACACAGCGGAATTGAGGAGAGCGATCTTGATAGATTATTCCCTCTTGCTAATGCACGGCTTTATAATACCCTCCTAAAGCGAGGAGTCATGAAAGTCGCCCCAAAAAAGATTGAAGAATATCACGGACAAGGCGGCGAGCACGTCTTAGTACCCACAGCAGCTGGCTTGGTAGAGAACCTAGACCGCGGCATACGGGAAGTCGTGGGAGCTCAACTTGACGGGCTTGAGCCGGTAGCATACGTCTACTATTGCAATAGGTCGGGGTACGCCTACGCCAGAACAGGGCCAGGAAAAGGGCTCTCAATGCAGCCACATCTTGACACAGAATTGTACTATCTACATGCCGCAATCACACTAAAAGGGGAGGCGAACTTTTATCACTCTCGGGAGGGTCTGCATCTGCATCAGGGAAGAATAAATTTCACGAATGAATTTGCTGCAGAACCTGTGGTAACAAGAGTCGTGCCTGGTGCCCTTGTAATGCTGCGGGGAAACGGGTGGGGTGCGCCACGGCCACCTGTGGCTCACGCGCTAGGGGTGCCTCTCAATGAGAGTGGGGTACGAATCAGTCTCACCTTGGGATACGAAAAACCCTTAGAACGCTAACAAAGGTCTTCCTGTTTTCTTGACACAAGCAGGTATTTTATGCTACCTTTACAAGTGTAATGATTAAGAAAATTATGCTTCTCACCGGCGCTGCTTTCGCCTGCGCATTTCTTCTGACCGCTGATTATTTCTTGGTCGGCAGCCTTGCCTCCAAAAAATCGATCAAAGTGCCCCAGTTTATCAACAACGCCTATTTTCCCTCTCCAACTCCCTCTCCAAGCTTGAATAAGCTTCCTTAGCCTTTTCATTCACTAATTTTCAG
This sequence comes from uncultured Gammaproteobacteria bacterium, assembly GCA_964384955.1. Classification (GTDB taxonomy): domain Bacteria; phylum Patescibacteriota; class Microgenomatia; order UBA1406; family GWC2-37-13; genus CAYLLP01. The sequence continues at coordinate 23,586 of CAYLLP010000013.1, forward strand.
CGCTCTAATGTGCGGGAGAGGTGACAATGGGCTTGACAGCAGAAGCGGATTTTGATATCTTCTGGTGAAGCATATTAATCCATCGAAAAAACATCCTATTAAAAACTTACAGAAAGTATTCTTGGTGCTGGCTTTCTTGTTGGGGGCATCCTTCTTATTGGTCGTAGATTATATCGTAGTTGAGCGCTTGGCCTCAAAAGACCCTCTCAAGGTACCCGAATTTTTTAAGTTCGCCGAGGAAAGCGCGCCTATGCCTCAGCCAATAATTGAGATTGGTGTCCACCCTGACGCTCAGAACCAGCCTACGCCCCTAGGCAAGATTTTGCAGGAAATTTTTGCCTACAACGGTAAAATCTACTCAGGTTACGGCGATTACACTGCCAACAATGGCCCAATCGCAATTTCTGCGTATGACCCGAGCAGCAATAGCTTCACGAAAGTATTCACCCAGCCTACAGAGGCTATTCTCAACTTCCGGGTCATTAATGGAAAGCTCTATGTGCCAGACATCGATCCCATAGCTGGTGAGAATAGCGGGGGGTATGTGATGGGGGAGCCGTGGGAACATAAGATCGTGGACTCAGTCGATCATCTCTACGATATGGCGACTCTGACAGGAGACGATCTCTGGATCTCGGGTCAGGATAAACTTAATGGAGGCACCGCCTCTGTCTGGCGGAGCCAAGATGGAGGAAGCCACTGGACTAAGGTGCTCACACAGCCGCCACAGGAGCCTGGCGAAAGCCGCTTTTACTGGATTGGTGCCCTCGGGGGCAAGGTCTACGTGCAGGCTGGTCAAACATCGGCCTCCAAGGTGTTTGACGGCTCCAATTGGTCTGACGGCCCGGATATCTACAACTCAATCTTCCCGCCGGTGTATTTTAATGACAAGCTTGTATTCAAGAAAAATGGACTCACCACCTTCGACGGCACGACCCTTACCACGATTACCGGGTACGATCAAGGCGGGCCTACCCCCACGCCGGGTGATGGAGGAGGAAGCACACCAAACGGGGCAGGTGGCAGCGGAGGAAATAGCGGAGGTGGAGGGAGTGGGGGGAGCTCCTCGTCTGTGCGCGACACTGTGGTCGATTCAGGCTACCTCTACGTGCTCCGAGGCGACGGCGTGGTGGTGCGCACGCAAGACCTAGTCACCTGGCAGACAGTCGCAACCGGAGGGGCATCAGGCGGCAATTCAATCGCAGTCTTAAATGATCACGTGTATCTGGGGGGCGCGGACGCGAAGCTGTACCGCACGCAAAATCCAATTGGCGCGCTAGCGCCGACCGCACCTGAAGTGCCCACACCCACTCCCCCCGTTCCGACCGCGACCCCAGAGCCCACGGCGCTCCCGACCGCGACCCCCACGCCTACTCGTGTTCCGACCGCGACCCTTACCCCAACACGCGCTCCCACGGCAACACCAATTCTCCCAACCCCCACTCCCGTGCCATGTAGTATTGTTTCTGCCTTCTGGACTGCGCCCACCGAGGTAGTCGAAGGTGCCAAAGTGACACTCTCGGCCACAACCAATGCAGCCTGTGCAGGCAAGACCATCGTGTTTGAGGTGCGAGAAGACGATGGAATTTTAGGATCAGATCCTGTGACGAGTAATCCAGTCTCAACTGTGGTGACGGGTACCACCGCGCTCACCACATGGACCACGGAGTATCAATCTGATGGACTCTTAGGCTTGGGTGGAGATCCGGAGTATTTCTTTACCGCTCGCGTGTCCGACAGCGTCACGACGACGCGCTCTTCAGAACCTAATATTGTCGTCGCGGCGGCCGCCTCAGTAGGGCAGTTCTACGTGTCTCCCGCAGGATCTTCCAGCGGAGACGGATCTTCAGCTCGGCCTTGGGATCTTCAGACTGCGCTTAATCAGCCCGCAGTCGTGAAGCCAGGTAATACGATTTGGTTACGCGGTGGTCGGTATATCGGTAGCTTCACGAGTAAGCTCAACGGTACTGCTACAAGCTATATCCAGGTGCGGTCTTATCCGGGCGAATGGGCAGTGTTGGACGGCACCAATAATATGACGGCAGAGCATGTCCTGCGTACCGAGGGCTCTCGCACGACGTACCGCGACTTTGAAGTAACCAACTCCAATCCTCTGTGGGCGACCGGCCAGGGTAACCCGGACCGTGGCCCGGGCGGGGTGAATGTTTTTGGCCCTTATACCAAATACATCAATCTAGTTGTCCACAACACCAGTCTCTGTCTCAATCTATGGGCACCAGCCATTCAGGCCGAAGCTTACGGCAATATTTTATTCAACTGCAAGAGTCATGCCATCTATACCCAGAATTTCGATGCCAATGGGCCAAAAATAATTCGAGACAATATTTGGCTTAATACCTATGGCTACGGCTTGCATGCCTATACGCAGGCCGGCGACATCAGCAACTATATTGTTGAAAATAATATTAATGTGTACTCTAACTTCTTTATTGGTGGTACAAGAAGTCCCTATAAGAACTGGAAGATTAATGGCAACCATGCGTTTGCTAGCGGACCGGATTCCTGCTGCGGCATGCAGATAGGCTACAATGCCCTATCCCGCGGCTCTAACATAAGTGTTACTAATAATTATATTGGTCAGGGCCTGGCTTTAAACTGGGATGACGGCGTTACCGGCTCGGGCAACACATTTGTCTCAAGCAATCTGGTCTTTAGCAAGGCAATGAGCTTCTCGTCTTGGGATAACAACACCTACCACAAGCCCCGCAGCTCAAGCGCTTTTAGGCTTGAAGCGACAGTTATGGGATTTGACCAGTGGAAGGCCGCGACCGGCAGAGATTCCAATAGTGTCTATACTAATACTCTACCGCCCAATGCTGCATACGTCTTGCCCAACATCTACGAACCCGGGCGGGCCAATATAGTGGTGTACAACTATACGGACGCCAGCAGTATGGATGTGGATTTAAGCAAAGTCTTAAATAGTGGTCAAAAGTATGAAGTAAGACACGCGATGAACTATCTAGCTGGGCCGATCGCCACAGGGACGTACACCGGCAGTAAAGTAGCGGTTCCTCTGCGAGGGCTTACCGTGGCTATTCCCTATGGTTTAACCGCACCCAAGAACCCACCTCACCCGAATTTTTCGGTATTTGTAGTTCGTGCTACCGACTCCGCCTCGATTTCACCAGCTCCAACTTCGAGTGCACCCACGCCTACCCCCACACGCGCCCCCACAGCCACTCCACTTCCACCAACCCCCACCAGAGCGCCAACTGCGACCCCCACCCCAACACGCGCTCCCACGGCAACACCAATTCTCCCAACCCCCACCCCTGTTCCATGCCGTGTCACGGCAGCCTCCTGGACTGCACCAACAACTGTTATTGAAGGTGCCAAAGTGACACTCTCGGCCACAACCAATGCAGCCTGTGCAGGCAAGACCATCGTGTTTGAGGTGCGAGAAGACGATGGAATTTTAGGATCAGATCCTGTGACGAGTAATCCAGTCTCAACTGTGGTGACGGGTACCACCGCGCTCACCACATGGACCACGGAGTATCAAACAGATGGACTTTTGGGTCTCGCAGGAGACCCAGAATACTTCTTTACCGCTCGCGTGGGTGGCAGCACCACGACGACGCGCTCCGCAGAGCCTAATATCATAGTAAAGCAGGCAGCCTCAGTAGGGCAGTTCTATGTGGCTACCTCTGGAACATCCTCCGGAGACGGCACGTCGACCAAACCATGGGATTTAGTCACCGCGCTTAAAAAGTCCACGGTAATACTGCCTGGTAGTACGGTCTGGTTGCGGGGCGGTACGTATGGCACTGGTGGGGGGACGATCTTCTCCGCCACGCTTGTGGGCACCAAAGACAAGCCGATAATTGTGCGCAATTACAACAATGAGCGGGCCACCATTGACGGAGGCATTAGAGCCGAGACATCAAGCGCCCACATCTGGTTCTGGGGACTTGAGGTGACTAATTCGGAAACACAGCGCAAGATTAACGGCAATCAACGTGTTTTTGGCTTTAATCTTTTTGGGGCAGGTACAAAGGTCATCAACTCTGTGGTGCACGACGCAGGCCACCCAGGTATAGGATTCTGGAGTCCAGTTGGCGATGGTGGTGAAATATACGGCACCCTCATGTGGGGCAATGGCTTGTATGATCTGTCTGATCCGCGTTTCCCAGATGGTTGGACACGTGGATCCCCAATATATGCTCAGAATCAGGTAGGAAATCGCTATATTACCGACAATATTTCTTTCCGCAATTTCACCACAGGTATGAAGGCGTATACAGAGGGAGGCTACGCAAACGGCTTTAATTTTGAAGGCAATGTTGTCTTTGATAGTTCGGAACGAGGGCTCTTTGTCGCCGCAAAAGATAATCCAGTAAATCAAGTAACAGTCACCAACAATTTTATCTATTCACGCCCTGGAGACACTGCTGGCGGTATACAACTTGGGTACTATTCGAGCCAACAAGGTGCGGCAACTGTCCTTAATAACTATGTTGTTGAAGGGATCGGCATATACGGGAAAAGTTGGCGCGATTTTAAAGTGCAAAACAATACGGTCGTCAATTCCAGGCGGGTCGACTTTTTGGAGGCGGTCAGCAATCCTTCCGCCTATCTTTACGGTCAGAATAGCTATTTTGCCACGTCAAGCAAGCCCTTTGCCTTAAACGGCACAACCATGGATTTTGCCCAGTGGAAAACGAATATTCCAAGTGACACATCAAGTACCGTAACTCCCGGTAAGCCAACTGTCAATCGAGTTTTTGTGCGTCCCAACAAATACGAACCAGGCCGAGGAAATATTACGGTCTTTAACTGGGAGAATAAGCCTGTCGTAGCCGTTGATCTCTCGGCATTGGTGCAGGTTGGGGCTTCGTTTAGAATCATGGACGCACAGAACTTTTATGGCACGCCAGTTGTAAGTGGAAAATACGTAGGAGGAAGTGTGGATATACCGACTAACCTTACGCAAGTTGCTCCTCTGGTGGGGAATGTGACCCATATTGCTAATGTACATACGCCTCAAGAATTCAATGCATTTGTTGTCCTATCAGAGGGAGGTGGTACTAACCCAGTTCCAACAGCGGTCGTAACCACACCCACCCCAACACGCGCACCCACAGCCACTCCACTTCCGACCACCACTCTAGCCCCATCTGCGGCTCCGACGGTCCCACCATTGCCCACGGCTACCCCCACTCCAACAAGGGCAGTCACTCTATCACCGTCTCCGACTCCGATTCCACCGGCGTGCCGTTTGCTCTACGCTGGATGGGACGCGCCCTACAAAATGATGGAAGGCACTTCAACTACCTTCAAGGTAGGCGTCACACCGCAGTGTGCAGGCAAATCAATTGCATTTACCGTCAAAGAGAGCGACGGCCTTTTGGGATCTGATCCGGTCAGAGTAGAGCCTCAAGCGGTTACCGTCCTCTCGGGCGCGACCACAGTCTCAGGAAGCTGGAGCGCTGAGTACCAGCAAGATGGGCTTTTTGGCGTCAATGATCCTCCAGAGTATTACTTCGAGGCCACTGTCGTGGGCGAAACCGGTGAAGACAAGACCATCACTTCGAGCGACCCCAAACTCGAAGTTGAGAAAGCCGCGCCTGGCACGATCTTCACAGTCCCCTCCTCACTCAACTCCGATTGCAGCAAAGAAGTCTCCGACGAGATAAATGCCTGGATCGCGACCGTGCCTGATGGATCCATAGTGAAGTTTGCCCCGGGCGCCTGTTACAACGTCGAGCGTTCGCTGTTTATTCAAAGCCGCCATAACTTGGTCTTTGACGGGGCGGGTGCCACCTTCCAAGCCAAGACCACAGGAGGCGAGAAAAATCAAGACGGAAGCTTCATGTATCCGCCGCCAAATGATAGCTACAAACACCTTTGGCCCCGGCTCAGGGCTCACTGGCTTGTGGAGGGTGGTTCAGATCTCACGTTCCGCAACATGACAGTCCAAGGCGCCAACCCCTACATAAAAGAATTCCCGCCTCCATCTGTCGCAAATATGAATAAGTGGTATGTTGCGGCTTATGAGGAGCAGACAGGATTTATCTTCTATAAAGATGCTCAAAATATGCTGGTCGAAAATACGACTGTTACCGATACTTATGGGGACTTTGTTTCTACAAACTCCAGATCTAAAAATATTACGATTCGAAATAATCATTTTGAGCGTGCCGGCCGCCAAGGCATTGCGGTCACCTACGCCACAGACGTGACGATAGAAAATAATGTCATCACAAGTGTGGGCCGTTCGGCAATCGATCTTGAGCCTGCGGTCGATTCGTGGCAGGTGCGCCGCGTGAAGGTCGCCAACAATAGAGTTGGCATTTTTAATGGAGTATTCATAGCTAATCTTGGTCAGGGCGGCAACGTGAGCGACATCGAGGTGATTGGCAACACCTTGACCGATCGCCAACTCACGGTAGTTGCCGGCCATAAAGAGTATAGAAGGTCCAACTATAAAATAATAAATAACACCTCGCCTCGCCCATTCGGCAGCCCGGTGGCAGCTATGAGATTTACAAATATAGATGGGATTGAGGTTCGTGGCAACACCCAGCCTATAGCAGCAACCCAGAGCTGTTTAGCAGTTGCTCTGCAAGGATCGACCAATGCGAGAGTGACTTCAAATAACTTCCCAATTGTTCCCCTCACGCCTCCACGTCAGTCGGATTGTCAAGAGACGAAAGTCATCCAATCTGATTCGTTAAGTAGCGACTATAGCGAATGTGACAATCAGGTGAACTTAGAGAAGCGTACGCCTGCGTGCCCAGAGACCACGCCAGGTGTCCCAACCGTGACTCCAGTTCGACCCACGGTGACACCTATTCCGACCGTAAGACCGATTACGCCACCGGTAAGCCTTCCCACAACCATTCCACCCACTGATGTGCCTCCCCCAACGTGCGCACTCATCTCAGCAGCATGGGTAGGGGAAGCGCGAGCCAGAGAGGGGGAGCGCCGGCAGCTGCAGGTGGTCACCAATGGCCATTGCTCCGGGCAGATTATGACATTCGCGGTTGAAGAGAGCGATGGAATCTTAGGCAATGATCGGGTTCTTGGCAGTCCCTTGCCCCTTCGCATTGGCCCAAACCAAGAAATAGTGGTGACCTCCTGGCTTACAGAGTACCAACCTGATGGGCTTTTTGGCATCAACGACCCGCCTGAGTATTTCTTCACCGCACGAATTGTAGGCGGTGGGGTAGGGAGGAGCGTGGTGTCGGCGGACCCGAAGCTTGAAGTCGACAAGCAAGAAGCGCCACCTGAAGCTATTGTTCCGAGCCCGCAAGAGCGCTCGA
>CAYLLP010000014.1:0-27717 GCA_964384955.1 uncultured Gammaproteobacteria bacterium
CGTTATCCGGTATCACTGGGCGTAAAGGGTCGCGTAGGCGTCCCATCAAGTTTTACTTTAAAGCCTGTGGCTCAACCACAGATCAGGGTAGAATACTGGCGGGATTGAATTTTCTCTAGGGAGATCGGAACTCAAGGTGTAGCAGTGAAATGCGTTGATACCTTGAGGAACACCAGTGGCGAAGGCGGATCTCTGGGAGGAAATTGACGCTGAGGCACTAAAGCTAGGGGAGCGAAGCAGATTAGAGACCTGCGTAGTCCTAGCCCTAAACGCATGCTTGCTAGCTGCATTTTTTGGCTTTTGCCGAAGGGTGTGGCGTAGGTAACCCGTTAAGCAAGCCGCCTGGGGAGTACGGTCGCAAGGCTGAAACTCAAAGGAATTGGCGGGGAGGCACACAACCAGTGGAACATGTGGTTTAATTCGATACGAACCGAAGAACCTCACCAAGACTTGACATCCAGCTGCATCCTGAAAGAAACTTCGGGAGCCTTCGAGGGTGCTGGACAGGTGTTGCATGGCTGTCGTCAGCTCGTTCCGTGAGGAGTACCCTTAAGTGGGACAACGAGCGCAACCCCCACCGTGTGTTACAAGTGTCACACGGAACTGCCTGCGTTTTTCGTGGGAGGAAGGAGGGGCAGACGTCAAGTCAGCATGACCCTTATGTCTTGGGCTACACACATGTTACAATGGACAACAACAATGGGCCTGCCAACCGGCAACGGCGAGCTAATCCCAAAAACTTGTCCTCAGTTGGGATTGAGGTCTGCAACTCGACCTCATGAACGCGGAATTGATAGTAATCGTGGATCAGTCATGCCACGGTGAATACGTTCTTGCCTCTTGCACACACCGCCCGTCAAGCCAACAAAGTCGGTGAAATTCGAACGTGCCGCAAGGCGCGGAGGATATTGTCGGCGATGGGGGTTAAGTCGTAACAAGGTATCCGTTCTGGAAGGAGCGGATGGATCACCTCCTTTCTTTTTTTAATATGAATCTATTGACGAGTTAGCGCGTCCTAAAAGACGCGTTAGCGAGTCGTATAGATTCTTTACCCCGCCTCGGCGGGGAGAAAGAAAAGCCCTTTTATCTGTATTTCAGGCTTTAAACAAAAATCAGAAAATGCTTTGGAGCTTGTGCATCAACAAGCCCTCTTCCTAGCCCGATTATTGAACTAAATAGAAGAAAACCCTGCCTTCCTTGGCGGGGTTTTTTTTGTTGCTTCAATTTGACAGGCTGCGTGCAGTCGAGTATTCAACTATGCTTTGTTCAATCGTTTAAACGATTGACAGTTTTAGTCAGTACTGCGTTAAGTCTTGATATGAGCGAAATCGAAGATGACGTTGATCAGAGTGACTATTCTGCAGCGCAATATGGCCGTCTCGCTAAGGCTCTACATCAAATCCAAGCTATAGAAGCTTAGTGGACGAAGTATCTACAGCTGAGCTCAAGAAAGAAAGTAATTTAGGAAGCCTTGAGATTGAGGTGGCCTTCTATTTTCTCAATTCTGCGTTCCAAGCGCTTATCTTCGCGGTCAAACGCACTCACCATTGACTTCACTATATCCTTAACTTCTGCTACATCTTTACGCATGATTTTCACATCTTTTTTCACAACTTCAAGTTCCTTTTTTTGAATCCACGAATCTGTGGTAAGCGATGTCGTATCTGCTCTTACCAGCTCTACTTCATCTTTAATAGATTCCATTACGTTCGCTTGCTCTTTAAACATAATTTCAAGCTGTTTCAAATCATTTTTTGTAAGCATGGGATCTTATTGTAAAGTGGATATTCTTTTTTTGCAAGCGATTTTATTTCAGATACAAAGCAGCATAGGTGGCCAGCCCAATTCCTATGACTGTCCCTGCAATAGCTATTGTTTGATACAGCACATAGATCGCGTGATTGTCAAGGTTTTTGAGGCCAAAGTCTGCGGGGCGATAGGTGCGATCTCCAAACTGCTGCAGGAGCCAATACATCATCTCTCCTAAATAACGTACGGCAATATACGAGCCAAGAAGAATCAGCATTAATTTAAGAGAGAAAAATCCTACCAGAAGAATTACAAACAGCACGGGAAGCAAAATGAGAAGATCACCTTTCACGAAAACAAATAAAAATATCTTGCACCAGGTTGGAAGATCCGTGAAGAACCACCTATTACCAATATTGCGTCGTGATTTGAACATCACATTTTGATTGCGACTTGGACACCTGGGCGGGGATTGCCAAATTCGACCGCTCCTGTCGTGGGGTTTTCCTCAGTAAAATGCCTCCAGATGGAGACCTCCAGATACGGATCATCCTTGGGGCCTGTGGAGCCTGGATAGAGTACCAGCGTACCCAATCCATCTCCAAAAAGATTGGTCACAAATCGTGCTTTTTTGGTGACCCGCCCTATTGTCACCTCGACCGTGTCTCCAAACTCATACGTACCTTTGAGTTCACTCATCTTCACCGTCGTTTTTATGTTACCGTAGTTGTCCACGTGCCCCACATAGTGACCGGTAAGCCGGGGGATTGCATCTTTCTCAATCTCCTCCAGCTCCATCTCGTCCTCTAATGAATCCATCAAGTGCGCAGCCACCCGCGCGTAGAGGTCACGGGACCTGAATTGGCTCCCACGATCCATACCGCGGTAGATAAACGCCTGATCTATCTGGTACTTGATGAATGAAAAGTCAAAGCCGGCGTTGGGGCCACAGAGCATAATACCTGAGGTCAGACGCACCACGATAAACTCCGCGCCTTTAGCCTGGTCTACATGTCCATCGTCTCCAAGACGGGGATCAATATTTTGAAATATGACGGTGTCATGGGGTCTGCCCATCCGCTCCTCGGTCTCCACAATCTGGCGCACTAGGAAACCGGCGTGTACTGTTGAGGGAGTGGAGGAAACGAATGTCACATTCGCTTCCTGGGGATTTTTAAGAAAACCTTCTGTGGCCGAGCGGAACTCTTGGCAGGTGAGAGAATCTCCACCCCAGTCGGCCAAAACTATTAATTTTTTCATATGATTAAATTATGCCCAGAAAAGATAACTGAGCAAAGCTGTAAAAGAAGATATTATTATAACCAAACTGGCTCCAACAATAAAGTAATTGTACAAGGGTCCATTGGTATGTGCGCCCATAAGCTCCTTGTCGTTGGTGAACCGAAGCAGGAAATAGAAAATCGCAGGCAGCAGGATTGCATTAAGAGACTGGGTCACCAGTACAACTTGAAAAAGAGAAACTGTGGGAATAAGAGCGACCGAGGCAGCCACAATGAGCTGCGTCAAGAAGAGCGTATAAAATAAGCGCCCCCGCTCAAAAGGCGTGTCCAGGCTTCCTTCAAATCCAAAAAATTCTGAGAAGGCATAGGCTGTGGAGAGCGAAATGATGATAATTCCCATGATTGCTGCCGTAAGGAGGCCGAAGCCAAAGAGTGCCGAAGCCAGCGGACCGGCAAAAGGAGCAATGGCCAGAGCGGCCTCTTCTCCTGAAGCCAGCGGAATCTTGTGGGCATACAAGGTGGCAGCTGTGGCTACAATCATAAAAAATGAGAAAAAATCGGTTACAATTGCCCCAAAATAAGTCTCGGCCTGCACATACTTGAGCTTGTTGATCGAGAGTTTTTTATCTGCCACGAAGCTCTGCACGAAGAATTGCCCCCAGGGAGTGATTGTCGTCCCAAGAAGTGCAATTGAAGCCAGTAAATATTCCTTAGAAAATTGGATATTTAAAGGCGAGACAAGGCTTGTGACCGCGAGCCCCCAGTCGGGGCGAGCCTTGAATGCCGAAAAAACATACGAAAAATAAAGTACCGTGCCTATGAGGAAAATGCGCTGATTGGTCTTGTAGTCACCTTTGGAGATAAAAAGAAAGGAAAGAACGATCACAAATACCATGAGAGGGAGAGCAGGCATATGGAACATGGAGCTGGCGGTCTTGAGGGCTGCGAAATTGGCCACAATAGTACCGATGTTGGCGATAAGAAGACACGTAAATACCAGAAGAGAGATCTTAATGCTATAGCGCTCCCGTATGAGGTCGCCCAAGCCCCTCTGAGTCACGATCGATATCCGAGCCCCCATCTCCTGAGTGACCGCAAGTAGCACAGTCACAAAACTAAGCACAAATAGGAGCGAATAACCAAAATTGGCCCCACCCAGCGAATAGGTGGCTACTCCTGCCGCGTCATTGTCTGAGATTGCAGTGATGGTGGCTGGCCCAAACACTGCCAAAAAAATGAGGAGTCTTCTTTTGAGAAATGATAGAGAAAACATAATCCTGAAAATTCCTAATTACTAATTTCTAATTTCCAATGAAATGCTGGAATTAATTAATTTTGAAATTCATTGGGAATTGGTAATTGGATATTGGAAATTATATCTATAGTTTCTCAAGTACTGATTCGGCTACATCATCAAAGGTCACAATTCCCAAGATTGATCGCGCGCTATCTATGACCGGTAGTGCCGATAATCTGTATTTGAACATTTTTTTGGCCGCGATCTCTTCAGGAGTGGTGAGGTGAATGACCACCACATCACTTTTCATGAACCGATAGAGGGGAGCGTCCTGCTTTTGCATGATAAGCTCGTGAAGGCTCACGACTCCAACCAGAATATTTTCTCGATTGACTACATACACATAAAAATGTGCGGAAAAATCTGAAGTCTCACGGCGCACTTTCTGTACTACTTCGCGGACTGTGGCGTCTGGGGGAGCAGTAATGTATTCTGTGGTGAGACGCTCTCCTATTGGCGTCTTGGCAAGTGCAATAAGGTGGGCGATTTCCTGTTTTTTTTTGGCGGGCAGGAGCTCAATTATGGCAGTCCGCTTTTTTTCGTGGGTAGTCAGCAGAATGTCGACAGCCTCATCAGGGTGAATAAGACTCAGCACTTGAGCAGCTTTTTCCGGGGAAAAATGATTAAAAAGTGCGGTCTGGTAGTTGACATTTAAGTTCTCGATGACCTCTGCCGCATACTCTACGTCGACAGATTTGAGCAGGCGATCTACATTGCGGATATTAATCTTCTCCAAATGATCCGCCAAGTCCTCAGGAGGGATTTTGCTGAGCTTATCTTGCTCCTCTTTCATCACGACCTTACCTTGCGCCAGCTCGACGGGCTGAATATCAGCCCAGCTCAAAAATCGAGGCGAGAGCTTGACACGCACCCGCGAAGCCTGCTTCATCACAAAGTCCTCAAGTCCTAGCCACCGCAAGACCCCCAGAAGCCCAATGTCCACACCTGCAATATAGTAACCCACTTTCTCGTTGATCGCCACGTCGTTGACCCGCACGATCTTGCTCCCCTTAATATCAATGATCTGCTTGTCGAGAAGATTCTTACCCACAAAAAGCTCATTCTCAGCCATCTCCTGAGTCTGGAAATTTTTGTCGATCACGATAGAGCCATCTATTTTGCGCACGTGTGAGATGGGGATAATGAGCCGCTCGCCCTTTGTATTCGTTAAAACAAGCTTGGTGATGATTGGGGTCTCTTCGGCCACAAAAATAAGATCGGCCAAGCGGCCCGTGTAGACATTGTCTTCTGTGTAAATTTTTGCGCCCTTGATCTCCGAAAAGTAAATCATACAAGTATTATAACAGTGAAACGTGAAACAAAGCTAAAATATGCTATAATTTAGAAGGTTTTTGCGGGTGCGTGGCTCAGTGGTAGAGCATCGTCCTGATAAGACGAGGGTCGATAGTTCGATTCTATCCGCACCCACCGAGTCAGACTCGGCTTCGCCCGAGGATGACGAGGTAGTCGAGTTTGACTCGACACCCAAAAATTATATTTTCTACTAATGGGCAAAACGTCAGACGTCTTGCTTTAAATAGAACAATATAAATTGGTCGCTTAGCTCAGTTGGTAGAGCGCTCGGCTTACATCCGAAAGGTCGGGGGTTCGAACCCCTCAGCGACCACCCATTTCTATGGAACTTAGAGAATCTACATCGTCTTAACTTACTTGAGAGGTTGCATAAAACATGTTTTTACTTCCAATCTCTTCGTTTGAAATAAGGCAAACAAAAAACAAAGGTAGGGGAGTCTTTGCAAGGCTCGATATCTCAGGCGGCACTGTAATAGGCGACTATCTGGGAATCATTAAGCATCCGCGGGAAATTGGTGAGGAAAAAGATGGACTGTACGAAATGTACCTTGCCGATGATGCTTCGGCACTTCCTAATAAAAATGACGAAGGAATTCATTTAGTCAATTATTCATGCACCCCAAATTGCAGGATGTATCCATACAAAGGACATGTGCTGTATTACGCTGACCGCAAGATATTTAATGGCGAGGAGCTCACTGTCGATTATATGATAGGAGATTCCGTCGGGGAAGCCGAGCCCTGCTTGCACATATGTCATTGCGGAAGCAGGTTATGTCGGGGTACTATGCATAGCGGGAGCAGGGTTGACCACCTTTGGGAAAAACTTTGCGATAGAGACCGCAAGCTGCACGGTAGCCAAAAGTACGTGTATGATTCGCCCTTGCTCACCTTGGAGGTGTATCCTCAGAGTATTCCCGATGAACCTCTTTTTGATCTGTACTCTAATTTAGATATGTCCGCAGTGCTTTATGCTGACGCCGGTAAATTATCAGTCGCGAAACTAAGAGAAAAAATACGTGAGAGTGGGCGAGGACTACAAATTTCTTTACAACACACGGTCTATGGTCTAGTGAGCGGGTCTCTTCTATGCAATCTTGATTTTAAGATGTATAAACCCGAGGAAATTCTTTGATGAAAGCTTGCGCATACGTGTATGTATAAGCGCCCTGATTGGGGAGAAACAAAATGTCTCCTTCCGCAATAGCTTTTCCGTACACCCTGTCTCCCCAAATATCCTCAGGAGTGCAGAGAGATCCAAACACCTTAATAAGTAGTTTTTTCTTTGAGGGACGAGATAAGTTGAATATTGAGGGAAAGGGATCTTCTTTGTCCACCCAACCGATCATATTGGTGCCGCCATCTGTGATTGCGATCTTGTTCTTAATATCCTCTACTCTAAGCATGATATGCATTGCAGGGGAGGCAATCACGCGACCCGGCTCGAAGTAAAAAATAATATTTTTAATCGGTATGTGCGTGTCTATAGCCTTTTTAATGCCCCGCGCGTATGAAGACAAGGGAACGCCTCCGGATTCCTGTGTCAAGAACCCGCCCCCAAGATCGATAAACTTTAAGGATTCAAAAAGTGTGTGGTTTTTTTTAAGATAGCTTCCTATTTCTGAAATGACTTTCACATACGGCCGTTCACTTTTATTCCAACTCATATGCACTTGGATTCCGGAGGGAACAATCGTCTTTGTCGAGAGACACCGTTGCCAACATGCGGCAAGAGCGGACAGGGGGATGCCGAACTTGTTCCAATAACCGTGAGTATTCGTGTAGATTCTGATACCTACCTCAATTGGCTTTTTATAACGCGCTGTAATTGTGGCCAATTTTTCTATTTCCTTTGCGCTATCGATATTGATCGTGACATTTTTTTGGGAAGTAGCATACACGAGTTCGTCGTGTGTCTTTCCAGGACCTGTGAAAATATATTTTTTAGCCCGCGCCTTTTCCGCTATCTTGAGCTCTCTTCCGCTTGAGGCATCTATGCCAAATCCATGTCGCGCGACCTCTTGCAAAACCCAGGGGTGAGGATTGGCTTTCATCGCGTAGAAAAATTGACTATTGGGAATATACCTGCCAAATATCGTCTTAAACTTCTCACAAGACTTAGCAAGCTCTTCTTTATCAAAGATATAAAAAGGGGTAGGATACATCGCGGCGAGAGTAAGTAATTTCTTTGTATTCATTTGCGCCGTTATGATAACTCTTGACTATATATCTTCATGATCTTTTTTTTAAACACTTCTGGAATATTATATGTGTCATGTACGCCAAGATATTCTGCTAGTATTCTTTTTTTATTCTTCTCCACATAAGGCATCAGGGATTTTTTAAATCTGTCCATTGTATAGCCTGTATGCCCTGCTTGGGCCGCAAGGTAAAATGCGAGCATCAGCTCGTCTGAGCGACCGTAGTAATATTTCCCCTTTTGGCGGGCAAACAGCGATTCATAATGACGGAAACGCTTCTTGTCAAACATGCTGCTCGTGAATCCTAATCTTTTGGTGTCAATTCCAAAAGCCGCGAACATCGGATAGAGATACGCGCACTTATAGCAATTCTCGCACCAGCGGCGGGCACGCGCATCTTCACTGATCGCAAAACACGACATCTGGTAGCGACCGATGCTAGAATACTTCTGTTGTAGTACCTTTGTTTCTGCGATCTCATAAAGCGGCTCCACCAGGCTCATCACCTTCATTTTTTTACCCGACAATATTGAGAGGAGCATCCCTTGCTGACTCGTCCACTCTCTCAATTGATCATATCCTGATCGATAATTGAGAAGTCCTTCCCGGTCTATATAAAAATCGTGACATGACTGCTCATTGCCAAGAGTGAGGTAGTATGCGTCAAATGCAATTGCAAAGGGGATGGCCATCATGGCGTACTCGGTCGCTTGCAAGCCATATCCAAGCTCAGTCGAAAGTCCCCACGCGCGCCCGGACTTAGTCACGACTCCTGGATTATTGAGCACGGTATATACGCGGGTCTTGTGTTCCTTCTCAAACTCACGGATGAGCCGCTTGCGGTGAGCAAATTCATGCGTATGCGAAGGCTCGATGATGCTCACCAGGATTGGATCCAGCCCCAAGTCACGGGCGAGCGCGTACGAAAGGAGGCTCTCCTTGCCAAAAGAGAAGGGGATCACCACTTTTTTATTTTTTTTTCGTGAAAAATCGATTTTTGAAGGTGTGCTGATTTTTTGATCTGCGAAAATATACCGCGTATTAAAAAACCGCTTGAGATAGTCTACCGACGAGCGACCATCCTCCTCTGCGCTTGAGGTCATATCATAGATGCCATTCTGGAAAAGATATGTTTGGCTCAAAGGGCGAGCCGTATTATATTGGATTTCTGAAATATTAAGAATCTGTGGTAGAAAAATGGTCGAGCTGTAGGCAAAATTGTCTCTGAGTATTTCTTTTGCGCTTTGCGGGACCCGGCCCCATATGTGAGGTGGATAGACAATTGGGAATGACTCGTGATTAATGCGTATGTTGATTCCTTGTTTTGTGATTGTGGCATCAATAGAAAGAGCTTTAGGAATTTTTCTTTTGGATTTCATGTCCCTAATAATAGCAACTAGTTGAAGATATGCAAGGGCCGCAGGAGGATTATTTTTTAAGTAAGTATGCAGGGGCCTGCTCAAAGAAACGGTGCTTCCAGCCATTGTCCTCCTGCAAGCAGTCCATGATTTCGAACTTTCCTCGTAGTGCATCCTCAAATTCAAGATACATCATGAAGTTGCCAATGCCTTTATATTCGCTCACATTATTACCCCCTCGAATTGGGTAATAGATATTATTGTAGGTAGCAATCATGTCTGACGAGATTAGCTCGCCTTTAATATATACCTTAATAAACTTCACTTTATATGAATGGGCACTTTTGATGATGTTGTGGAATGAAGCTACTTCTTGCTCATCATAAAAGGCGCTTTCTTCCTTCTGTACACCATCAAATCTTTTCTTGTTGAGCGTGATGAGCTCCTCAAGTTCTTGGCGACCAGGATCACTTACTTGGGTTATTTGAGGGTCAAGGGCTAAGAGCTTGCGATGATCGGCACGGATATTGTAGCGATGCTTTTTGGTAAATGATTTCAGAAGATCGGCCATTGAGGAAATGCCTCGAAGAGTTTTTTTATTTTTTGGGTGATCGGCCTCAATCTTGGCAAACCTTGCCGCGCCGCTCTTATTTTCTATCGACTCCACGGCATTAAGGTGAAGCGGAGAGGGTACCACCGCTAAGAGAAGCTCAATAAAGTCTGGATCTGCCACTCCAAATTTATTGTCTTCCATCCACTCTGTGCCAAACCATGTGAAGCGAAGCTCTTTGGGGTCATACCACAAGGGCAGGACCGCGAGGGGCTTTTTATGGTCATAGATTGTGTAGAAATAGGGCCGGCCCGCATATCCCTCATGCCAGGCGAAGCGGAAATCCCATAGGTCAAAGAGCGATTCTTTTGGGGAAAACTGCTGCCATAGCCGACTACACTCTTCAATCTCGGAGTGTACAGTAAGATTTAAGTGAGGCAGGAGATGGGATACACCGTTTTCGTAAAGATGACTAGTTGCTCTGGTTAGCGGCACACACTTGGTGATAGGCAGGGAGGAATTTTCTCGTAAAAGAACCGTGTGAAAATCAGTCATTTCGGGGGGCTCTTTTTGCGCATATTGCATTCTGTTTTGCGATTATTTTTTGTTAAAAAAAAATTATAATTTTTATAGTTTTATATTACTATGTACTATAATTATTTGTTTGTCAAGTGCAATTACACTATCTGTTTTGTACGTACTATTGGAAGGCTCTAATGGCAATTATAGTGCCTAATTTTTTGAGATCAATATTGACACAAAAATGACACTTTTTTTGCTTATATAATTATATAAAAAACTCATATATAATCAATATATATATGACCCGCAATTTTTTTGAGGCCATCGTGAGCATTTTTATATTTCTTCCTCACTTCTTTTGCGTCCCATTTCTTTTGAAGACACTATTTGCTCCTTGGAAAAATCTCACGAGCACCAATAAAAGCGCAGGATTTACTTTTTCAGACTTTTTTGATCGAGTGGGCTTCAATCTCGTGTCACGCTTCATGGGCGCTCTGATGCGAGGTGCGCTCCTTGTGGCCTATCTTCTCACGATGGGCGCCTATATTCTGCTGCTGCCTTTTATTATTGTCTTGTACTTTCTCTCATATCCCATCGTAATCTTAGCCGGGCGCATGAGCCAATCACCCCACGACAAGCGCCAAGAGATGAAAGCGTCATTTGTAAAGTCTCACGCGCAAACTGCAGAGACCAGACCTATTGTCGAGCAGTGGTTTGACAATTACTATCAGCAAGTGTATGCGAGGCCCCCGTGGTGGAAATTATCTTCTCTTCTTGCAATCCCGCCACTCGGGCGCGACTGGACTGCAGGCTACACCCCCACCCTTGACCAGTTCACGACAGATCTTGCCCTCACGCACTCCGACCGCGGCTCTTCCCACATGGTGGATCGAGAAAAGGAAGTCTCGCAGATCACCCGCGCCTTACTTGCGCAAGACGGCGGAAACGCACTCCTTGTCGGGGAGGAGGGGGTAGGAAAGCACACAATTATATTGAGCCTTGCTCACTATATGTACGAGGGGAAAGTCCCCCCAGCCCTGAGCCACAAGCGCGTGCTGAGCCTTGAGATGGAGAAAATTCTCTCCTCACATGAAGACCAGAAAATGCGGGAGACTACTTTAGAGAATCTATTTCAAGAGGCCTCAGACGCCGCCAACATCATTCTTGTCATCGATAATTTTGATAAGTATGTCGTGACCTCCAAGGACAGGGTCGATATCACGATTTCCCTTGAAAAATATACCTCCTCGCCGCAGCTGCATTTTATAGGAGTGACGACCCCCAAAGCATATGAGCAGTATGTGGCGCGCAACGATAAAATTGTGCGGCATTTTGAAAAGGTACTGGTCTACGAAGTGACAGTAAGTCAAGCTGAGCAGATACTGCTGGACTATGTGCCCAAACTTGAAGGGCGCTACCGACTTATTATTCCGTATGAATCCATACGTGCCGCCATTGCCAAAAGTGAATCTTTCGTGACTCAGATTCCTTATCCGGAGAAAGTGATGAAGATTCTAGACGAAGCCTGTGTGCTGGCCCAAACCAAGCAAATGAAGGTAGTGGATCCATCTCTTATCGATGAGGTCATTGGGGAGACCGCCCACGTGGCGACCACTCTGACCCCGCGACTTCGAAGCAAGCTACTCACCCTTGAGGCGATAATCGGGCGTCGGGTACTCCAGCAAGAGGCGGCCATTAAGCGCCTCGCCACAGCGCTCTCCTCGGCGTTCGTGTCCTTGGGAAGCCGCAAAAAACCGCTTGCTACCTTGCTATTTTTGGGACCAACTGGGGTGGGGAAGACAGAGACCGCCAAAGCGCTGGCCGCACTATTGTTTGAGGCAGAAGATGCCATTGTCAGATTTGACATGTCTCTCTATCAAACACAGGCAGATATTGCAAAGCTCGTTGGCGGCATTAGCGAAGCGCAGCCAGGGTTACTGACGATGGCATTGCGAGAGAAGCCATACACAGTACTCTTGTTGGACGAGGTAGAGAAAGCGCATCCTGATCTTCTGAATATTTTTCTGACAGTGCTGGATGAGGGATACTTCACCGATAGCCAAGGCAAAAGGGTCAACGCCAGAAATACGATTGTGATTGCCACTTCAAATGCTGGGGAGAGCGCTTTTGCGCCCGAGTTTCTCAATCGTTTTGATGCTGTCGTGCCCTACCGGCCGCTGGGGCCCGAGGACATGCAGCCGATTGCACAGCAAATGGTCGGGGAGATTGTGGGCAAGATCTACGCACAACACAAAATTACGGTTAAGGTGGCGCCAGAACTTATTGCAAAAGTGATCAAAGAGCAGTATGATCCGCATCTTGGAGCTCGTAACCTCGCCCATCTCTTGCGCGAGAGGATAGAAGGTACTGTGGCACCGCGCATTCTAAAGCAAGAAGTCTCAGAAGGCGCTACAATTGAGCTTTAGCTATGAATCAACTTATCGTCCTGGAAGGCGCAGATGCCTCAGGCAAAACCACTCAGGCCGCGCTTCTTGTTGAAGCCTTCAAGAAACAGCAAAAGCACGTTCTTGCCCTCAAATTTCCTCGGTATGACTCAATCTATGGCCGCCTCATCACGCGCTACCTGAAGGGGGAGCTAGGGGATTTGGGATCTGTCCCACCTCATTTGATCTGCCTCGTGTATGCTTTTGACCGACGCCAGGCAGCTACGGAGATCAAAAAAACGCTTTCGGCAGGAGGGATCGTGATCTGCGATCGATATACTCCTTCCAATATCGCCCATCATGGGGCCAGGCTGCCCGAGCCCCAGCAGCAATCGTTTGTCGACTTTGTCTCTAAATTCGAGTATCAATATCTAGGAATTCCTAAAGAACACATTGTGGTGTATCTTCATCTGGACCCGAAAGCGCAGGAAACACTCATTGCCAGCAAGCATGGTAAGGATATGCATGAGCAGGACCCTGACTATCGAAAAAGAGTGTCTGCCCTCTACGCGCAGCTGAGCAAAGCCAACGCCCACTGGGTTACGATAAATTGCACACCTGCGGGTGTGCTTTTGCCCAAAGAGGCGATCCACGCGAAGATCGTGGAGGCACTTCATGACTAGTGATAAATTGTTTATAACGTCTTTGTTCCAGATTCCCCCGCGGGCTTTTCCCCTCCAGTGCTCAGGAGTACCTTGCGCTCCGTGGGGATGCCCCTAGCCCTCGCGTACTGTTCCTTTCGTGTGTTTGTTGGCCACCCGTCGCAGGTGTGTACTGTTCTGCTAGTGTATGTAATGAGCCCCGAGGTGAATTTTTGCAGGCAATTAGAGCCTGATAAAGCTCCAGCATGATTTTGCGACCGAGAGAGGGGTGTAGAAGCTGTAGCCGATAAGCGAGTCACGGTAATTGTGGGCACATCATTGTGACCACGTGGCGAGCTTGAGGCGTGACAGATTCTAACTGCTCGAACAGGGGAGCAAAACTCATGAGGGAGCGCACACAAACGAGAAATTTGCTAAGGGGCGAATTCTGAGCTCAACCGAACGGATTGACAATAGTGCGGTCTCTGTCATATAATTGGAAAGAGCCACTATGGACAAGAAATTTGTGACATTGATTTCCGTCTTCGTACTTGTATTTGTGCTCTTTATCAGCTTGGTGGCTTTCAACGAGCCTATCAAGAGGTTTACCCGGGCCTCGGAGACCGTGCATCCCTCTGGAGAGACCTCTATCCTTTTTGCCTGGCCGCAGTCGACTGCCGCCGACGGCACCTCAAAAGTCAAATTAGAGGTATTCGTGCGCTCAATGACCGGCAACCCACTGCCAAATAAACAGGTCTCTGTCCAATCCACTCTTGGCACGATCACCCCGCTCACACTCACGTCAGACAAATCGGGCAAAGCTTCGTTTACACTCACCGCCACGACCCCTGGAGTCGCTACTCTCTCAGCACTCATTGATGGGTCGACCTCAGTCGCCAAAAAAGTAACCGTCAAATTCGAGTAAAAATTATAAAAACGACGATAGATAACCTCGAAGGTAGAAAGTGGCATATGTAGATAGAGAATAGAAGATAGAAAATCCATTTTCTAATTTCCATCTTCAAGATCTATCTTCAAGCTTCTCTAATCTATTGTCAAATATCAATGAAAATATCCAAAGTCGTCATTCCGGCCGCTGGATTTGGCACGCGCTTTTTGCCCCAGACCAAAGCGATGCCTAAAGAGATGCTGCCGATTGTGGACAAGCCCGTGATCCAGTATGTCGTGGAGGAAGCAGTGCAATCAGGCATTCGTGACATTGTGATCGTGACGGGCGCCAACAAGCGCGCAATCGAGGACCACTTCGACGCTCCCAACGAAGACCTCGTCAAGAATCTTATGCAAGGCGGCAAGACAGAGATTCTCGAGGAAGTTAAGAAAATTGCTGAGATGGCCAATTTTCTCTATGTGCGCCAGAAGGGCCCTTACGGCAACGGCACACCGGTCTTGGCGGCCGAGCCCATCATCGATGGGGACCCCTTCGCGGTTCTTTGGGGGGACGAGTTTATTTATTCCACTCCACCCCGCTTGGCTCAGATGATGAGCGTGCATGAGGAGCTTGGGGGGATGGTCATTTCGGGTGTCAAAATCGACAAAAAAGAAGATCTCGCACGCTACGGCATCGGCGACCTGGAGCCAGTCAAGAATAATGTATTTAAAATTAAAGCAATCGTCGAGAAGCCTGAGCCCAACGAAGCCCCGTCCAATATCGCCACCCACGGCGCTTATATCCTGCCGCCGGAGATTTTCGCGGCTTTGAAAGAAACGCAACCTGGCCGCGGAGGAGAGATTTGGTTGGTGGATGCAATCAACCACCTCAAAGAGCGCGGAGTGCCTCTTTATGCCGTGGTCATCAACAACGCTAAGTACTACGACACTGGCAACAAGCTCGAGTATATGAAGACCGTGGTGGAGATGGCCCTTAAGCACAAAGAAATCAACGGCGAGTTCAAAGCATTTTTGAAAGGTCTTCCCTTAGAGTAATTGTTTTAGTAGCTCACGCTCCGAAGAATTTTTTCTGCGATCTTTACATCTGGTAGGTTAAAAAAAGCTTCTTGTGTCAAGCTTGTGCTCATTTTGTTAGTAGTTGATAGCATTCCTGCAGTAAAACTCACCACTGTTGTTTTCCCCCGAAAATGTAGGTAACTATTGTTACTTAAAGTTGTTGTATTACCTACAGCAACTTCTTTATCTGTGAGACCAATCCTGTAATTTTTTCCTTGTCCAACTTTCACCAAATAGAGCGCTTTGAAATTTGGAACATCTATCTTCTCAACAGAATAAACGGTATATTGTGGCGGTGGACCGCCTTGATTCTCGATGTCCGAAGCGCCATAATAAAACTCCAAGCCATTTGGGGAAGTTAAATTCAGTTGTTCGCTAGAGAATTGAGCGCTTGGCTTAGCTTCATATCCTGTTTTCCACTCACTTGGGTATTTAAAATTCAATCTTTCTATTTGGGAAGTGTACGTTTTCCTGTCGGCGGTTTCGTCGGGGGCGGGCGATACAGCGGCTGTCGTTGGCGCAACGGCTTGTGTGGGCTGGGAAGATGTTTGAGATTGGGACTGGACATACATCCCTAGAAAGAACATCCCGATCGGGAGGGTAATAAACAAAATAAGAGCAAGGGCCTTGGAAAGAGGAGTGACTGTTGTCCAGGGATGAGGCGTTTGCGGGCTTTCAGGAGCTGCGGTGTCCATTACCTTCAATCATGCCACACTGCGCTCCCTCTGTCAACAGATCGACCAATAGACTATTACAACCCCGGGGTTGGTTGATCCATTTTGATACAGTTAATTATCATAGACTGGTCTATACTAATTGTTCCAGGATATAACCTAGGACTCTGACTCAGTTAAGTAGTTAACTGAGTCAGAGATCTTCCTGCCAATTACGACAGCATGCGGAATTGTTGATGCACCGGCTCACTCAGTAGGGCTTCAGTTGCAAAACCGCGGCCTCATTGATACAATTGGGTGTGAGCAAGGCACAAATTGACATGAAGGCAATCGAGAAGCTGTTTGCAGCCGGTCTTCATTTGGGTCACAAAAAAAATAGACTTCATCCTAAGGCACGAAAGTATGTGTATCGCATGGAAAGCGGAGTATCTATAATCGATCTTACCCACACCAAGACTCAGCTTGAGGCAGCCCGTGCGGCTATCAAAAAAGCAGGCGACGAAGGGAAGAAAGTGCTGGTCGTGGCCACCAAGAAAGTCGCCAACGCCTTCGCACGCGAGCTTGCCGAGGCCAAAGGCCTCCCCTTTATTACCACCAAATGGCCCCCGGGGCTCCTTACCAACTTCGAGACCATCATCAAAAATGTGAAGAAGCTTAAGTCTCTTCGTGAAAAGACGCAGGACGAATCGTTTGGCAAGCTTGTGAAACACGAACGGATGGCAATCCAGAAAATGCTGAATCGCCTTGAGAAATTCTACTCCGGTATTGCAAGTCTCGAGAAATTGCCTGATCTCCTTTTTGTGGTCGACGTACGAAAAGAAAAAAATGCTGTGACCGAGGCCAACATGACGGGGACTCCGGTGATTGCGATCGTAGACACCAACTGTGATCCTGACATTATTACCTATCCGGTCGTGGCCAACGATGATTCACCTACCTCCGTGCAATACCTACTGACAGAAATTCTTGGTGCGTACTCACTCAAAAAACCGGAAAAGGCAAAAGAGACTGACAAAGTTGAGCCTGCTCCCACTGCGGACGCAAAATAACGAAGGCGTTTACACTGACCCCGAGTACTCGGGAGAACATGCTATAATGTAAAATGGTCGTTGACTACACCAAACTCAAAAAGCTTCGAGAAGAAACTGGCTATTCTTTTTCGCTCGTTAAGGAATCGCTAGAAGCGTCAAAAGGAGACCTTGAGAAAGCACGAACATACCTCAAAAAGGCCGCAGTAGGTGCCTCCGCAAAAAAAACTGAGCGCACCATATCCCAAGGAGGGATATTTTCTTACGTCCATCACAACAAGAAGGTGGCCTCTCTTGTGCAGCTGGGGTGCGAGACTGATTTCGTGTCCGGCAATGACGAATTCCGCACGCTTGGGGCGGAGCTTGCAATGCAAGCGGCCTCTGTACCAGCGGAAAATGTGGACGAACTTCTTAAACAAGAATACATTCGAGAGGTAGGTAAAACTGTTAGCGGTCTTATTGAAGAGGCTATCACAAAGTTTGGAGAGCACATTAAAATTCAAAGATTCGCCCGCTGGCAGGTGGGAGAAAAAGAATAATGGATGCTATTGTCAGTGACTTCAAAGAGCGCGCGCAGCGGGCGGTCGAAGCCCTAAAAGAGGACCTTAAGACTATCCGTACGGGCCGCGCCACACCTGCTCTTGTCGAATCCTTGGTCGTGGAGGCGTATGGAGGCACTCAAATGAAGCTTCAAGAAGTAGCCACAATCACGACAGAGGGACCCCAAGCTCTCCTTATTGTGCCATTTGATATTTCAATTCTGCAAGATATTGAGCGGGCGATTCAGAAGTCTCCAATGGGCTTTTCCGGAGCCACGCAAGGTACGCGCGTCCGAATCTCTATCCCCCCGCTCTCTCAGGAGCAGCGAGAGAAGCTCTTGCGAGTCGTATCGCAAAAAATTGAGGAAAAGCGGGAAGCCGTGAGAAGCCTGCGCGATGAGGGACGAAAAAAGGTGCGAGGCATGGTGGAGAAGAAGGAAATGAGTGAAGATCAGAAATTCCGTGTAGAGCGCGAGCTTGATACAGCGGCGCAGACGTACAATCAGAAAATCCAGGATATAAAAGAAGCCAAAGAAACAGAGATTACAACCATATGACAATAATAATTTTTATCCTCATCTTGGCCATTCTTGTCTTGGTCCACGAGTTTGGCCATTTTATTGCGGCCAAGCGGGCAGGGGTGATGGTCGAGGAGTTTGGGTTCGGTTTCCCACCGCGCCTGTTTGGCATCAAGAAAGGGGAGACCCTCTATAGCGTCAATCTCATCCCGTTGGGTGGCTTTGTGAAGCTCTACGGCGAAGAGTACGTGGAGGACAAGGATAGCAAGGCCGATACAGCGCTTTCCAAACGCGCATTTGTGCGCAAATCTCCACCGGTCAAAGCTTGGATCATCGCGGCCGGAGTACTTATGAATGTGCTCTTGGCAAGCGTGATCTATTACGCACTTCTTGGCACCTCCGGCTTCAAGTCAGATCCTATCGTGCTTTTTAATGACTATCATTTTACGTTTGGCTCTCAACATGAGGAAGTGGTGGTCGCGGGGGTGAGTGAGCGCTCACCGGCAGCGGCAGCTGGTGTGACGCCCGGGGACATTGTGACCGGCATAAGATCAGACGGGGGGAGAGAATTTAGCCCTGTCGCCTCCCCCTCTCAATTAATCGCCAAAATGGCACAAAGCCAAGACAAAAAAGTCACGATTCGATTCACCAATATTCAAAACGGCACTCAAAAAGAAGTGGGGATTGTACCGCGGTATGATCCGAAGCTCAAGCGCGCCATTATCGGCATCGGCTTGGCGCAGGTCGCCACGGTCTACTATGCACAGCCCCACGAAAAGCTCTTGTCCGGCTTCATGCATTCATACAATATGGCGTCCTATTCGCTGGACGTGTTTGGCAAATTAATCGGTCAATCATTCAAAGAGAAGAAGCTGGGGATCGTGGGGGAGGCGGTGTCCGGACCTGTGGGGATTTTCTTTGCAGTCTCAGACACCGTTAAATCCTCCGGGGAGCGAGTACTACGCAACCTGGCGGGCATCACCGCCATTCTCTCGATCTCACTGGCAGTCGTCAACACGCTTCCATTTCCAGCCCTGGACGGCGGACGATTTGCATTTATCCTTTATGAGTGGGTGAGTCGTCGTCGCATCAATGAGCGCGTGGAGCATATCCTCAACACTGCCGGAATTATTATGCTGTTATCACTGGGAGTGCTTGTCTCAGTCAATGATATTTTCAAGCTCATCAACCTCAGATGAACCTCAAATTTGACAGCATTACCATCTCAGGCGGAGTAGGGGTCGGCACCACCACCCTCATGAGCAACCTCAAGCCGTATCTGGCGCCACTGGGCTGGAAATTCAAGTCAAGCGGTGAATTCTTCCGCGACTTTACGAAAGAGCATGTGCTCCCCGTGGCCTCCTTGGCCCCAGACGAAGTGCATCAAGGAATTGAAAAAAAAGCATTAGATCTTCTGTCTAAGGAAAAAAACTGGGTGATTGATGCGTGGCTGGCGGGGTATGTGGCCCGGGAGCTACCTGGCGTGCTTCGCGTCCTTCTCACGTGCTCTGATCCCTCTGTGGTGGTGGACCGCATCGTGAATCGCGACAAAATCACGGTGACTCAGGCCAAGGAATTCGTCAAACGCCGATTTGACGACAATATGAGGACCTGGCGCCGTCTCTACGGCGATCATGATTTTTTCGATAAGAAATATTATCACCTTGTGGTGGATACGTACTCCTCCGGCCAGCTCGAGACAGTCGGCCGCGTGCTGGATCTCTTGGGCTTCCAAAACGGAGCAAGGTAATGGAGCTTATTCTCTCGTAAAGACGGTGACACTGTTTATGCCGCCAAATCCAAAGGAGTTGTTTACTACCACGTCAACTTTCTGCTCCTGCGCAGCGTTGGGGACGATATTAATCCCTTGGGCCTCGGGCATTGTTTCCTCGTGATGAATTGTGGGAGGAACGATATTTGTTTCAAGTGATTTTAAGCAAAAAATTGCTTCTATTGCTCCTGCTGCTCCTAACGTGTGTCCTGTTGCACCCTTGGTTGAGCTTACTATAAATTCGCCCTTATCCTCAAAACTCTCTCGTATGGCTTGAATTTCCACTGGGTCTCCAGTTGGAGTCGCTGTTCCATGAGCGTTTATATAGAACGACTGGGATTCTTCTGGAATATATCGCAAACCTCGTCTCATTGCACGTTTTGCGCCTTCTCCACTTGGTTCGGTGTCGTGATATCCATCACTAGTGTTGCCAAATCCGGCAACATAACCTAGTATAGGAACCCCACGCGCCTTTGCATGCCCCTCAGATTCCAAAACAAGAACACCCACCCCCTCACTAAATACGAACCCATCTCGATTTACATCAAAGGGTCTACTTGCTCTATCGGGATCCTCCTCACGAGAAATAGCGGGCATAGCGTCGAACATTTTTACTGATGCTTGATTAAGAGAAGCTTCAACACCACCGACTAACATGATATCCGCTTCATTCAAAAGTATTTCTTTATATCCGCCAGCTATTGCAATATTTCCGGTTGCACAAGCTGCTGAAGGAGTTTCATTTGGTCCTTTTAAACCGAATTTAATGCTTGGGACTGTCGACACACGTTCAATGAGAACATTGAAAATCTCAGTGGGCAATATTTTGCCGCTTCCTTTGAGTCCTTCATCAACTCGAATAAACCGTGCCGCCGAACCCATTCCTGTTCCTATTTGGACACCAACACGATTAGCCTCTATGCCTTCAGATAACTTGGAATCATCTGTAAGAAGACCAGCGTGTCTTAACGCTTCTAAAGAAGCTGCCAGCGTAAACTGTGTGGCGCGGGGAATTCTTCTAAGTTCTTTAGTGTTAATAAAACCCTCAAACGCAGCTTCTGGATTAAAGTCTGATATCTCCCCAAACACTGAGGCATGAACATGCTCAAAGGCTATAGATGAGAAACCGGACTCGCCAGCAATCAGTCTCTGCCAGCTTGATTCGACATCAAGACCCAAGGGCGTTACCATTCCCATCCCGGTTACTACAACTCGTCTTGAAGAGAAAAATTCATCCTCTCTTGAATGACTCCCTTGCCTTTCTATCATAACTTTAGTGCGATTATACAAAAATCACTTATTAACTGCAATGACAACTTAAGCTCGCCGGACTTACTGTATAATATTCACTATGCGCTACTCGAGCCTTTTTGGCAAGACGATAAAAGGGGATCCCAAGGACGAGGTCTCAGTCAATGCGAAGCTTCTTCTGAAGGGTGGCTTCATCGACAAGCTCATGGCCGGAAGCTTCACAATCCTGCCCCTTGGTCAGCGAGTGAAATCAAAGATAGAAGATATTGTACGCCGCAATATGAACGCCATTGGTGGCCAGGAGCTCTTGATGCCGCTCCTGCATCCGAAGGCAATCTGGAACGAGACCGGCCGCTGGGACAGCGCAAAAGAAGTCATGTATCAGTTTGAGAAAAACAAGAAAGAGTACGCACTTTCGTTCACTCACGAGGAGATTGTGCTGGATCTGGCACGCAAACACGTCGGGAGCTACAAGGATTTTCCGGTCAAGGTATATCACTTCTCCACCAAATTCCGAAATGAGCCACGGGCCAAGTCAGGAGTGCTTCGCGGCCGCGAATTCATCATGAAGGACCTCTACAGCCTACACACATCACAGGAGGACTTGGATGAGTTCTATTGGAAGGTGGGGGAGAGCTACCTCAAAATTTTCAAAGAAGTGGGGCTTGAAGCACATGTGGTGGAGGCGGCCGGAGGAGTGTTTACTGACAACGTTACTCATGAGTATCAAGTATTTTCTCCAAGCGGAGAGGATACCACGTACTACTGCCCCAACTGCGATTTTGCGCAAAATAAGGAGATCTCAGATGTCATAGAAGGTGGTAGCTGCCCCAAGTGTAAGGAAGGTTTGCGCGTTGAAAAATCAATTGAAGTGGGTAATATTTTTAGATTTGGCACCTCGTATAGTGAAAAAATGAACGTGACCTACACTGATGAGAGTGGGAACAAGCGACATGCGTATCTTGGAAGCTATGGTATTGGAATCACTCGGCTCATGGGCACATTGGTCGAGATATTTCATGATGAGCGGGGTATTGTATGGCCTCAAAATGTTGCTCCGTTTCAGGCCCATCTGGTGGGCCTGGCCGATAGCGCTGATCACGTCTACGACCAACTGGTGCGAGCGGGGATTGAGGTCTTATATGATGATCGGAACGCCTCCGCTGGGGAGAAGTTTGCCGACGCTGATCTTATTGGTATTCCTTATCGACTGGTTGTGTCGAAGAAGACAGGTGACAAGATAGAAGTCAAACGAAGAAATAGTGCAGAAACGGCACTTTTGACACTCAAGGAATTGTTAGATAAAATAGCGTCTTAAAGATTGTCACATTGTTAAATTGTCACACTGTTGGACATCAATGTAGCAATGTATCAATGTAACAATGAAAACAATAGTCACTCATCTTTCACCTGATCTGGATGCCATTTCCTCCTCTTGGCTATTGAAGCGCTATCGCCCCCACTGGCACGATGCTGATATCAAGTTTGTGCCCGCAGGCACCACCTTGGGAGGATTGCCAGCAGACTCGGACCCCAATATCGCCCATGTCGATACTGGCCGCGGTCTTTTTGACCATCATCAATTTAATGATAACAACACGTGCGCCGCAAAGCGGGTATTCGACTGGCTCAAAAAAGAAGGTCATATTCCTCCTCCCCATTTGGAGGCGCTAGAACGCATCATCGACTACGCCGTGACGATCGACAATTTCAAAGAAGCATTCTTTCACGATCCTACCTCCGACATCTATGAATTTAGCCTCCACCAAGTGATAGGTGGCGTAAAGGCCACAGGCCTCAAGGACATCGATCTGCTCAATTACGTGTTTACCATGCTCGACGGCCTTCTTCTTATCTTTCGAAATAAAATTAAAGCAGAAAGCGAAATCAAGAACGGACTTACATTTGAGTCAAAGTGGGGCCGCGCTCTGGCCATCGAGTCGCCGAATGAAGAGGCCATTAAGCTGGCCCTCAAAGGAGGCTATATGCTGGTGATCAGGAAAGACCCCAAGTCAGGTGCGATCCGCATCAAATCATTCCCCAAGGACGAAATCGACCTTACCCCGGTCTACAAGCGCGTCAAGGAGCTTGACCCGAAAGCGAGCTGGTTTCTTCATGGCTCTCTTCATATGCTCTTAAATGGCTCCTCCAAGAACCCTGACTCGGTCCCCTCTAGCCTCACCTTACCGCAAGTGGTTGAAATAATACGCAAAATCTAGTACAATTGCGCTATGGTAGTTGTATCCAAGAAAAGGGGCGAGAGCAAAGACAGTCTTTTTCGCAAATTCTCCAAGACATTTCTGGAAGAGGATGTTGTTACTGAATTTCGCAAAAAGATGTTCTACAAAAAGCCCTCAATCCTAAGAAAAGAAAAAGAGAAGGAAAACCTACAGAAAAGATCCAGGAACTATAGCTCATGATCCATATAATCTCATCCTCCCGTTACCAAGTCAATCGCCGGAGTATCAAGGAGGTAGTCGCGTCTGTACTTGCCGACAAGAATATCACCTTAAGCCGACCCATCAATATCGTATTTATGGGCAAAAATAAGATGAAAGAGATTGCCGCTAAATATAAGCAAGAGAATGTAGCGCTTCCGGTCTTGTCCTTTATCTACAATATTGAGGAAGGCGGAGAGAAGCTCCTAGGCGAAATCTTAATCTGCTATCCGCAGGCCGTGCTTATGGCGGCCCAAAAAGGGAAAAAAGTAGACGATACTATCGCGTCTCTTGTGCGCCACGGCATGGAAAACATAGCAAAAAACATTTGATGTTTTACCTTAAATACAGGCCCCGCACACTTGCTACCCTTGACAACACGCGCGTGGGAGAGGTAATCACCCAAATCCTCTCCTCCAAGGAGCTGCCTCACGCCTATCTGTATGTAGGCCAAAAAGGGACGGGCAAGACCTCGACAGCAAGAATCTTCGCAAAAGCAATCAATTGTCTGAGAAATAAATTTGGGGGTAAGCCCGCCGATTCGGCGGGTACATCGTCGTCGGTCGAGCCGTGTAACGAGTGCGACAACTGCATGAGTATCGATGCTGCCTCTTCCGTGGATGTAGTCGAGCTTGACGCGGCATCTAATCGGGGAATCGAAGAGATCCGGGCCCTCATTCGCGACACCGCTTTTGTACCAATGCACAATCCTTACAAGCTATTCATTATCGATGAGGCACATATGATCACGACCGAAGCCTTCAATGCGCTACTTAAGACCCTGGAAGAACCCCCTCCCAACACCATCTTTATTTTGGCCACCACAAATTTGGAGAAAATTCCTAAGACGATCGCGTCTCGCACACATGTCGTGAATTTTGGCCGTGCCAAAAAAACAGAGATTGTAAACATGCTCCGCAGAATCGCCTCCGCGGAGGATATTAAGGTCGAAGGCGAGCTCCTTGCCACCATTGCCGCTCACGCAGACTATTCCTTCCGCGACGGAGCAAAGATTTTCGAAGAGCTCGTGATTCAGAATAAGCTCACCCCAGAGGCGGCAGAAGCGGTGCTTGGCGTGCGCGGCCAGACAAATCTTCTGGAGGTGATCGACTCCAAGAGTCTTAAAGAAGCCCTCAGCTGGACTGAGGCGTTTGTGGTAGGTGGTGGCGACTTCAAATCACTTATTGAAAATATGCTTGATGAGCTTAGAATATACTTGCTCTTCTCTCAAGGAGTGAAGGACATGGAAGGCCTCACTAAGCTTAATTTCACTACCCGCGAGGTCACGCGCCTTATGAAGGCATTGACGCAGGCCTATTCCCAGCTTCGAATCAGCCCCATCGAATCGATTCCGCTTGAAGTGGCGATCGCGGACTTTTATAATGAGAGAGGTAAAAAATAATTATGTTTAATCCACTAGACAAGCTAGGAGATCTACGGAAGCTTCAGCAGCAAGCCTCGCAAATGCAGAATGCCTTGCGGCAGGAAAAGGTCGAGGTTGAGAAAAATGGTGTGAAGGTGGTGGTGCGGGGAGATCAGCAGGTTCTGGAAATTTCGGTCGATGGAATTCTAGAGAATAGGATCGCCGAGGCCATCAATGAAGCTGTCAAGGAAACGCAGAAGCTGGCTGCAAAGAAATTGATGGAGATTTCCCAACAGCAAGAAACGTAATGCCAATATACGAATGTCGCACGAATGCCGCAAATTGCGAATAGAAATATAATTCGCAGTTGGCCAGATTGGCATATCATTCGTTGATTTGCATCATAGTATATTTATGAAATTATTCTCAGGCACCGCCAACCTTCCCCTAGCCCAAAAAGTAGCAGAGGAGCTTGGGGTAGAGCTTTCCAAAGCTGAGGTGGTGCGCTTTGACAACTCCGAGGTGCGAGTAAGAATCGAGGAAGATGTGGTAGGCGAGACCACCGTCGTGATCCAGCCCACGGCCAATCCTACAGATACCAATCTTATCGAGCTCTTCCTGTTTTGCGACGCCCTCCGGCGCGAAGAGGCGCGGCGGGTCATCGGCGTCATTCCTTACTTTGGCTATGCCAGGCAGGATATCCAGCACCGCTCCGGTGAGGCCGTCTCCGCGAATCTGGTCATTAGATTCTTGGAGTCAATCGGGTTTACTATTATATATACCTATGATATCCACGATGAGGCCACCTCAGGCGTCTTTTCGATTCCCTTCCACAATAGCAGTACTTTCGCGATGCTGGCAGCTCAGGTCAAAAAGCACCTCAAGGGCGTATCTAAGGAAGACGTGGCTATCGTCTCACCTGACCAAGGGGGAGTCGAGCGGGCACGCCGATTTGGAGAGCACTTTTTTGGCACCAAAAACTTCAAGCTGGTCGTGATTGAGAAAGATCGCAACATCAATAAGCTTCATACCTCCCGCGCCCTTGATATTTATGGAGACGTCAAAGGCAAAACTGCAGTTTTGGTCGATGACATCGTGACGTCGGCGGGAACCCTGATTAACGCCGCGGAGCTTTGTAGTAAGCAAGGGGCACAAAAAGTAGTAGCCGCGATAGTACACCATGATTTCTCCACCAAGGCTCCAGGACGCCTTCAAGAGTCTGCAATCGATAAATTTTTCACAACTGATACTATTTTGCTCAAGCAGGAGCAGAAGTTCGCCAAGCTTGAGGAGATCTCAATAGCCCAGCTTATCGCAGACGACATCAGAAGATTCGTTAAGTGACCCCGAGCGTGTCGAGGGGTCATCCCGGGCTTGACCCGGGATCTAATCGATATATGGACGACTCCCAAAAAATGCCGGAGGAGCATTTTAAAAAAAAGCTTACGCCAGAGCAGTATCAAGTGATGAGGGGCGGGGGCACCGAGCCGGCATTTATCGGCCGCTACGTGGACAATCACGACAAAGGCATGTACCACTGCGCAGCTTGCGGCGCAGAGCTTTTTTCCTCCGACACCAAATTTGACTCAGGCACTGGCTGGCCTTCGTTTGACAAGCCTGCCAATCTCGAAAATGTGGAACTTAAGGACGATAGCTCGCATGGAATGCATCGCACGGAGGTAGTCTGTAAAAAGTGCGGATCGCACCTGGGACATGTCTTTGACGACGGGCCCCGCGAGACCACAGGAAAGCGCTTTTGTATTAATTCTTGTGCACTTGAGTTTACGAAAAAATAAAATTACATGGCAGAACGCATATTTGGACTTTTAAATATTGACTTCCGGCTCTCGAGGAAAAAGCTTAAGGAAGACAAGCCCGTGACTCTCTTTAGCGATCGTCCGAAAGGCCAATATTTTCATACCCAGCGGGCGCAATTAGGAGGCCTCGATAGCGCTATCATAATTGACGAAATAAGAGATGGGGTAGGGCACATCGTGAGACAATCTTCATTTAAAGCAGAAGAATCTGTGCTCGATAGGTTCGGACTCGAATCAAAGCGGGGACGAATTTATCGGCGCCGTGGCAGAAAACTTCGTTAGTACTCGCTTCGCCGGTCAAGAGAGCTCTTAAGGGTCATGTAGTCGGCATACTCCAGATTGGCGCCGGTGGGCAGGCCGTGGGAAAGCCGAGACACTTTAATCTTGTTTCCTGATTTTTTACCCTGCTCTTGGAGACGGTTGCGGATATACATGGCGGTCGCCTCTCCTTCCATATCAAAGTTGGTCGCCAGAATCACTTCTTTTATGGCGGTTCCATTCTGGAGTCGCTTGAGAAGCGGCGCAATATAGATGTCATCAGGTCCAATGTTGTTCAAGGGATCTATCTTACCGTGCAGCACATGATACACTCCCTGATAAATTCGCCCGGTTTCAAATGACAAAAGATCTAATACGTCTTCCACCACGGTGACAAGCGATGTATCCCGCTGCCCGCTATCGCAGATTGCGCATATTTCCTCTTCTGTCAGGTTCAAGCACACGCGGCAGAATTTTGTCTTCGTCTTTAAGTCGCTTACATGTGTAGCAAAGTCCGCAAGATCGGCATCAGGCAACCGCAAGAAATAAAAAGCCAAACGGTTGGCAGTCTTCTCACCAATGCCGGGCAAACGCTGAAGAAAGAGCGCGATTTGTTTGAGACTATTGGGTAAAGTACTCATAATGTCAAATGTCAAAATCCCAATGTCAATTCAAGCACAAAGCTCAAAACCTAAATTCATTCAGGATTTAGTCATTTGGATTTTAGACTTGATTTGACATTTGAGCTTTGAAATTTAGACTTATTTTCTTACAGTTTGACAATATCCACGATCACCAAGGGGCGACGGCCTCGCGCGTCGAAAAATAGGTTCTCGAG
>CAYLLP010000015.1:0-25167 GCA_964384955.1 uncultured Gammaproteobacteria bacterium
GCGCTCGTACACGCGTCCTTCTTCGGCTCAAACTGCCAAGGCATCCGCCAATGGCTTTATCTCTCCCATCTTTCTTATCAATTACATTTTCTTTCCATGACCCCGCATATCCGGGGTCGATTTGGCCTACAACATTACTCTAATTTTCAAGGTGCTTGCCGAGTCAGACTCGGCGGTGGACCTATGGGGACTCGAACCCCAAACCTCCTCGTTGCAAACGAGGCGCTCTACCAATTGAGCTATAGGCCCAATCTTAGAAAAGATCCTATTTTAAGACCAAAAAACACCCAAACAACGTATGTTATTTGGCTCAAAAAATTGTGTTTTCTGAAGGCTGTTAGGAGAGCAGGAATTGTAGCCTCCAATAGTGCCTTTAAGAAAGTTTCTCGATCATCAATAGATATAATACCACTTCACGACACGTCTGTCAACAACTAAATCGGGAATGACAACCCCCTTGCAAACGATGCCAAATCTCTCTACACTGAAGTAAGCGAATGAAAAAAGATATCGTGTGGTTTGATGAGGTAGATAAGGGGGACGTAGGCTTAGTCGGCGGCAAAGGCGCCAACTTGGGCGAGATGACCCAGGCCAAGCTCCCCATTCCCTTTGGCTTTATCGTCACCTCAGAAGCCTATTTTGACTTCATAAAGGCCAATAATCTGACGCCCCAGATCAAAGAAGTCCTCAAGGGCCTTGACCACTCGAATCAGAAGAAGCTTGAGGAAGCGGCGAAGGGCGTCCAAAAGCTTATTTTAGACCAAGAAGTCCCCCACCAGCTAGCCACGAAAATCATCTCATATTACGACCGCCTCACCCATAAGGAAGAAGAGTTCCTTGAGGGCAAAGTCAGCTCGGGCCACAAGATCGCCCATCAGGCTCGGACGGTCCACAATCAACCCCTCGTAGCCGTCCGGTCCTCCGCAACGGCCGAAGACCTTCCTGACGCCTCATTCGCAGGTCAGCAGGAGACCTACCTCAACGTGCGTGGCGAGGCTGCCCTGGTACAAAAGGTCAAGGAGTGTTGGGCTTCCCTTTTCACGCCCCGTGCCATTTTTTACCGCGATAATCAAGGCTACGATCACTTCAAAGTAGGTTTGGCCGCGGTCGTCCAGCGCATGGCCCAGTCTGACCGCTCGGGGATCGCCTTTTCGATTGATCCTGTGACGAGCGACAAGTCAAAAATCGTGATCGAAGCCATTTTTGGCCTTGGGGAGTATATTGTGCAGGGTAAGGTCACGCCTGATCACTATGAGGTGGCAAAAGGGAGCTTCACTATCCTTAAAAAAGAGGCTAAATATCAGGAGAAAAAGTTCGTCAAACACGGCGGTGAGAATGTCGAGGTGAAGCTCGCAAAGACCGAGGGCACCAAGCTCAAGCTTACGGATGAGGAAATAGTCAAAATGGCGGTCCTTGTGAAGGAGATCGAGGACCACTACTACTTCCCGCAAGACATTGAGTGGGCCATTGAAGCCGGGCGCATGTTCATCGTGCAATCGCGCCCAATCACGACCATTAAAGATCACAAAGCCAATGGCGCGACGTACACCCCAATTGATCAGCCCATTGTGATAGGCTCCCCTGCCTCCCCTGGGATTGCTGTAGGACCCGTCGTTGTCGTCACTTCTCCGGCTCAGATCGGCCGGGTCAAGACCGGTGACGTGCTGGTCGCGCCCCAGACAGACCCCGACTATGTACCTGCTATGAAGAAAGCCGCAGCAATCGTGACGGAGAAGGGTGGCCGCACCTCACATGCCGCAATTGTGTCGCGGGAGCTGGGGATTCCGGCTGTCGTTGGAGCGGAAGGTGCCACCTCTAAGCTTCACACCGGCATGGTGGTGTCTGTGGACGGTGCGCGTGGCGAGGTCTACAAAGGCAGCATTTTGTCAAAAGCCAAAATCAGGGATCAAAAAATGAAGAACAACCAAGTAGATAAAAAAGCTTCAAAAATAAAAACGGTGACCAAAGTATATGTTAATCTAGCAGAACCTGAGGAGGCTGAAAAAGTCGCAAAGATGAATGTGGACGGCATTGGGCTCCTGCGCGCGGAGTTTATGATCGCTGCGATGGGCACCCACCCTAAATATCTTATCAAGAAGGGCCGTGGTCGCGAGTTCTCCCGTCATCTGCAAAACAACATCGAGAAATTTGTGACGGCCTTCAATCCCCGGCAAGTGGTGTACCGTGCCACGGACTTTAAGACCAATGAGTACCGCAACCTCAAAGGGGGTCGGGAATTTGAGCCAACAGAGGAGAACCCAATGCTAGGATTTCGAGGCGCCTCCCGCTATATCGCCAATCCTGATGTGTTTTCCCTCGAGCTTGATGCCATTGCTCGAATCTGGGAGAAAGGATACCGCAATCTGCATCTTATGATTCCCTTCGTGCGCGCGCCATGGGAGCTGATGCGGATTAAGGATATGGTTGAGAGTCACGGCCTTCTCAAGCTTCCGGGCTTTAAGCTCTGGATGATGGTGGAGGTGCCAGCGTCGGCTCTGGCTTTGGAGGAATTTATAAAGGTTGGGATTACCGGAGTCTCGATAGGGACCAATGACCTCACCATGATGCTTCTTGGTGTGGACCGCGACAATGAGCAGGTCGCCGGCGTCTACGACGAGCGCACTCCGGTTGTCGTGAATGTGCTTGAAAACATTGTCAAAACATGCGTAAAATATGGTATCACCTGCTCGATCTGCGGCCAGGCAGCATCCGACTACCCGGAAATCGTGGAGAAGCTAGTGGCCGCCGGAATTACCAGTGTATCAGTCACGCCAGACGCCGTTACCCGCACGCGAGAGACAATCCACGCAATAGAAAAGAAACTGTTTAAAAAGTAAATCTAAATATCAAAGTTCAAATGTCAATTCAAGCTCAAAATCTAAAATCAGAATTTGTTTTAGTTATTTGAAATTTGGATTTGATTTGTCATTTGGATTTTGTCATTTGACATTCTAAAATAATGGCTACTGTAAAACGAATATACGCATACGAAATCATAGATTCGCGGGGGTACCCTACAATAGAAGGTAGGTTATGGCTTGACAATGGCGTGTCGGTCGTCACTTCGGTGCCATCGGGCGCTTCTGTGGGCAAATATGAGGCGATTGAGATTCGCGACAACGATCCGGCACGTTTTGACAGCATGGGAGTGTCAAAGGGTGTGTATTACATCAATAATTTACTTGGACCAAAGCTCGTGGGAGTGGATCCGCAGAAACAGCAAGAGGTCGATATGTGGCTCATCAAGGCAGACGGCACCAAGAATAAAGGGAAGCTAGGGGCCAACACCATTCTCACGATTTCAGAGCTCTTCGTGAAGGCCGGGGCCCTGGTGCAGGGGCAGAGCCTCTTCAGGTACATCAATAGCCTTCACAAGACCATTTTCAAAGGCGATATCAAAATCGAGCGTGTTCCCACGCCAATTTTTAACATCATCAATGGTGGTAAGCACGCCAACAACAATTTGGAGTTTCAGGAGTTTCAGATTATTCCCTCCTCCTCCCTCAACTTTACGCAGGCATATCAGATGGGGGTCGAGGTCTTCCATGAGCTCCGGCGCGTCTTGAAATACCGCAATACAAATATTTCGGTCGGTGATGAGGGTGGCTTTGCACCTAATTTCCCCACTAATCTGGATGCAATCGAAGTGATCAACGAGACCATTCTCAAAAAAAACCTCAAGTTGGGACTCGACATTTTCCTGGGGCTTGATGTGGCGGCTACAGAATTTTTCAAAGACGACCACTATCACCTCAAGGATAAGCCGCATCCTCTCAAGAAAGAGGAGTATTATCAGCTTATTGAGGGTTTGCTCGAGCAATATTCCTTGCTTTCCATAGAGGATCCCTTCGCCGAGGATGACGTCGAGGACTGGGCTAAGTTGACAAGCAAAGTGTCTAAAGAAGTATATATTATTGGAGACGATAACATCGCAACCAACAAAGAGCGCCTACTGCAGGCGATTAAACGAAAGGCGTGCACCTCAGTGCTGGTCAAGCCTAATCAGATCGGTACAATTACCGAGACCTTGGAGGTGGTGGACGTGGCTATAAAAAACAACTTCAGCTATGTAGTGTCTCACCGCTCAGGCGAAACCAATGACACATTCATTGCCGATTTTGCGGTTGGGGTACAGGCTGATTTCTGCAAATTAGGCGCGCCGAGTCGGGGCGAGCGGGTGGCCAAGTACAATCGTCTCTGGCAGATTGAGCGGGACGAACTCAAAGGTTAGTAGCAAGTAGTAAGTAGTAAGGAATTTCTGGTATACTCCTAGCTACTGACTACTAAACATATGATTGGCAGACTAAAAGGAACTCTCTCTGAGATCGATGGCAACAAAGGCCTCATCGAGCTCCCCACAGGCCTTAGCTACGAAGTGTTTCTCACACCCAAACTTCTCTCTTCTCACGAAATTGGCAGCAAAATGGAGCTGTATACCTACTTTCAGGTGCGCGATGACGCACATATTCTTTTTGGATTTGAGAGCCGCAATCAGAAAAAATTGTTTGAAATGCTTATTGGCATATCAGGCGTCGGTCCCAAGACAGGATATGGCATCATTTCGTTTGCCGTGGAAGAGGAGCTTTTTGATGCTGTGCGCTCCAATGACGCGCAGTATTTCTCCAGGGTGCCCGGTCTGGGCAAAAAGACCGCGATGAAGATCATCCTGGAGCTCTCTACCCGCCTCAAGAGCGAGTTTGAGCTTGAGAAGATGTATATCTCAGAAGACGACAAGACGGTCGTGGACGCTCTTGTGAGCCTAGGGTTCAAATCGATCGAAGCCAAGAAGGTACTTCAAAAGCTCCCGAAAGATCTATCGATAGAAGACAAAATCAAAGAAGGCCTCCGCCTCGCTACAACTTCGAAATAGCCCTAACTTCGAGATGGTGGGCGACGAAATTGAAATGCTGAAAGAGGAAGATCTCTTAAAATAGTTTGAGCAAAGTCACTATCTTTTGGCATATCTGATACTTCTTGGAGCGACCTTACGCTTCTTACACCTACAGAAATAAAATCGTACGATCGGTTAGGGTAGCCTATTTTCCGAGTAATTGCTGCTCCAAGTCTATTGAGCAATGACGAATGTGCAAGTTGAGAGTTGTCATTAAGTGCTTCAATTATTGCCATAAGAAGATATACGTCGCTGTTACTTCTTGCAACAGCATGAACATGTTGTCCTAGCAGAAAGTAATTCTTGTCTGCATGTCCAAGAAGTACTGCCGTAAAGTCTTTGGTTCCAAACAACGGATGCGAGTCTAGCGCTGAGTGCACGCTCTTTTCAAAAGCGTGATATTGAGTGGGCTCGCTAGCTAAGGCTGCCAAAACTGCATTGGCTTCTAAATCGTAATTTTTAATAATATCAACATCATTCCTAAACTGACCTACGTGAATAATCTGATCTCTATTTACTTTATTATGCTCGCCTACAACACGTGCAATTCTGTTAACTGCTTCGTCTGCTGGCGTAAGATGCTTGTCAGAAAGCCTGAATCGTTCGGGCATTTTGGAATTATAGCACCCCGCACGTCACAATGCAGTGTATGAATGGCAGCTTAAGGAAAATCAAAGAAGCCATTTGAAATCCCTCAACTAATTTTATCCCGCAGCTAACCAAATATTCTTACTGCCATTCATGCCACGATCGTGACACTAATGGTCATATTCCAAAATATACTTTAGCAGGAATCTCGTTTTCAATTCTCTCAGCCACCACATAATTAATGTATTTTCCTCCCTCTACAATTTGCTTCAGGAGCGCCACTTCCTTTTCGCATTCATAGGGAAACGCGTACACACTTTTTTGATACTTATAAAAGCCAATCTTCGTCAGGAATCTACGGAGGTGATCTCGCTTGTTGCGCTCCTTTTCTGGAATATCAAACGTCACCAAATACCACTTCCCGTGCCACTTTTTTTCTTTGTTTTTAAGATCAAGAAGCGTTTTTATAGAGTATTTAATTAAGTTTGTATCAAAGCGATTTACCACACGCACATATACTTCATCATCCCGCTCTTCAAGCGAAATTATTTTGCTCTTCTCAAGAGTCTTCAGGACACGGCGGACCTTGAAAATTGGGATATCTTGCTTGTGTTCTTTTTTGAAGAGGATCACAATTGCAGAGAGAAGTATTGGGAAATTTGGGCCCAGTACTACAACGCCACCAAGTATTCCACTTAATGCAAGAATTGCAAGAACTTTTTCACGAAGCTCACGCCTTTTGAAATTAACTTCCTCATTAGCGCTCCCTCCCTCTTTGTTTTTTGACACCGGCGTACTATACCAGTATTGTCCGATCGTGTCAACACTGGTTAAAATACAAATGTGGGGCGGTGATGGCGTTGAGTTGGAGAGACTACCATGTATAATGATAGGCATGAGTGATAAAAAGACTGCGAAAAAAGAGGAAAAAGTGCAGAATCTGCGCCCGGAGAAGCTCTCAGACTACATCGGGCAAAAGCCAGCGGTTAAGACATTGCAGATGTTTATAAAGGCCGTCAAGAGCCGTGGAAAGCCTTCTGAGCACATCTTGTTCTACGGCCCGCCCGGAATTGGCAAGACCACCCTTGCTCATATTATCGCCCGTGAGCTGGTGGGAGATATCAAGGTCACCTCAGGGGCCGCTATAACAAAAACTGGAGATC
Organism: uncultured Gammaproteobacteria bacterium; assembly: GCA_964384955.1. Taxonomy (GTDB): domain Bacteria; phylum Patescibacteriota; class Microgenomatia; order UBA1406; family GWC2-37-13; genus CAYLLP01. Next base: position 6,643 of record CAYLLP010000015.1, read on the forward strand.
TTGCAGCAATCCTTACCAACCTCAAAGATCACGATGTGCTTTTTATAGACGAAGTGCACAGGCTGCCAAAGCCGGTGGAGGAGATGTTTTATCCGGTGATGGAGGAATATAGCCTGGACATTGTGATCGGCAAGGGGCCAGGGGCGCGCACGGTGCGGCTCACCATACCCAGAATTACCATAATTGGCGCCACGACCCGTCTTGCTCTGCTGTCCGCGCCCTTGCGCGACCGCTTCGGGCTTTTGCTACGGCTCAACTACTACTTGGAAGATGAGATGATCGATATTATTATGCGCTCCTCCAATATTCTAGGTCTGCCGATAGACAAAAAGAGCGCTGCTGCGATCGCGCGTCGCTCGCGCTGGACCCCCCGCTTGGCTAATCGCATCTTGAAGCGGGCGCATGATATGATCGTCGTGGACAAGGCGACCAAAATAGACGAAGAGCTCCTCAAGAAACTCTTCAGCATGCTGGAGCTTGATGAGCATGGCCTCACCGATATTGATGTGGCCTACCTTAAGACGATTGCGCAAAAATTCCAGAATAACGCCGTAGGCGTGGAGACCATTGCCTCCGCCATGAGCGAGGACAGCCGGACAATCGAAGAATTCATCGAGCCCTATCTCCTTCAGATGGGATTTATCAAAAAGACCTCCCGCGGCCGGGTGGTGACCCCAAAAGGCATGATTCACCTCAAAATGCCTCCCAAAAAAGGCTCCCAGGAAGCGCTGCTTTAACCTAACCTGTAGTTATCCCAAAACAGGACAAATTAGATTTTCCGCAAGCTAAAATGTTCAATCGATTAATCGATTGAACATAATATAGTACTTTAGTCTGATATGGTATATTTTGAAGAAATATTAACTCTACACCATGAAGTTTGAGAACAAGACTTATTGAAGTGGAGCCCTTCCGCAGAATCGAACTGCGATCGACGGTTTACAAAACCGCTGCTCTACCATTGAGCTAGAAGGGCGGTGCCGAGGGTGGGAGTCGAACCCACACGATCTTGCGATCACAGGATTTTAAGTCCTGCGTGTCTGCCATTCCACCACCCCGGCATGGCCTGTGTCCCCAGCAAGAATCGAACTTGCATCTAATCCTTAGAAGGGATTCGTTCTATCCGTTGAACTATGGGGACTGTCTATATTATAACATTTTCAAGTCCCTAGCCTTGATATAATAAGCACATGATTCAGGTAGTTGTGCTGGGAGTAATCCGTAGGAATGGTAAGTATCTTCTCACCAAACGGGTGCACAAAGATCCCAAGTTCCACGGTGCATGGCAAATTGCAGGTGGAGGACTCGAATTTGGAGAGACTCTAGTCGAGGGTATGCGCCGGGAAATCAAGGAAGAGCTTAATTTGAGTGTGAAAAACCCCCGCATGATTCCCCGGATTTTTGAGGTTGTGCGGCCCCAGCCCAAATGGCACGGTGTGTTTGTGGCATTCTTGTGCGACCTCGCAAGCCCGGAATTGGTGATTAAGCTCGATGAGGAGGCTTCAGACTGGCGATGGTTCAAAGCCTCCGAGATATTCCGCCACCACAAGAATTACTTGCTTAAGACTGACGAGGTCATCAAAGAAGCCGAAAAACTCTAATTTCCTTAGTGTGTTTACACTGAATCCACTCACGGGTGGATTCAGTGCGGGGAGGGGGACTTGAACCCCCAAGCCTTGCGGCACAGCCTCCTCAAGACTGCGCGTCTACCAATTTCGCCATCCCCGCAGACATCCACACTCACGTAACTCTTCATTATACCAAATTCCAAAATAAGCTTTCGTAGTAACCTACATGAGATTGTGTGCTATAATTGGCTGTTATATGGCTCTAAGTGACACATTTCTCTTCAAAGGGCTTATTGCAATAAGCATTTTAGTGCTGTCAGTGGTATTTTTGAGGCTTTTTGCTGTTCCCAACGTCCTTGAGTACCTCCCCTGGATCCTCGGATTTATCTTCTTTGCCGTCAATTCCCGAGTGCAATACTTTGTGTTGCGGGGCGTAGGAATAATTGGGTACACTCTGACATGGTTGATCACCACTTTTGGAATTGGTCTCTATAGATTGTATCTCAAGACCAGGCGAGCATACGTGGTTGTGGTGCTTTTGCTCGCATTTGTAGCCATGCCCACTCGCGCGTACGCTCTGGATTTCACCAGGCCTCCCACCCGTATCATCATCCCACAAGCGCGTATTTCTCTTCCCGTATTTACCGCTAAAATTGCGTATGACACTTGGGAAGTGCGCGAAGACGGCGCCTCCTTTGGCGATCGTACTACTCTGCCAGGCACCCCCGGCAACACCGTGATCTTCTCCCACGCTATGCCTCATCTTTTCGGCAACCTGGGTGCACTCAAAAAAGGCGCACATGTGCATGTATTTACAGATTTGGATTGGTTCGTGTACGAAGTCACTGACATTAAGGTAGTAGCACCAGAGGACACAGAGGTAATATTCCAAGGCGAAAATCACGAACTCACCCTTTTCACCTGCACAGGCCCCTCTTATTCCAAACGGCTGGTGGTCAAGGCAAGACTCATTACACCACCCACACCCTAACATGAAGCTTAAAAAACCAAGGCGCAAGGGAACTATTCTCATGACTTTTGCCTACGGGGTCATCGTAGCTATTAACGCCGTGGGAAGCCTTATTTTGGAGGTTCTCGGTCTGGTCGCACGTTTCTTCAAAGGAGCGGTGAGATTGATAGCTGCGGGGGCGCGCAGAGCCGGAGAATTAGTAGTCTACTATCGCAAGCCGCTTTTGGCAATTGGTATCTGTGGCGTGCTTTTGTTGGCCGGTATCGCGTCCTACCGATACGTGAGTAGTCTTCCGAACCCGAAAAGTGCAGAGGAAATTCTAAAAAATAGCCAGATCACGGTCTACGACAAGACAGAAACTCCTCTGTATCAAGTCCGAAGCAGCCAAGAGTACCAAGCGCTCCTTGAGGATTCGCCCCATCCCGTCAGTGATCTGACCGCGAGCCGTCAGCTTGCCCAACTTGAGCTCACTGGCCCCATGAATAAGGCTGCCCGGCGCATTGGCCGCGAGATCGTGGCCGCCAAAATTCGCGCGCGGCTCTCCCCCATTCAAATAAGCGCGCTCTACCGCGCGATCCTCCCGCCCCAGGGCGGCACCCCAATCTACAAACGCGCCCCTCTTCCCACAGATCGCGCCCTTGCGGAGGCCACTCGGATTCTGGGTGCCTCACGAGTGGCCAGAGGTGGATTTAGTGTATACACGACTATAGATTTGTCCCTTTTCAACAATCTCCAGCAACAGCTTCTGACAGAGGTGGCCGAGGGCGCACTGCCAAACGGAGAAATTGTGGTGACCCGCGCGCCCGATGGCACTATTTCCTCCATGAATACCCGCCAATTGCCCTTCGCCCACATGCAGGTGCAAGACTTTGATACTTCCCTTCCTCTTATATCCAAAATTGTGGCCGCAAATGGCCAGATATTGTATAGAAATGACAAGTTGCAAATAAATAATCTTGGTAAGGGAGGTGATCTATATGGCAATTAATAGAAATCGACGATTCGATGCGACCTTAGCGGAGCTCGTGAAAAAAAGAGAATTCACCGTGGGAGTGCTTACTGTGGCTATTGCCATCGCAGGTGTACTCATTCTTATAAGAGGCAACATGCAGAAAAATTCGCAACTATCTCACGGTCAGGAGTCAGCGGTGGCCCGACCCACAGGCGTATCCCCCAAGGACACAGATGGTTCGATGGCACAGTCCGCGCAGTCAGGTCCAGTCGTCAAGAAGCTCGCAGACACCTCAGGTGAGCGGGCAGACTCCGTGCAAAATGGAGATAATTACTGGAAAATATCGATGCGCAACTGTGGCACTGGTCGATATTATCTATCGATTCAAGCATACAATGGCAATAAGCCGCTTCAGCCTGGCGACTTGGTATTCGTAAGGTGTGAGGAGTAATGGCTATTTGCGCCGTATCGTGTAGGCGTATGGGTAGTAGAGGAAGATTGCAGGAGTGTCATCGATGAGGACCCGTTGAAAATCGTCGTAATGCTCTTTTCTCGCGGAGGCTTTTAAAGTGCCTCGGCCATCCTCCAGAAGTTTGTCTATACGCACGTTGCGGTAGTTAGTGATGTTGCCTGCTTCTTGGGTGGAATGCCAGAAAAAGTACTGATCAGGGTCAGTAGGCACTTTCCAGAAAGCCAAGAGCATATCAAAGTCCCCACCTGCCTGGAAGGCGTTGAGGCGAATTGAGGTCTTCATCCCTACCTCTCCAAGATTCTTATTGAGGAGATTGGCCACATCCAGGTAATCATAGAATGTGAGAATAGTAAGTGCTGCCGATTGCGTGGCCTCAAAGGCTTTGGAGAGAGTTTTTTCGGCGGCGTCCTTGTCGTAGAGCACACTTTTGAGATTTGGATTGTAGGCCCAGGAGGTCGGCGCGATGGGGCCGCTGGCCGCCTCGCCAAGATCTTGAAGCTCTTGCTGGGGAATCGCCAGATGAATCGCTTTTCTTAGATCCTTGTCGGAAAGTGCGGGATTTTGGGTATTAAAAAAAAGCGTGAGTACCCGACTATAGTCTACTCGCTTGGCAATCGTGGTATTTTTCCAGGGCGTAAACTGCTCAGCAAGGCTCTTTTTGGTAATCTCCATCTCTCTAATCTCTCCTTTTTTGTACGCGTTGATGAGCTTACTCTCCGTCTCATAGAAGCGGTATACAATGTGAGGAAGATCTTTTTTGTTGGGGGCCAGTGAGAGCTCCTTAATTGACCCATACTGGCTTTTCATGCGGTCCACGCGGTAGAGACCGACCACCCCAATCAGCGGATAGCGCAAGACCGGACGCGCAAGAAACGTGGGGAAAATGGGAAGCGGCTTTTGGAGCGTGAAGCGTACGGTGCGAGAGTCCAAAGCTTCAATTTCGACTTCTTTAAAATCATACTTTACGGCTTCGGCGGTGAACTCCTTGTTGTCGTTCCAGTAGAGATCTTCTTTGAGTGTGAAGGTATACACTTTCCCCCCCTCTCCAATTTTCCAGGAGGAGGCCAGAGCAGGCAAGATTTCCCCCTTCTCATTCACAAACACAAGTCCGTGGGATATTTTGCTCGTGATTTCATCGGGCAAATTAGTGTAGGTATAGTCCCCCACGATTCCTATTACGTTTTGGCGAGCGGAGAGGGCTGCCTGCAGGAATGGAGAGAACGAGATAAGGCTGATAAGAATAAAAAAGCTTACAAGGAAGCTGAGCGCAATAAGGCGCACGTGCTTTTTTGTGTATTCCACAAAAAACCAGTAGTAGTAGCGGAAGGTCTTTTTCTGAAAAACCATAGGAATAGCATCCTATCTACTTATAAGGGCCGCAACCGATAGGATAAAAAAGAGGATTATCAAGGCAATAAGGATACGGATTGTGAGCTTCTCCACTCCCCGGCGGGTCGTAAAGAGCTCTCCGCCGCCGCCCCAGGCAGATCCCATGCCTGCCCCTTTGCCCTGGATAAGCACGAAAAATACGATAAGAGCAGACACGATGATATAGATGACAAGAAAGAGATTATTCATAGCTTACTCTATATTATACCCTACAATACGTGCTTTCGGCCACGGACTACAAGGTGGTATTTTCTGGCGAACCGGTGCGACTCATCCCGTAGCTGCTGCAAGAGCTGGAAGCCGGGGTTGTGCAAGGGGGGGCGAATAGTGGGGAGATCAAGCGTACCTATCACGAGTCGATCCGGGCGCTTGGCAATCCCCACCACAGGAATCTCCTTTTCTAGCCCGACCAGAGCCTGGCTGACGGCGCGCACCTGTGGTTTGCCACCGTCGACTAGTATCAGCTGAGGATGGGGCCATTTATTTTTAAAGCGGCGCGCAACGACTTCCCGGATCATCTCAAAATCTGACCTGGCTTTCAAGTTCTTGATCTTAAATTTGCGATACTCTGATTTGTCCATGAGGCCTTCACTGGCCACCACCAGAGAGGCAGTGGAGTCCTTCATCGAGAATGTGCTCATGTCATAGCACTCGATCCGCTCAAGTGGGGCGATTGCCGGGAAAAAAGGAGCAAGGAGCGCTTGTGCGGCCGCGCCGCGGTCTTGTACGGCTTCGTCATCCCTTGCGGCCCGCAGAAATAGTTGGTTGGACAATAAGTGCTCAAAGCGTAAGATTTTGTTGCGCACATTAAGCGCTTTTTCATACTGCTCTCCGCTGCGATAAACGTGCATTTCTTTGTAGAGATCCTTAAGGACTACTTCTCCCCTGCCCTCCAACACTTTTATGACGTTTCTCACATTTTTGCGGTATAAGCGCTTGAGCTCACGCTTGAGGCCTGTCTCTTGCTGAGCAATATAGCTAGGGCACGGGTCGCAAAGCCCAATTTTAGAGTAAAAGCAAGCGTGGCGACTCAGCTTTTTCTGTGTGCAGAAAGGGAAGATTCGGCGAATAGCACGCAGGATCTCCTCGGTACTTCGCCTGGAGGGGAACGGCCCGAAATAGAGCGAGTGAGACCTCTCTTCGCGCCTCACGGTGAGTATCTTGGGATAGTCTTCTTTAGTGATCTTAATATAAAGGTAGCTCTTGTCGTCGCGCCATCGTACATTGTATTTGGGATGGTGTTCTTGAATCAGCTCAGATTCCACCAGAAGTGCACTAAAGTCGGAGTTGGTTACAAAAAAGCGGATGTGAGTAGATTCAAGGATGATCCGGCGCTCTTTGGCGTCAATTTTGGCGCCCTCAAAGTGCGACTTTATCCGAGCCTTAATGTTAGTCGCCTTGCCCACATAGATAGGATCACTGCCCTTTACAAATACATATACTCCAATCATTGAAGGCAGTAAGACATGCTCTTTTTTGGAACTTTCTATGGTGGTAAAGTTGTATTTGGTATGCATATATTTAGTGCTTAGCGGCGCGTAGTCGATTGTACCAGACCCCGTGTCACCACATAGATCACGCAGCCGAAAAATGCCGCGGCAACAAGCCCCCAGGCCACTAAATTCGTATAGCTTAGGGCGCCAAACCGCTTGGTAGCAACTTTTCTTCCATCGACCACGACACCGAGAGTAGCACCTGCTGACTGGGTACGATTTCTCAATTTGTACTCAAAAGGCACGATCGCAGTCTGATACGGGGCCAATGCGCTAATCACCGGTTGGTACGAAGAGAGCGCGATATTCTTGGAAGCTTCAATTTTAATAGGAATATCATACGCAAAGGTATTGCCTTTGTTTACAATTTGGATCTTGGATCGCTGAGTTTTTTCGGTTATGGCGATTGCAAGATCTTCGACTGTCGAGGTGAGGTCTTTTCTTTCTCTGGGCTCTTTTTGTGACACTTCCACCACAATGTGTTTCGTGGTGCCGTCTCCTCCTGCACCTGGGGGTCGTGGATTCTCCGGATCGCGGCCGTGCAGGACAAATGCTATGTGATGCAGGTCAAGACTACTAAAGTAGTCTACACCTGACGTGGCTTCCCAGGTGGGATCCACCGGGACCCACACATTTTTCTTGTTATCATAGTACTCTGGCCATGCGTGGAGGATATCTTTCTCCAAAGACAGCGGGCGGAACTCTGGTTGATTGGCGAATGCGTAGCCCGCAACCTCACGAGCGGCAATTGCGCGCGAGCGGGCGATAGCCACGAAACTGTCGGTAAACTCCGTACAGACCGCATGAGTAGGGTTGTCAAGGGCTGCTTGCGCGCCTACTCTTCCGCCTCCCTTGGCAGCCTTTTGAAAGTCGTAGGAAAGTGCATTCACTACATATCGATAGACCTGTGAGATATCTGTGAGCTTGTTGTACGTGGCTGGCTCCTCCAGTCGCCACAAAGGGGGTGTCTCTAGACTACTTTGTAGATATGAAGAGGAGACTTTGCGTGCATAGTCGGCGCGAGGAGTGGCTACGACCTGGACAAGTGCCTTGACCGTCACTTTTTTGGACGAAAAAGGGGCAATCGTGTACTTTCCAAGATAGTTGCCGTCCTCGTCAAGCCTTACACTAGAGGGAGCAGGCTCGATAGACTTCATGAACACCTTTTGGTAGGCGGTGTCTGGCGGGAATGCGATTTCCTGAGTCTGCGGCTCGAGATGGGAGTTCTTTAAAGGATAGGTAAGCTGGAGAGAATACGCTTGATGATCCCCAAAAATTGCGTAGAGTGTGCGCGTGGTCACATTATTCCACACAAATTGCGTACCCTGCACAATATCAGGCGCAGGCTTGGCAAGGCTCAGAGGCTTGGCTTGGTTTTTTGGGAGATTAAGGATTATTTTATATGTTGTATTCTCATCCTTTGGGATGGTGGGAATCACGACTTCCCAAATTCGCCCTTGAGGACGGACGATATTGTCCTGATAGAAATCTAGGTACAGATTATTGGTCGTGCCGCGACTGGTCGCGGGCTTAGTGAACGTAAGGTGAATTATGGTCTTTGTGGCACTTTCTTCCACCTTGGGTGAGATCGGGCCGTGGTCATCTGAAGCCTTTATGACCGTGACCTTGAAGCTTTTGGGGAAACTCAAGGAAAATGTCTTCACATAGGACTCGGAGGTAAGCGAGGTGAGAGCAATCTTGTACTGTGCCTTTGTCCTTATGGCATTCCCCTCATCCGTGACAAAGTATCCTACAGTGTAGTCTGCCTTGTAGTCAGCGGCGTGCACCGGGTGCGCGGGTAAAAAACTCCAAAGCAGGAATACTGCCGCGGCAATCAGAAAGCGTGTCATATCCCAATTATACTGGCGTATGGGCGCCTTAGAGCACTTGAGCAAGATACGCTCCAGTGAAAGATTTTTTGACTTTAGTGATCCCTGCCAGCTCTCCTTGATAAAGAAGATATCCGCCAGCTTCTCCCCCCTCGGGTCCCAGATCCACAATATACTGACAGTTCTTGACCACATCCAGATTATGCTCAATTAGGATCACCGTGTTGCCCATCTCCACGAGCTTGTACAGAGCAGCCAAGAGCTTCTCGATGTCATAGAAATGAAGGCCGGTGGTGGGCTCATCCAGGATATACATGGTGCGGCCGGAGCTTCGGCGGGAGAGCTCGTTGGCAAGCTTAATCCGCTGTGCCTCGCCTCCAGAGAAGGTTGGCGCGGACTGCCCCAGCTCAATGTAGCCGAGGCCAACTTGCTTGAGGAACGATAATTTGCTAAATATCACCGGATGATTTTGGAAAAATTCGACTGCTTCATCGACCGTCATCTTCAGAATCTCATAGATATTCTTTCCCTTATAGCGCACGTCTAAGGTCTCGCGGTTGTACCGGTGCCCGTCGCAGGCGTCACACTTTACGTAGATATCCGGCAAAAATTGCATTTCTATCTTGATGACTCCCCCACCCTGACACTTCTCACAGCGGCCACCCTTGAGATTAAAGGAAAAGCGGGACTTTTTGAATCCCTTGGTCTTGGCGTCCACGGTGGTGGCAAAAAGCTCACGGATTGCGTCAAAAAATCCCACATAAGTGGAGGGATTAGACCGAGGTGTGCGCCCAATTGGGGATTGATCCACCAAGTAAATGCGCTCAAGGTATTGGAAGCCGTCTAAGTTCTCCAGATGGCCGATGCGCTCTGATACATGCCCTTGCGAGTAGTACTTAAGTGCAGGGTAGAGCGTCTCCACTACCAGTGTGGACTTGCCGGAGCCTGAGGCGCCGGTGACAGCGATCAGATTGCCCAAAGGCAGCTTTACTGTCAGATTTTTAAGGTTGTACTGGCGGGCTCCTTTGAGTGTAAGATATCCTTGATGCGTCACCAGCTCGCGCTTAGGCAAGGTGATTTGCTTTTTCCCCGATAAGTAGGCGCCGGTGATGCTTTTGGTGCTTTTCTTCATCTCCACCAAGGTGCCTTCAAAAGTGACCTCTCCCCCTCCTCGTCCTGCATGGGGCCCAAGCTCCACGAGATGGTCTGCGTTCTCGATCGTTTCGCGATCGTGTTCTACGATGATAAGCGTATTCTCAAGCTCTCGCAGTTTCTTAAGAGTGGCAATTAGCGCTGACACATCCTTAGGGTGAAGGCCGATCGAAGGCTCATCCAACACATAGAGCACTCCAGTCAGGCCTGTGCCTATCTGAGACGCCAGTCGAATGCGCTGTAGCTCGCCGCCAGAAAGCGTGCGGGCTCCCCGGGACAAGGTAAGATACGACAGCCCCACATTTTTCAAGAATGAGAGCCGTGTCACAATCTCCTTGAGGATATTTTTGCCGATTTCCTTCTCATACGCATTTAATTTAGCGGTCAAATCTTTTTCATAGTAAGAGGTGAGCCTATCCACGGCCTCGTCGCAAATTTCGGCGATATTCTTTTTGTCAATCGTGATCGCCAGTATTTCTTTTTTGAGCCGCTGACCCCCGCAGCTCTCGCAAGTCTCCTCACTTATATATTTGTTGACGTCATACCCCTCAAATGTCGAGTCTGAGTCGAAAAAGCGACGCTGGAGCTCGCTCACGACGCCATCAAACTTCTCGTAAATGGCAGTACTGCGGCCAAAGCGATTGGACCCTTTCACGCGATGCACCTGATTGGTGCCATATAGAAGCGTTGTAAGGCTCTTTTTGTCCAATTTTCCAATCGCGATATTAAAATCAATATCTTCCTCCTCAGCGATCTCCTTGAGAAGGCGGATATACCATGTGTCCTGCATATAGACTTTATTAAAAGGCAAGATACCACCCTCGTTGACCGAAAGATTCTTGTTGAGAATGCGCTCCGGATCCACTTTGTATACAGTACCTAAGCCCTTGCACGTTGCGCAAGCCCCAAGAGGCGAGTTGAATGAGAACATGCGTGGCTCGATCTCGGGCAGCGAGAGATTGCAATTGGGGCATGAGAATTTTTCTGAAAACAAATGCTCCTCTCCCGCGCGAAGAATCACCAGCCCATCAGCCAAATTCAGGGCCTGTTCGACTGAGTTGGTGAGCCTGGACTTGAGATTGGCTCTGAAGACTTCGTTTTTGAAATCTTTGAATGTGAGACTCAAGGTGTCCACCACCACGTCTATCGTGTGCTTGTTGGTCTTGATCAGCTGGATGTCGCGACTAAGCGCCATCTCACGCGCATCAATCCGCACTGTTTGATAGCCTTTTGACAAAAGATTCTCAAAAAGATCTCGAAATTCACCCTTCTTCTGTCGCACCACAGGTGACAAGATCAAAATCTGGTGAGGCTTTATTTTGTCGGCGGCCACGGTCTTTTCAATTTCGCGCATCACTTTGTCCACGATCTCGTCAAGCGTGAGGCGCGATATCTCAATGCCACAATTTGGACAGTGTGGATGGCCGATGCGCGCAAAAAGGAGCCGCAGGTAATCGTAGATTTCGGTGACTGTCCCCACTGTCGAGCGAGGGTTGTGAGATGTGGTTTTCTGATCGATTGAGATGGCAGGCGACAAGCCGTCAATGGTGTCCACATCCGGCTTATCCATGATTCCCAAGAACTGTCTAGCATACGCCGACAACGACTCCACATAGCGCCGCTGGCCCTCAGCATAGATTGTGTCAAAGGCAAGTGAGGACTTACCAGAGCCTGAGACTCCTGTCATCACGACCAGCTTATTCTTGGGAATCTCAAGGCTGATATTCTTGAGATTATGCTCCCTCGCGCCCACTATTTTTATTACATTCATAATGATCAAAAAACGGGGCCTGCCTTCGCTCCTCCCCATGGAAGCTCGGAGTACCCGCTTCCTTGGGGAGCCCCTCCGCTCAGCCACCCGTTTTTTTTAATAACTTTTAAGTTCATGGATTTTGTCTCTAATTTTAATGGCCATCTCAAAGTTGAGTTCCTTGGCTTGGTTGCTCATCTCGCGGCCCAATTTTTTGACCAATTTCTTCTTGTCGTACGGTGTGAGCGCCTCAGGCTTGATCACGTCCAAGAACGACTCTTTCTCCGGATCAAATTTGGAGATGTACTCAAGCTCCAGCTCCGAGTCCACAATCCGCCCGCGGATAGGTTTGGAGATTGTGATCGGCGTGATTTTGTGCTTCTTATTATACTCGAGTTGGTAGTGCCGGCGCCGCTCAATCTCCGAAATGGCCTCTTGCAGCGAGCGGGTGATGGTGTCTGCGTAGAGAATCACCTTTCCTTCGATGTTACGTGCCGCTCGTCCCATGGTTTGCACTAAGGAGGTCCGGGAGCGAAGGAACCCTTCCTTGTCTGCATCCAGGATGGCCACCAGCGTGACCTCAGGCAGATCCAAGCCTTCGCGAAGGAGGTTGATGCCAATGAGGACATCGAACTCTCCCCGGCGCAGGTTATCAAGGATATCAGATCGCTCCAAAGTGAGAATATCAGAGTGCAAGTATGACGCTCGCACCCCTTTCTCTTTGAAATACTCGCTGAGGTCTTCGGCGTTCTTCTTGGTGAGTGTGGTCACGAGCACCTTCTCCTGCCTTTTGACTCTAATTTCGATCTCTTTCATCAAATCCTGCACCTCGCCTGCGGCCGGGCGCACGATAATTTGCGGGTCAATAATGCCTGTGGGGCGGATCAGCTGCTCCACGATGCCGTCGTGATGGGTGAAACTCGCGGCCTGCGCCTCAAGCTTGGAGCGGTCTACCTCCCAAGGAGACGGGGTTGCCGAGACATGAATTAACGTAGGTGGAATCTCGTAGAACTCCTCGAACCTCAAAGGCCGGTTGTCAAAGGCCGATTTGAGGCGGAATCCGAAGTCAATCAGGATTTTTTTGCGGGCGTAATCGCCGTTAAACATGCCCCGGAGCTGCGGCAGGGTCATATGCGATTCGTCCACAAATACGAGGAAATTGCGGCCGTAGCGGGATTTGAAGTAGTCTAAAAGGGCGTAGGGAGGGTCACCGGGGGCTCTTCCGTCAAAGTACCTCGAATAGTTCTCGATGCCGTTTACGTAGCCAATTTCCTTGATGATCTCAAGATCGTAATTTACACGCTTTAATAGCCGAGTAGCCTCCAGCTCCCGACCAGCTTTTTTGAGCTCCTCGTACTCCTTAGCAAGATCTGCGCGGATCTGGGCTTCGGCCGCGCTAAACACCGCGGGATCGGTGAGGTAGTGCTTGGCAGGGTAGATGACAATCGAATGATTGTCATCCCGGGCTCGATCCGGGATCTCTTTGCCACTCAAAGGCTCGAAATTGACGATCTTAGCAATGCGCGCGCCGTCGTGGGTAATCCGGTAGCCGAAGTCCTCATACGCAGGATAAATATCCAGGTTATTGCCACGCACTCTGAAAGATCCCCGCTTGAAATCGAACTCCGAGCGATCATAGAGCATCGCCACAAGGCGCCGCATGATTTCGTCGAAGGATATGCCCTGACCTTCCTGAAGGTCGAGGATAAACTTGCCGTACTCCGCTGGGGACCCGATATTGTAGATGCAAGAGACCGAGGCCACCACGATTACGTCTTCTCGCGTCATGATATTGGTGGTGGCGCGGAGCCGCAATTTATCGATCAGATCGTTGACCTCAGCCTCCTTCTCGATAAATGTATCTGTCGAGGGCATATACGCCTCGGGCTGGTAAAAATCGTAGTACGACACGAAGTAAGACACGCCGTTGCCCGGGAAAAAGTCGCGCATCTCCTGGTAGAGCTGGCCCGCCAAGGTCTTATTGTGGGAGATGATGAGTGCGGGCATATTGAGCTTCTGGATGATATTGGCCATCGTGAAGGTCTTGCCGGATCCGGTGACGCCAAGCAAGACTTGGTTCTTCAGGCCATGCTTCACCCCTGCCACAAGCTTGTCAATCGCCTGCGGCTGGTCTCCTGTTGGTTTGAAGGTTGATTTTAGTTTGAACAAGTTTAAAATTGACTTAATTAACTTAATTACTCTAATTCCTGCCTGCCGGCAGGCAGGTCTAGTCAAATCCCAATGACCCAATCGAAAATTAGATCAATTAGGAATTAGAAATTCTCTGGCTAACCTATAAGTATAGCAGTTTTGCCGGGGGAAGTAAATGAGGTGGATTATCCTCTGAATGGACGCATCAAGAAAGCTAGGAGCTGGTTGCGGTGCTTTGGATCTTTGAGGATGTGATAGGCCGGTGGAGCGACGGACGCCACTATGATAAGGCCAATTATGGGCAATAGATACTTGTCCACGTCTGGAATTAAGCGACCCAAGAAGTAGCCAGCCACCGATAGGCCCACTGCCCATAAGAAGCCACCAGCAACGTTGTACACAATAAATGTGCGGTAATGCATGCTTCCAATCCCGGCCACTATCGGGGCAAACGTGCGTATGACTGGCATAAATCTCGCGATAATGATTGTCTTCTTACCATGCTTTTCGTAGAAGCGCTCGGCACGCATGAGATTATCTTTATGAAACAAAAGTGAGTCTTTTTTCTGAAATAGGCGCTTCCCTACCTTGTGACCGAACATGTACCCCACCGTGTCGCCGGCCACAGCCATGGCAAAGCACCCCACAGCCAGCACACGAATATCAAACACACCCTGAGATGCTAAAAAGCCTGCGGTAAAGAGTAGGCTGTCGCCTGGCAAGAAAAAGCCGATCAAGAGACCAGACTCGGCAAACACTATCGCGAAAATGCCTAAGTAGCCTATTGTGGGAAGAATGGTCTGGAGGTCAAAGTGCATGGCTGTAGACTATAATATACACTATGCTTACGATTGTTGCCACTCCGATTGGCAATCTGGAAGACGTCTCGATTCGCCAGGCGAAAACCCTGATGGAAGCCGATATTATATTGGCTGAGGACACGCGCTCGGCCTCCACGCTTCGAGAATTCATGCACGCTAAGTTCGAATTTGAGCGCAACCCTCACCAGCAAATGTGGTCGTACTATAAAGATAATGAGTATGCCAAGCTCCCGGAGGTGCTTGAGCTTCTGAAAGGCGGTAAGAATGTAGCGCTTATCTCCGAATCTGGCATGCCACTAATTTCGGACCCAGGATTTCTTCTGCTAAGCCAGGTGGTAAAAGAAAACATTCCCTACACCGTAGTTCCCGGCGCTTCCTCCGTGATCACAGCTTTGGCCCTAAGCGGCTTTAATCCCGCAAATTTTATGTTCCTAGGCTTTCTTCCTAAGAAGAATTCTCAGCTTGTTCAATCGTTTAAACGATTGAACACAATTCACGAAATCATTCCAGACGTTGTCTTTGTGTTTTTCGAATCTCCTCACAGGATAAAAGATACGTTACAGATTCTTGCCGACATAGTTCCCGACTCTCAGATCGCGCTGTGCCGCGAGCTCACTAAGAAATTCGAAGAAGTCGTGCGTGGAAAGCCAAGCGATCTACTCGATCGCGATTACAAAGGAGAAATTACTCTCGTCCTCAAGTTATAGGATTAGGAGGCTTAAGGTGAATAGCTTCTACAGCGCTTATATTTGCGCTTGACAATATTAGAACGCTTGTACTATACTCTTGATATTAGAACAGATGTACCAATCATGGAAGATAAGAAGCTCAATAGAGTAAAAAAATTCTACTACCGCACCAAGCGCCTGCCCACCTATCGGGAGATGCAAAAATTATTGGGATATAGGTCCACTTCTCCCGTGGCATATGTGGTGAGTAAGTGGATGAAGGAGGATATAATGCGGCTTGAAGGATCGCGATTGGCCCCAGGCGACGAGTTTTTCGCGCTTCCCCTCTTAGGGTCAATCCGAGCGGGTGAGCCCACGATGGAGCAGCACTACGACTCCGAGACACTCTCTTTTAACAACTTTATTTTCAAAAATCCGGGATCGGTGTATTTGCTCAAGGTCTCAGGCGACTCGATGATTGGCGCCGGCATTCACCCTGGGGACTGGGTAGTGCTGGACAAATCAAAAGATCCAAAGGATGGAGATATCATAGCCGCCAATGTCGATTGGCAGTGGACTCTCAAATACTTCCGCCGGAAGGATGGCGTAGTCTACCTAGCCGCGGCCAATCCAGCATACGACCCAATTTTCCCCCGCGACAATCTAGAGGTCGGTGGAGTGGTGATCCGAGTCGTTAGAGAATACTACTAGCTCCGAGCTTGCCGAAGGGTGAACGATCAATTCCTTATTTCGAACCGATTAAATATTCCTTTGCGTGCTTGCACCGTGGAGCAAAGCGACGCGGTGACCCCAATGTACCATACTTCGAACACCTTATCGAGCCTAGTCCAAGAATACTTGACGCTATACCAGACTGCAAGACCTTACGTTTCGATAGGTTAGCAAATAGGTATTGACATTGCGAAAATAAGGTGTAGTATGTAATTAGCTTATATCCGTTTATTCAACACGGACACAGCCCCAACCAGTAATGGTGTGGGGTTTTTTTAGTTTTAGCTAATAAAGTTTATTCGTAGGTAGCGGTCGAGGAACTAATAAACGCCTCCTCCGCTATTTATGCCAATACAATATCCAGGATCAGCAGCTTATGTCCCCAAAGGTGGAGGTGAGATTCGTTATGCGTCCTCACAGGCGACTACACCATATCCGGTAGGAAGTGCTCCCAATGGTCAGACAATCTATAGCGATGGATCAAGAGGGTGGACGCAATGGCAAGTATCACGCCAACCTTCATATGCTCCTTCAGGCGGTGGCGCTCCTCAAGGAGGGGGCGGCGCACCTAATCCGCAAGGCTTCGCTCAACCACAAGGAGGTCAGGAAAACTATGACCCTTACGCTGGGATACGCAACGAGATATCCTCTGGTTGGGACAGTTACCTCGACTCCCTCTCAGGACAAGGGCAATACATTGATGAACAGCAAACAGCTCAGCAAGGGATCGCGAACTCTCAATACGATCAGGGTGTTAATTTGGCCAACACAGCAAAAGCCAAAAGTCTTAAAGATATCGCAAGCACTACACGGAACGCATTCCAAGCTGCCAATACCTATCTAGGGTCTATGGGAGCTGGAGATTCTTCGGCATCAAATCAATACTCCTTCGCCATTAACCAACAGGCAGGTAAACAGACCGGGGACTTAAATAATTATGTAAGCGGACAAGTCCAACAACTAGGCTACCAAAAAGATCAGCAAATCCAAGGCATAGCTCAATGGTTCGCTCAGGCCCAGCAACAACTAAAGCAGCAGATATCCCAAGGCCAGCTCTCAAAGAGTCAGGACTTAGCCGGTCTCTCACGGGGTATTCTCGATCAGGCGATTGCCGCTACTAATCAGGTAAAGCAGAACGCACAAAATCAACACAATGCCCTACTTAGTTGGGCCGCTAGTAACTCTCAAAACTTTGGTCAACTTCAACAGAACATTGCAGGTGTAAACAGTATGTATCGTCCAGGACAGCTTGCACTTGGTGGTGGGGGTAACACGAGTCCTATCCGATATGGAGGAGCAAACAGCAATCAACGACTCGACTTGTACGGGAATCCCATTGTCTAAATATGTATGTCATCACTACGAGACTTAGCAAAGCGCTTATACAGCGCCTTCAATGACGACAAGGGCTTTATTCAACAAGGAAGGCTCACGGCACAACCTATACAGCAATTCGCACAACAAGCACCTCGACAGGTAGGAAACTTCACACAAAATGCAGCTCAGAGGTTCATACCTTCAATAGCTCTCCAAAACATATTAAGCTCCATGGGTAACTTTTATAATCAACAAGTTACGAGTCCGAAAGGTTACTTCAATCCCCAGAATAATTTCAACCAAGCTGTCAATTCTCCTCTTACTCTACCCTTTAGGGACATTTATCGAGCCTCAGTAAATACTCTCGCTCCTCAAATAGATTTAGCAAGAAATGTACGCAATCCAGTGGGACGATTTGCAGCAGAGATTGCACAAGGAATACCAAACTTTATGTTAGCTGCTCCTAAAAATACAACAGAGGGAGTAGGAGACCTTTTGGGGAATATAACAAGACAGCTACAAGGGCAGCGTGTTGCTCCACAATCATATCTGAGAGCAGGTGCACGGGCAATTGATCTTCCACTGCAGCTTGCTTCATTTGGAGCAGGAAAGACCTTAACTCAAACAGGAGCAAAGCTACTGCCAAAGATTATAGCAGGGGCCAAGACTGGAGCTAAAATAGGTGGAGTATTCGGTGCACAGCAAGGGTTCAAAGACGTTCAAGACAATGACAGCATACAAACGATTGCTGCAAAGGTTGGGGTAAGTACGTCAATTGGAATAGGTGGGGGGTTAGTCTTTGGAGCCGGGATACCTATTGTAGCTCATGGAAGCGGAAAGATATATCAAGGCTCAAAGGAGTTAGTTATGGATTTAGCAAAGATGGCCCCACATCAACGGAAGGTCTTTTTACAAGCGGGATTTGCAAAAGTACCTATGGACCCTCAAAGAATGCGTAAGGTTGGTATCGGTTTAACTCCAAGCCGTGAGGCAAAGATGCCGACAGTTACCACACCTCAGGCTGATCCATTCAACGCTCAGCAACAAGCATATGCACAAGAGGTAAACAAGAGGGGTGGTCCTATACGCTGGCTAAAGAGCAAGCTCTACCCTCTTAAAATACAACCCAAGGACGTGCAGAGTGCAATTGCCGACAGACAAGTTTCAAAGGCTAGAGCTATAGTTGAGGCAAACCAGATCAATGGCAGGGCGCACACTACAATGAGGAGTTTGGGAATAGACCCGAAGACTGAATGGCGTC